>JAYWDK010000501.1:0-8199 GCA_043779845.1 Betaproteobacteria bacterium | reverse complement strand
TGGCTGCGTGGCTGGCGTGGTTCACACCGTACTGAGTGTGTTGGTTGCCCTCTTGCCGCAGCACCTGAAAGATGGCGAGGTCTTTGTCGCGCTCAATCAGAGCCAGGACGGGCGTTGCTGCGTCTTCCAGGGCATCCTTGAAGCCTTCCTGCGATGAGTCGCGCAAGGTCTGGCTCAGGTTGTCGAAGCACTTGCGCCACAGGCCAGGCAACTCAGTCGGCAGGGCGTGTTGGATGGTTTCGCTGGGGCTTCGAAGCTCCGCGATGTCCACCAGGGCGCCGCGCTCAAACATCGCCTCCATCTGCGCGGCCGAGTCAAACACGTGGCCGGAGGCCAGGAGCAAGGTGCCGTCGCTGTCTCGAATGTTGAACGGCAGTGGTCGGCCCAACTCAACGCGTTGCTTGACGAGGGAAAGGGGTGAGTACTGCATGACGCTCCGACGGTATGGTGGCTGCCTGGGGTGCGGCTTTGTCGCCGCTGGACTGGATATCGGGCACCTGTTCGCATACTTGAGGAGAAATTTGAACTGGATGCCGTTTTTTTCATTTTCAAAAGGGTTGGCCACCAACGCGGCAGGCCGTAAGCTGGCGCCCATGCAAAAAAATCGCGCCGTCGCCGCGCCTACCGAGGCTCCGGCCACCGATCGCCACGCCGTGCTGCACCAGGGTTTTGTCTGGTCGGTGCCTGAAAAATTCAACATCGCCCAGGCCTGCTGCGGCCGTTGGGCTCGGCGCACGCCGCGCGCCATCGCCATCCGCTGGCAACATGAAGACGGCCGCCGCGCCACGCTCACTTATGGCGCGCTGCAACGCCAAGCCGAGCTGCTGGCCCAGGCCTTGCGCCGCTTGGGCGTGCGGCGCGGTGACAGGGTGGCTATCGTGATGCCGCAGCGGCTTGAAACCGCCATCGCCCACATGGCCGTCTACCAGCTGGGTGCGGTGGCCATGCCGCTGGCCATGTTGTTTGGCCCCGAGGCGCTGGCTTACCGCCTGCAAGACAGCGGCGCGTGCTTGGCCATCGCCGACGAAAGTGCCATGGCCAACGTGTTGGCCGCGCGTGTGGATTGCCCCGATCTGTGCACCGTGGTGGCGGTGGGCGGCGCTGCCGGCCAGGGCGACGTTGATTGGGACGCGGCCTTGCTGGCCAGCAAAGCCTGTGCGCGGCTGTTCGCGCCGGTGGACACGGGTGCCGACGAGCCGGCGGTGCTGATCTACACCAGCGGCACCACCGGCCCGCCCAAAGGTGCGTTGATGCCGCACCGTGCGCTGATCGGCAACCTCAGCGGCTTCGTGTGCAGCCAAAACTGGTTTCCGCACGTGGACGTGCTGGGCGCCGAACGCCGCGCGCCGCCAGCGGTGTTCTGGTCGCCGGCGGATTGGGCCTGGACTGGCGGGCTGATGGACGCGCTGCTGCCCACGCTGTACTTTGGCTGCGAGATCGTGGCCTGGCAGGGCCGGTTTTCACCCGACATCGCCTTCGATTTGATGCAACGCCATCGGGTGACGCACACGTTTTTGTTCCCCACCGCGCTCAAGGCCATGATGAAGCTGCACCCCAGCCCACGCACGCAGTACAAGCTGCACTTGCGCGCCGTCATGAGCGCCGGTGAGGCGGTGGGCGACGCGGTGTTTGCTTGGTGCCAACACGCTCTGGGCGTCACCGTCAACGAGATGTTTGGCCAGACCGAAATCAACTACATCGTGGGCAATTGTGGCCGCTCACTTGACGCGTTGGGCCAGCCCGCCGCCGGCTGGCCGGCCAAGCCCGGCAGCATGGGCCGCGCCTACCCGGGCCACCGCGTGGCGGTGATCGACGACGCCGGGCAAGAGTGCCCACGCGGCGTGCCCGGCGATGTGGCGCTGCACCGGCTGGACGTGCATGGCCAACCTGACCCGGTATTCTTTTTGGGCTATTGGCAAGCCGAGGCCGCCACCCGCGCCAAGTTCACCGGTGACCCGGCCAACAGCTGGTGCCGCACCGGCGACACGGCAGTGATGGACGCCGACGGCTACCTTTGGTACCAGGGCCGCAGCGACGACGTGTTCAAGGCCGCGGGCTACCGCATCGGCCCCAGCGAGGTTGAAAACTGCCTGGTCAAGCACCCGGCGGTGGCCAACGCGGCGGTGGTGCCCAAGCCCGACGCGGCGCGTGGCGCCGTGGTCAAGGCCTATGTGGTGCTGGCGCCCGGCGTGCGCGGCGACGCGGCGCTGGTGGCCGCGCTGCAACTGCATGTCAAAGATCGGCTCGCGCCCTATGAATACCCCAAGGAAATCGAGTTCATCGACGCCTTGCCCATGACCACCACCGGCAAGGTGCAGCGCCGTTTGCTGCGCCTGCAAGAAGAAGACCGGGCTCGCGCCCTGGGCCTGCCGCGCTGACGAACCCACGGGTTCGCGGCAGGTCTCGCCGTCCGGTCAAGCGCGTATGGTTTGAGCGGGTATGGTTCAAGCGAGCTCCCCGCCCACACGTCCCGTTCAACCCCGTCGCCACCACCCTCACGCCATGACATCGCCCCTCATCACCGCCCTCGCGCTGCGCGCGCTGTTGTCCAGCGACGCGCCGCTGCTGCTTTGTGATTGCCGTTTTGACCTTGCCGACCCCGGTGCCGGCCAGCGGGCCCATGCCCAGGGGCATCTGCCCGGCGCGGTGTACCTGAACCTGAACACCGACCTGTCGGCGCCCACCACACACACCGGTGCCGGTGGCGGCCGCCACCCGCTGCCCAGCCGCGAGGCGTTTGCCGCCAGGCTGGCCGATTTGGGCTTGGCCGACGACATGACCGTGGTGGCCTACGACGCTTCGGGTGGCATTTACGCGTCGCGGCTTTGGTGGATGCTGCGTTGGGTGGGCCATCACGCGGCGCAGGTGCTCGACGGCGGCCTGGCGGCCTGGGACGCGGCCGGTGGCGCACTGCAAGCCACCAGCGTGCCCGCGCGCGCGCCCGGTGGCTTCAGGCTGCGCCCGCCGATGGCCAGCACCTTGGACTTCGACGATTTGCTGGCAGGCCTGGGCCAGGGCCTGCGATTGATCGTGGACGCGCGCTCGCCCGATCGATTTCGCGGGGAAAACGAAACGCTGGATCCCGTGGGTGGCCACATCCCGGGCGCGGTGAACCGCTGCTTCAGAGACAACCTGGGCCCCGACGGCTGCTTCAAGCCGCCCGAAGTACTGCGGGCCGAGTGGCTCACGCTGATGGGCGGCCGCCGGCCGGCCGATCTGGTGCAGCAATGTGGATCGGGCGTGACCGCCTGCCACAACCAGCTGGCCATGGGCGCCGCCGGGCTTGGCGGCGCCGCACTGTATGCCGGCTCCTGGAGCGACTGGAGCTCAAGGCCCGGCGCGCCGGTGGCCACGGGCGCTTGATTCGAGCTGAGGTCAACAGGCGGGGCCGGAACCTGTTGCCTTTGCAAGGCCGGGATCGGTGCCTGCGGCAGCAGGCCATGCGCTTGCTGCACACTTCAGCCCCATGCCCACTCCCATCGAGAAACACCCCATGGATTTCACGCTTCTTGGCCACAGCGATTTGCGCGTCAGCAAGGTTTGCCTGGGCACCATGACCTTTGGTGAACAGGTGGATGAAGCCACCGCGCATGCCGTGCTGGATCACGCGCTGGCGCACGGCCTGAACTTCATCGACACCGCCGAGATGTACTCGGTGCCGGCGCGCCGCGAGACCTTTGGTGCCACGGAAGCCATCATTGGCCGCTGGCTCGCGGCGCGTCCCGGCGCCCGCCAACGCATCGTGCTGGCCACCAAGGTGGCCGGGCCAGCGCGGGGCATGGACTGGGTTCGAAATGGCCGTGACAACCTGCTGCCTGCCGACATCGTGCAAGCCTGCGACGACAGCCTCAGACGCTTGCAGTGCGAAAGCATCGACCTCTACCAGATCCACTGGCCCAACCGCAACGTGCCGGCCTTTGGCGCGCTATACCTTGACCCCGCAAAGGACCGTGAGTTCACCTCGATCCAGGCCCAGCTTGAGGCGCTGGCGATCTTGGTGAAGGCAGGCAAGGTGCGCCACATTGGCTTGTCCAATGAGTCACCCTGGGGCGTGTCCGAGTTCTTGCGTCAAGCCCAATTGCATGGCCTGCCACGGGTGGTGGCCGTGCAAAACCCCTACGCGCTGGTGAACCGGGCCGCCGACAACGGCCTGGACGAAACCTTGCTGCGCACGGGGGTGTCGCTGCTGGCCTACAGCCCATTGGCGTTTGGCGCGCTCACGGGTAAATATGACGGCGCGGGCTTTGACGCCGCGCTGCCCGAGTTGGGCCGCATAGCGCGTTATGAGAGCGTACGCAAGCAGCGCTGGGGCCGGCCTGAAGCCCTGGCCGCCGCACAGCGCTACAACGCCTTGGCGCGTGAACATGGCCTCACGCCCACACGCATGGCACTGGCCTTTTGCTACACCAACTGGCGCGTGGCCAGCACCATCATCGGTGCCAACAGCGTGGCTCAGTTGCAAGAAAACCTGGCGGCCTGGGGCACCACCTTGTCACCAGAGCTGCTGGCCGCCATTGACCGCATCCGTTGGCAACAACGCGACCCGGCGCAGTGAGCAAGGCGCCACCTCAACGAGCTCCAGCTACAAACACCGCATGGCCAAAAAAGACAAACACGTGAGCGAAACCCCGGCCACGCAGCGCCTGCGTGCAGCGGGCGTTGGCTTCAGCGAGCATGTGTACGACTATGTTGACCGGGGCGGCACGGCCGAGTCGGCGCTGCAGCTCGGCTGGCCCGAGCACGCGGTGATCAAAACCTTGGTGATGCAGAACGAACGCGCCGAGCCGCTGATCGTGTTGATGCACGGCGACAAGCAGGTGAGCACCAAGAATCTGGCGCGGGCCATTGGCGCCAAGAGCATCGAGCCCTGCCAGCCAGAAGTGGCCCAGCGGCACAGCGGCTACTTGGTGGGTGGCACGTCACCGTTTGGCACGCGCAAGGTGATGCCGGTGTACGTGGAGGCTTCGGTATTGGCCTTGCCCACGCTGTTGATCAACGGTGGGCGGCGGGGCTACTTGCTGGGGCTGGCGCCCGAGGTGCTGGTGGCGGTGCTGGGGGCACAGGCCGTGAGCTGCGCGATTTAGAAGCAGGCTGGGGGGGCGCGCTGCTTGGCGGGTTTTAGCCGCGGGGTTTGGGGCCGGGTGCCGGTGGCCGGGGTCAGCGGCCAGTTTCAGCGACGTGCGGCGGCGGCGGCAAAAACCACGGTCTGCAAACCCTCGCGCGCCACCGTGGTGGGCTGGGCAGGCCAGGGTGCCGGAGAAACGCTTGGCGCGGCAGTGGCGGGTGTGGGTTGTGATGATGCCGTGTGCTGCAGGGCGGGTACGCTCAGGATGGACTCACCCGAGGCAATCGGGCGTTGCTCGTTGGACCAGAGGGCCGCGCCCACCATCACTGCCACGGTTGCAATGTTGGTAACCCAAGGCAACGTGGCCCGGGGTCGTGTCGAAAAATTTTCCATGTTGAAGAGTATCTGCGCCTTGCTTGACCGGCTCAAGGCACCAAGGGCCCATAGGCAGGGAGTTGGGCCCCCCATTCAGGGGGGTGATTGGCGCCTCAGCTGATGAAGCTGTGACCTATGCACGTTCGGCCTGCCAGGGCCCGGTGATTGCCGTCAATTTTTCCCGCGTTTTGTCGCATTTGCGGGCCCGTCAAGGCGGTAGCGGGCGCCTACCACTGCCGAGTTTTTTGCACGCTTTGTCTCGCCGCGCGGACGCTTGAAAGCGCTCACTTTGGCGCAGCCGTCAGTCCATGGCGCCGGGCTGCGCAAACAACGCCGCCAGATGAGCCTCGCCGCGTTCGAGCACAAAGTAGCGCAGTGCCTCGGCGGCCGGCGACAACAGCTTGCCGGCGGTGTTCACCACGTGCCAGCGCCGCATCAGCGGCAGGCCTTCAACGTGGGGCGCGCTGATCAGCCCGTTGCGCCACTCAAGGCCGATGGTGTGCAGCGAGATCAGGCTCACGCCCAGGCCCGCCATCACGGCTTGTTTGATGGCCTCGGTGCTGTTCATCTCCATCACGAACATGGGTTGCAGCCTGAAGTTGGCGAGGTATTCCTCCAGCGCGGCGCGGGTGCCCGAGCCGGGCTCGCGCACGATGAAAGGCTCGCGCGCCAGCGCGACGGCCAGCACGCTCTCTGCCATTGCAAACGGGTGGTTGGGCGCGGTCACCAGCACGTGCGGGTGCATGGCAAACGGCTCGGCGCGGTTGGCCCAATCCTTGGGCGGGCGGCCCATGATCGACAAGTCGATTTCGTTGGCCCGCATCATGGCCACCAGTTGCTCACGCCCCCCCAGGCGCAGGCGCACCTCGACGGCGGGGTGCTCGGCGTGGAACTGCGCCAGCAACTGCGGCAAAAAGTGGGTGGCCGAGCTGACCATGCCGATGGTGAGCACGCCCGACTCGATGCGGGTAAAGCGCGCCATCGCGTCTTCGGCTTCTTTCAGCGTGCCCAGCAACCTGCGGGCGTAGACCAAAAAGTACTCGCCAGCCGTGGACAGCGACAAGCGCCGCCCGGTGCGGTCAAACAGCGGCAGGCCCACCTGGTTTTCGATCTCCTTGATCTGCATCGACACGGCGGGTGGCGTGAGGTGCATCGCCTCGGCCGTGCGCTGCACGCTGCCCAGGCGCGCCACCTCGGCAAACACCCGCAATTGGCGAAATGTGACGTTCATGACCTGCACCGCTTGGGCTGCGTGCGCAAAGGCCACGTGGTGAGCGTCACGCGTGATGATCTGGTGGGCCAGTACATCGGTCATACCGCGCCCAAAACCAAAGAGGTGCTGAAAAAAGCCATGGGCGGCGTGCTGTTCATTGACGAGGCCTATTACCTGTACCGGCCCGAAAACGAGCGGGATTACGGGCAAGAAGCCATCGAGATTTTGTTGCAGGTGATGGAGAACCAGCGCGACGACCTGGTGGTGATCCTGGCCGGCTACAAAGACCGCATGGACACGTTTTTTCAAAGCAACCCGGGCATGAGCTCGCGCATCGCGCACCACCTTGATTTCCCCGATTACAGCGAGCCTGAGCTGCTGCAAATCGCCGACGTCATGCTCGGCGAAAGCCACTACCGGTTTGGCCCCGGCGCCCGCGAGGCGTTTGACGAGTACTTGCAGCTGCGCCTCCAGCAACCGCACTTTGCCAACGAGCGCAGCGTGCGCAACGCGCTGGATCGCATGCGGCTGCGGCAAGCGTCGCGCTTGTTTGCCGACCGCAACCGGCCGCTCACCGCCGATGACTTGAGCACGATTGACGAGAGCGACATCCGCGCCAGCCGGGTGTTTGCCACAGCGCCTGTTTCAAGCAGCGCCGCACGCCCCCCAAACTAGAGGAGCACCGCCATGCATCTAGGCCGCACCACCCTCTCAAAATTCCTGATCCAGCAACTGGCTGGCGCCAACGACCAAGGCAAGTTGGCGGCGCTGCTGGTGGACGTGGCCGCTGCCGTCAAGGCGATCTCGGCGATGACTGCCAAGGGCGCGCTGGGCAGCTTTTTGGGCGCCATCGACAAACACAACGTGCAAGGCGAGCAGCAAAAAAAGCTCGATGTGCTGGCCAACGACGCCATGATCACCTCATGTGAGTGGGGCGGGCTGGTGGCGGGCCTGGCCAGCGAGGAGTTGGACGAGCCCTACGTCATCCCCGAGGGCTTTGAACGCGGTCCGTACTTGCTGGTATTTGACCCGCTGGACGGCTCGTCCAACACCGACGTCAACGTGTCGGTGGGCACCATCTTTTCGGTGCTCAAGCATGAGCGCACAACGGCACCCGTCACGGCTGATTACCTGCAGCCCGGCACCCAGCAAGTGGCCGCCGGTTACGCCATTTATGGCCCGGCCACCATGCTGGTGCTGACGGTGGGCAAGGGCACGCACGGCTTCACACTCGACCGCGAAATTGGCAACTTCATCCTGACGTACCCCGACCTGGCCATCCCCGAGGACACCAGTGAATTTGCGATCAACACCAGCAACGCACGCTTCTGGGAGCCGCCGGTGCACCGCTACGTCACCGAATGCCAGGCCGGCCGCGCGGGCGAGCGTGGGCGCGACTTCAACATGCGCTGGATCGCCAGCATGGTGGCCGAGGTGCACCGCATTCTGATGCGCGGCGGCGTGTTTTTGTACCCACGCGATACCAAGGATTCCAGCAAGCCGGGCCAGCTGCGCCTGATGTACGAGGCCAACCCCATCGCCATGC
>JAYWDK010000500.1:0-8203 GCA_043779845.1 Betaproteobacteria bacterium | reverse complement strand
CGTTGATTTGAATGGATTCGGTAACCTGGTGCAGTGGCGCCATGCCGATTTCAGGTATGAACGCTGCTGTGCCAAATGCGGTTATTGCAAACCCGCTTAGCAGGCCAAGCACCGCGATCACTATCCGGCGCGGGTGACGCTGTCCGGTGGCAATGCAGCGGGTCAAGCATTGCTGGGCAAAGAGTGGCAATTTTTGCAAAACGGTGGGTTCCGTACAGACCAAACAGATCCGAAATTTGGTCTGGATTTGTGGGGGTTCGCCAACGTCTCAAAAGGGCGTAGCGGTGCATGACTAGCGGGGCCTGCAAGCGACGTCCTCTAGAATCCGAGGCTTGATCAGGTGGTCGGCGGTAAAAAGTCGCAGCTCGACATCCCGCAAACGAGGGTCGAGTATATCAAGCACCCCCCAGCCCCAGATCCGGGGAAGAGCCCCAATTTGTCTGCCATGTCACCCATTAATCTTGCCTCCACCGCGCCACGCGCCACAAGCGCTTTCCCGATTACCGAGCGCACTTTGGCGGCTTTGGCGATCTCGCGCCGAAACTGCGTGGAGTTGCTACCCGAGCCGGAGTGGCTGAATAAGCTGGCGCGGTCTGAGGCCACCGGGCGGCCGTTGCGCGTCAAGCTGGGGCTTGATCCGACGGCGCCGGACATCCATATCGGCCACACCGTGGTGCTGAACAAGCTGCGCCAACTGCAGGACTTGGGGCACCAGGTTATCTTCTTGATTGGCGATTTCACATCGACTATCGGAGACCCGTCCGGGCGCAACAACACTCGACCGCCACTCACGCGCGAGCAAATCGAGGCCAACGCGCAGACTTATTACAGCCAGGCAAGCCTGGTGCTTGACCCCGCAAGAACCGAGATCCGGTACAACAGCGAGTGGTGCGACCCGCTGGGTGCGCGCGGCATGATCCAGCTTGCTGCCAAGTACACGGTGGCGCGCATGATGGAGCGCGACGACTTCAGCAAGCGCTTCAAGGCCAACATGCCGATCTCGGTACATGAGTTCTTGTATCCGCTGATGCAGGGCTACGACTCGGTGGCGCTCAAAAGTGATCTCGAACTAGGGGGCACCGATCAGAAGTTCAATTTGCTGGTGGGCCGGCACCTTCAGGAAGAGTTCGGCCAAGAGCCGCAGTGCATTTTGACCATGCCGTTGCTCGAAGGACTCGATGGTGTCGAGAAGATGTCCAAGAGCAAGAACAACTACATCGGCATTTCCGAGGCGCCAAACACCATGTTTGCCAAGGTGCTGTCGATCAGCGACGTGTTGATGTGGCGCTGGTTTGCGCTGTTGAGCCACTTGGGTGAAGCCGAAATCGCGGCGCTCAACGCTGAGGTTCTGGCTGGACGCAATCCCAAAGAGGCCAAGGTAATGCTGGCGCGTGAGCTGGTGACGCGCTTCCACAGCAAGGCAGCTGCCGATTCGGCCGAGCAAGATTTCGCCAACCGAGCGCGAGGCGGCATACCGGATGACGTGCCCGAACTGGCCTTGACAGGGGCGCCCTTTGCCATTGGCTCCCTGTTAAAGCTGGCTGGCTTGGTTGCATCTTCCAGTGAAGCGCTGCGTTTGGTTGACCAGGGCGGCGTGCGCATTGATGGCGTGGTTGTTTCCGACAAAGCTTTGAAGCTGGCAGTGGGCACCATGGTGCTGCAAGTGGGGAAGCGCAAGTTTGTGCGCGTCACCTTAAGTGCTTGAAGCCGCACGGCGGCCAGGGTTCGTCTTTGATCGCCTTGTCCCTTTTTGACCGGTGGCACATCTCGGACGAAGCAGTGTTGACATTCCATGACGCCCGCCCACGGTTTGGTTGCGAGCCGCTCGGCCGTGTTGCCAAGTTGCGTGAGGCCTGTGCTGCCGGTTGCTACGCCCTGCCGGCGGGCCAGGATCAAGCACGTGCCAATGGCAAGGGATCGCCAACGGCGTAGGGGACTTTCGATGTACCAAACAACATGATCGGCCTGGTGCAGCGGGTCTCCGAGGCCAGAGTCGAAGTGGCTGGGCAAGTGGTCGGCGAGATCAACCACGGTTTGCTGGTGTTGGTTTGCGCTGAACCGGCGGACACCGAGTTGCAGGCCGTCAAGTTGGTGGACAAGTTGCTGAAGCTGCGTATCTTTTCCGACACCGACGGCAAGATGAACCGCAGCGTGGTGGATGTGGCTGGCGGCTTGTTGATCGTCAGTCAGTTCACGCTGGCGGCCGATGTGTCGGGCGGCAATCGACCCAGCTTCACCGGCGCAGCCAGCGCTGACTTGGGTTGCAGGCTCTACGAATGCGTATTGGCGACGGCGCGGCGGCGCCATCCTCTGGTGGCTGCGGGCGTATTTGGCGCCGACATGCAAGTGAGCCTGATCAACGACGGACCAGTCACGATTCCGTTGCGCTTCAGCGCACAAGAAAGCGCCGCATGGCGGGGATTTTGAACGTTGGCTGGGGTTTGCGCCGGCAGCGCGCGCCGGCCCGTCGACCTTGGTCTGCGTACTGGCCGGCGGCCTTGATGGCTGGGCCTCAACGGGTTGTCCACGGCGGGCTTAGGTGTTTCCTTGGGGGCGTAGAGGCCGTGCCAGATCGTGACGTTGAAGCCCTTCAGGCCCGACTCGTCCAGCGTAGGTAACTTGGCCAACACTGGCGTGTGCAAGCGCTTCAACGTGGTGACGCCAAAGGCTTTGACCTTTCCAGTTTCGATCTGCTGGCTGGTATTGGTGATTTGGTCGCACATCAGGTCGACTTGCCCACCCAGCAAATCGGTCATGGCCGGTGCAGTGTCTTTGTAAGGCACCGTCGTCATGTCCACCTTCACGGCCTGTTGAAACAGCAGTCAGCAAAGGTGCTACGCCGCACCCAAGCCGGCGTTGGCGAGCTTGATCTTGCCCTTGTTGGCGTCGATCCACTTCAGCAGATCGGGCATGTTGCTGGCCGGCAGCGTGCTGCGGCCGATCAAGGTCACGGGCACCTCATTGGGCATGCCCAGGTACTCAAAATCGCCGAGTGTGTCGTAGGGCAGCTTGCGGTACAGCGCCGGCGAGGTGGCCATGCCAATGTGGTGCAGCAACATGGTGTAACCATCGGGCGTGGCCTTGGCCACCTTGGCTGCGCCCAGTGTGCCGCCGGCACCGCCCAAGTTTTCGATGATGACGGTCTGGCCCAATTGCTTGCGCAACACTTCGGCCAGATCGCGCGCCACTTTGTCGGTGGGGCCGCCCGCGGCAAATGGCACGACCACGGTGATGGGCTTTTCGGGAAATGCTGCCAGCGCGGCGGTGGCGGCGCCCAACAGCAAGGCGCTGGTGATCAACTGTTTGGTCTGGCGATTTTCAATCGGGTCAAAACGGCAACGGGCGATGCTACGGGTTGAACAGAGCCGGTGCCGTGCCGGCTACTGCTGACTTGCCGGTGCCCGCGCTGGCGCGGCACCCGTGCCGTGCCGCATTACTCGTATTTGCGGGCGTCTTCAATGACCTTGCCGTCGTTGGGCAAATCACCCAGCGCCACCCACTGCACCTCGCCTCGCAGCTTGGTGACGTCGCGAATGCTGTTGGCAATGGCTACCGCCAAGCCGTCGGTTGCGCCGGCCACCTCAACCCGCAAGGTCATGCGGTCATTGGCCATCTCGCCTTCCACCACCAGTCGGCCCCGCAATGCCTCGGGATGGCGGCGCAGTATCTCGGCCACTTGCCCGGGGTGCACAAACATGCCGCGTACTTTGGTTGTTTGGTCGGCCCGGCCCAACCAGCCTTTGATGCGCGTGTTGGTGCGGCCGGTGGGGCACGGGCCGCTCAATATGGCGGATAGGTCGCCGGTGCCAAAACGCACCAATGGGTAATCAGGATTGAGCACGGTCACCACCACCTCGCCCACTTCACCCTCGGACACCAAATCGCCGGTGCCGGGGCGCACGATCTCCAGGATGATGGCTTCGTCGAGCACCAGGCCCTGTCGGGCGGTGGTCTCATAGGCGATCAAGCCCGCGTCGGCCGTGGCGTAACTTTGGTAGGTGTGCACGCCGCGTTCGGCAAGCCAGTCGCGCAGGCTGGGCGGAAAGGCCTCGCCGCCCACCATGGCCTTGCTGAGTGAGCGGATGTCCACGCGGGACTCTGCGGCTTTTTCAACCAGGATTTTCAGGAAGCTGGGCGTGCCGATGTAGCCATGGGGCCGCAGGTCGGCCACCGCCTGCAATTGCAGCTCGGTATTGCCGATGCCGCCCGCAAATGTGGTGCAACCCACGGCGTGGGCGCCACTTTCCATCATGGCGCCGGCGGGTGTCAGGTGGTAGCTGAAGCTGCAGTGCGCCAGGTCACCGTCGCGGAACCCCGCCGCAAAGATGGCGCGCGCCATGCGCCAGTAATCGGCGGCGCCGCCTTCGGGCTCGTAGATCGGGCCGGGCGACTGGAATACGCGGCGCGCACCTTTGCCCGCGCGCAGGCCACGCCAGCCGATGGCTGAAAACCCACCAAAGGGTTCGTGTTGAGCCGCGTTGGCGCGTTGCGCTTTTTGGCGCTCCAGCAACTCGTGTTTGCGGATCACCGGCAGCGCCGCCAAAGCCGCGCGGCTGTTGACGGTGGTGGGCAACACGCCTGCCAGCGATTCGGCAAAGGCGCTGGTGGCCAACTGCGCTTGCGCGATATGTCCCGGCAAGGCGGCCATCAATGCGGCCTCTCGCTGGGCGGGGTCGCGGGTTTCGAGGGCGTCATGGAACCCGTTCATTGAGGAGCCTTCGCGCTGCGCGCTGCGGTGTATGAGCCCTTCGGGCGGCCGTGCGGGCTCATGACGAGGCCTTCAAGGGTGAGGTGTGGGTCATCTTTGTGGTCACTCGTTATTCGTCATGCGCCCAGCTGGCCAGGCGCTTCTTTACTTCGTCGATAAAGCGGCGCTGGTCGGCGCTGCTGGCCAGCGTGAAACGATCCCAGCTCGGGCTGCGGGCAGGGCGCCGCGCCAATTGGGCGTCAATATGGGCGTCAATGTGGGCGTCATTCACCGCCAGCAGAATCACGGTCTGGGCCTTGATTTCGAAACAATTGCTGCGCTCGGCGAGTGGGCGCAACTCGCGCAAGGCGCGCTTCAGCTGCACCAGCGCGTCCTGCGGCTCGAAGGCCGGTGGCGCGAAAAAATCGTCAGCCATGGCTTGCTCCTGATGGCTAGGCAAGACGCCGCGTGATCAGGCCAACCAGCGCTTGCGGCGCTTGTAGCTCTTGTTGTCCTTGAAGCTCTTGCGGTCGCCGCCGCCCATGCCCAGGTAAAACTCCTTGACGTCTTCGTTTTCGCGCAAGGCCGAGGCTTCGCCGTCCATCACGATGCGGCCGTTTTCCATGATGTAGCCGTAGTCGGCATACCGCAGCGCGATGTTGGTGTTTTGCTCGGCCAGCAAGAAGGTGACGCCTTCTTTGGTGTTCAAGTCCTTGACGATCTCAAACACTTCTTCAACGATTTGCGGCGCCAGGCCCATCGACGGTTCATCCAGCAACACCATCGTGGGCGTGGCCATCAGCGCGCGGCCGATGGCGCACATCTGCTGCTCGCCGCCCGAGGTGTAGGCCGCTTGAGACGTGCGGCGCGTCTTGAGACGCGGGAAATAGTTGTAAACCTTCTCCAGCGTGTGGGCCACCGCCACCTTGCCGTCCCGGCGGGTGTAGGCGCCGGTCATCAGGTTTTCTTCGATGGTGAGGTGGGCAAAGCAGTGCCGGCCTTCCATCACCTGGATCACGCCGCGGTCCACCATCTGGGCGGGGCTGAGCCGCTCAATGCGCTCGCCGCGCAGGTCGATGCTGCCCTTGGTCACGTCACCGCGCTCGCCCGCCAGCAAGTTGCTGACAGCCCGCAAGGTGGTGGTTTTGCCCGCGCCATTGCCGCCCAGCAGCGCCACTACTTTGCCCTCGGGCACCTGCAGCGACACGCCCTTGAGCACCAAGATGACGTGGTTGTAGATGACCTCAATGCCGTTGACGTTCAGGAGAATATTCGGTGTGCTCATCGCGTGCCCTTTGACTCTTCCAAGCACCGTGCGCGGGCCTTGTGCCGGCGGTGCTTGCGGTGCTTGGAAGAGGGCCCAGTCGTGGGGCCCTCAGGCGGATCAAATGATCAGGACTGGCAGTCCGCAGGCTCGCGGCGCGTCAGCTTTTTGTCGCTGGCGTACTTGTTGGCAGCGGCCTTGACCATGGGCTTCAGGATGGCCTCGTCGGCCTGGTACCAGTCAGAGCTGAAGCCCCACTTCGCACCGTCCCAGGTTTGAACGCGGGCCCAGGTGGAGCCCATGTGGTCCAGGCAAGACGTGCTCACCGGGCGGATCAAGCCTGTCAGGCCCAGGCGGTCAAGTTGCTTGGCGTCGATGTTCAGGTTCTCCAGGCCCCAGCGCATTTGCTCGCCAGTGATGACTTTGCCCTTGCCAAAACGCTCTTGGGCGCGGCGCATGGCCTCGATCATCATGGCCTGCATCACCACGCCACGCGTGTAAAGCACGCTGCCTACTTCGTCTTTTGGTCCGGTGCCCTGGCCTTTGGCGTGCACCAGCTTCAGGATGTCTTGCATGACCTTGGCATCCTGGCCCGAGCCGTTCAAGGCCAGCGCGTTGTAGCCCTTGGCGCCTTCGCCCACGTCCTTGACATCGGGCTCGGCGCCCGACCACCACACGCCATATATCTTGTCGCGCGCAAAGCCGGTGGCTTGCGCCTCTTTGAGCGCGGTGGAGTTCATCACGCCCCAGCCCCACAGCAAAACAAAGTCAGGCTTTTGCTGGCGCACTTGCAGCCAGGCCGATTTTTGCTCAACGCCAGGCGCCGTGACGGGGATCTTGACCAGCTCAAAGCCGTGGGTCTTGGCGCGCTCTTCGAGCAGCGGCATCGGCTCTTTGCCAAACGGGCTGTCGTGGTAAACCAGTGCGATCTTTTTGCCCTTGAGCTTGTCCAGCCCGCCTTCTTTTTTGCCCAGGTGCTGGATCAGGATGTCGGCCGCCGTCCAGTAGCTGCCCATCAGCGGAAAGTTCCACTTGAACACGCCGCCGTCTTGCGACGCGGCCAGGCCGTAGCCCATCGTGACCAGCGGAATCTTGTCAGTGGCCACCTTGTCGGTCAGCGCAAAAGTGATGCCCGTGGCTTGTGGGTCAATCACCGTGGCGCCCCGGCTCTTGAGGCGCTCGTAACACTCCACGCCCTTGTCGGTGGCGTAGCCGGTTTCGCATTCTTCAAAGCTGATCTTGACGCCGTTCACACCACCGTCGCGGGCGTTGATCAGCTTGATGTAGTCCTGCTTGCCATTGGCCCAGGGCGTGCCGTTGGGCGCGTAAGGGCCGGTGCGGTACACCAGCAGCGGGAAGAACTGCTCCTTGGCTTGCGCAAAGGCTGACGTTGATACCGTGGCCGCCAAAGCCGAGGCCAACAAGGCCGCAGTCAGCGCGATGGTTTTAAAGCTCATGTCTGTCTCCAGAGGGGGAAATAAAAGCACCCGTCGGTGCCAGGGAACAAAGAATGCGTTGAAAAATAGCTCAGTGCGGGAAGGGCCACAAACGCAGTTTTTCGCGCGCGGTGGACCACAGCCTGGCAATGCCGTGCGGCTCAACGATCAAGAAGAAAACGATCAACGCGCCGAAGATCATGAAGGTCAGGTGCGAGGCCAGCGCGGTGTCGATGGGGATGCCAAAGTACGCGGGTAACGCGTCCAGCAAGATCGGCAGCAGCACGATGAAGGCCGCGCCCAAAAAGCTGCCGGCGATCGAGCCCAGGCCGCCGATGATGACCATGAACAAGAGCTGGAACGAACGGTCCACCGAGAAGGCCGCCGGCTCCCACGAGCCCAGGTGGACAAAGCCCCACAGCCCACCGGCCACGCCCACGATGAACGAGCTGACCGCAAACGCGGTGAGCTTGGCGTAAACCGGCCGGATGCCGATCACGGCTGCAGCCACGTCCATGTCCCGAATCGCCATCCATTCTCGGCCGATGTGGCCACGCACCAGGTTCTTGGCCAACAGCGCAAACACGCTCAAAAATACCAGGCAGAACAGGTACTTTTGCACCGGCGACTCAATCGGCCAACCCATCACGTTCAAGCCCGCCACGCTGACCGAGCCCGACGATGAATCATTGGTGAACCACTTGATGCGCAAAAACGCCCAGTCGGTAAAAAACTGCGCAGCCAGCGTGGCCACCGCCAGGTACAGGCCCTTGATGCGCAGCGAGGGCATGCCAAACAGCACGCCTACCACGGTGG
>JAYWDK010000499.1:0-2851 GCA_043779845.1 Betaproteobacteria bacterium | reverse complement strand
GGATGGGTCATGGTGTCTCCAGGGACAGGTGTTTTGCGGGGCATTGTGGGTGGCAAGCCCGGGCTTGGCGCTGAGGGATATCCAGAGGGCAGTCCTCGCAAAAATCAGCCGATGGCGTCATGGTGGGGCGCTGGTTTCAGGCCGCCGGCGGTGCCAGCGAATGGGCTGGGCCACAAGCGGCCGGGCCGGCGCGCCGTGGGCCTTGAGCGCCAGGTCAAGCGCCGTGCCGCCTTCGTCGGCCAGTGCCGCTTTGCGCGCTGCCGCCACGGCCAAGGCACGCGCCGCAGCGTCGCCCACGTGGGTGGCGTTGGCGGAAGTTGCCAGGTGATCGATCACGTGCAGCAAGTTGTGTTTGCCACGCTCGTTGGTGCTGCCGTAGCCCTTGATCAACTGGCCGCAGCGGGCGATCTCCAGGCCCAGCGATGCGGCGCCGGCTTGGTTGCCGGCCCGTGCGCTGGGGTCGGGCAGACTTGCTTCGATGGCGGCCAGCCAGCGCTCGATCAGCGCCTGCTCCACCGCAAAACGGCTGCCGCGCCGACGCTGGCCTTTGAGCCCCGCCAGCAAGCGCAGCGCCAGCAGGCCCAGCACCGTGTGCGTGCCGATTTTCAAGGGCAGCGCAAAAGGCGCCAGGCCACGCTGCACGCGGCGTGCGTCCCAGCGTTGCAGCGCATTGGCCAGGCCTTTGGGCAGCAGCGCGGCCACCTCGGGCACGCCGGGCTTGAAATGCTCGTGCAGACGCAGCAGCTCATCGGGCGCGGCCTTGGTTTCTTGGCGCACGCGGGCAAAGCGGCCGGCGCGGCTTTTGAGCTCGGCCACACGCACGATGTCGTCAAACGCCATCCACAGGGCCAGCCAGCGGCTGGCCTCCAGCGTGGCCGGTGCCTCCGGTGCGCCAGCGGCTTGTTCGGCGGCCAGCAGGCGGGCCAGGCGTTGCAGGTACAGCTCGGCGTAGGCGGCGTCTTGATACGCCAGCAAGCGCGCATGGCCCAGTGCAAGCATGGGGTGCAGCACGGCGGGGAAGCGCGCCGCCGCCGCTGCGGGCAGCACGGGTGGCGCCTGTTCGTTAGACAGCCCAGCCATCAGCCCGGCCACCAGCTCGGCCGTCACCTCGGCGGCCAGGCCGAGCGCGGCGTCGCGCTGGGCGCGGGCGGCGGCCACCCTGTCCCAGGCCGCGCCAAAGCCGCGCAAGCTGGGCTCCACGCCTTTGCCGCCTTGGCGGATGGTGGCCTCGTAGGCGGCGCGAGGAAACGGCAGCAGGCCGCCCGCCTGGCACCACGCGCCCAGGGCGCCCAGCATCACCGCGCTGATCACCGTGCCGTGCTGCTGGGCCAGCGTAGCCATGTCGAACACCTCCAGCTCGTTCGCGGTCTGGCGCAGCACGGCCAGCAATTGGTCGTCGGCAAACCGGCCGTCGCCCATCTGCATTTTTTCGTTCGTGGTCAGTGCGCGGGCACTGGACGCCAGCACGGCGGTGCGGTCGGGGCTCACCAAGCCGTTGCCCGCCTGGCGCGCGGCCTCCAGCAGCTCGGAGCCCACCATCAAGTCCAGTGCTCCGGGCACCGCGTACAGGCCGAACACCGGCTGGCGGCCGCCCAATTCAATCAGCGGCCGGGGAAAGATTTCGACGTAGTACGTGGTGGCCCCCGTGCGCTGCGCCACGCCGGGGATGGACGTGCCCTGCACCGCGTGGCCACAAAGGCGTGCGGTGTGCACCAGCCAGTCGGCCAGCACGCCGCCGCCCTCGCCGCCCAGGGCGCACAGCAGGATGGTGACGGGTTGGTTGGGGTCGCGCATATTGGGTGATAGGTTTGAGGTCATGCGGCTTGGTTCATGCGGTTTGAAGAACCCGCCGCACCGAGGCCCGCCAGCCGTCGAGCCAGCGCTCATGCCACTTGGGGTTCTTGATCAGCTCGGCCCGGTAAAAGCTGGGGCACAGCGTGGCGGCGTGCGCGTTGGCGCCGCACAGGCCGCAGCCTACGCAGCCATCAATCACGGTGGCCACCGGGTCCACCTTCAACGGGTCGGGGTTGTCTTTGAGCGTCAGCGTGGGGCAGCCTGACAAACGGATGCAAGCGTGGTCGCCGGTGCAAACGTCGTCGTCAACGCCGTACTTCACCCGCGCCACGCGCTCGCCGCGTTTGAGCAGCCCCGCGATCCAGGGCTTGATGCGGCGCTGGCGCTCAAGCTGGCATTCGCCCTCGGCAATGATCACTTTCAGGCCCGTGAACTCAGCCGTGAAGGCGTCTTCCAGCGTGCGGCGCATGGCGGCCACGTCGTAGTTGTCCACGCTGCGCAGCCAGGTCACGCCCAGGCCCGTCAAAGTGGCCTCGATGGTCTGGTTTTTGTGCACCAGGCTCTGCTGTTTGTCTTCGGCCCGCGCCTTGGTCTCGTCGTCGGGCGTGCTGATGATGTCTTGCGTGCCGGTGGCCGAGGTGTAGCCGTTTTTCATGATCAGCAGCACCGCGTCGTCGCCGTTGAACAAGGCGCTTTGCACGCCTGTCAGCAGCCCGTTGTGCCAGAAGCCGCCGTCGCCCATCACTGACAACACCCGGCGTTGCATCAGCGGCGACACGCCCGCGCGGCTGGCCAGGCTCATGCCGTAGCCCAGGATCGAGTGGCCGCTGGAGAACGGCTCGAAGGTGGCCAGCGCGTGGCAGCCGATGTCGGCCGCCACGTGCACCGGGCCCACGGTTTGTTGCGCCAGTTTCAGCGCTGAAAACACCGGCCGCTCGGGGCAACCTACGCAAAAGTTGGGTGGGCGCGCCGGCAGCGGCGTGCCCAACAAGCTGGCCACCTCAGTGCGGCGTTGGGCAATTGCCGCCAGCCAGTCTCGCGGGGCCTGCGCCACCAC
>JAYWDK010000498.1:0-8273 GCA_043779845.1 Betaproteobacteria bacterium | reverse complement strand
TTTTGGCTGGGCGATGCGTTTGCGTCGGGTGGGTCGGCCGGCTACGACCACAAAAAGATGGCCATCACCGCGCGCGGCGCCTGGGAGAGCGTCAAGCGCCACTTTCGCGGCCTGGGCCACAACACCCAAACCCAGCCCTTCACCGTGGTGGGCGTGGGTGACATGAGCGGTGATGTGTTTGGCAACGGCCTGCTCTTGTCGCGCCAGATCCGGCTGGTGGCCGCTTTTGACCACCGCCATATCTTTATCGACCCCCAACCCAACGAGGCTGAAAGTTATGCCGAGCGCGAGCGATTGTTTGCGCTGCCCCGGTCATCGTGGGCCGACTACGACGCCAAGCTGCTGTCGGCGGGCGGTGGCGTGTGGCCACGTGGCGCCAAGTCCATCCCCATAACGCCTGAAATACGCGGCGCGCTGCATCTTGCCAGCGACGCCGACCACCTCACCCCGGCCGAGCTGATGCGCGCCATCCTGCTGGCCCCGGCCGACCTGTTTTACAACGGCGGCATCGGCACCTACGTCAAGGCCAGCACCGAGGCCCACGCCGATTGCGGCGACCGCGCCAACGACGCCATCCGGGTGAACGGCACTGAGTTGCGCTGCAAGGTGGTGGCCGAGGGCGGCAACTTGGGGCTCACGCAGCGTGGGCGCATCGAGTACGCGCTGCGTGGCGGCTTGATCAATACCGACGCCATCGACAACTCGGCCGGCGTCGACTGCTCCGACCACGAAGTCAACATCAAGATCCTGCTCAACACCGTGGTGGCCGACGGTGAGCTAACGGCCAAACAGCGCGACAAATTGCTGGCCGAAATGACCGGCGACGTGGCCGCGCTGGTGCTGCGCGACAACACCTTTCAGAACCAGGTGCTGGCGGTGGCCGGCGCGCGTGCGCCCGAGCTGCTGGACGAGCAAGCCCGCTGCCTGCGCCAGCTCGTAGTCGACGGCCGGCTGAACCGCAGACTCGAGTTTTTGCCTAGTGATGCCGAGCTGGCCGATCGCGCCAAAGCCGGCCTGGGCCTGTGCGCGCCCGAGCTGGCCGTGCTGCTGGCTTATCAAAAAATGGCGCTCTACGACTTGGTGCTGGCGTCTGACGTGCCCGACGACACGACCATCGCCACCACGCTGGTGCGCTACTTTCCGGCGCGCCTGGGTGAGCGTTTTCCGGCGTCGCTGCAGCGCCACCCACTCAAGCGCGAAATCATCGCCACGCACGTGGTCAACAGCATGCTCAACCGCGTGGGCCCCACCTTTGTGCAGCGCCTGCAAGACGAAACCGGCGCCACGCCGCCCGACATCGTGCGGGCCTACATCGGCGCGCGCCAGGTGTTTGACCTGGTGCCGCTGTGGCTGGCCAACGAGGCGCTGGACAACCTCGTGCACGTGGGCGCGCAAAACACCATCGTCGACACCAGCGTGCGCCTGCTTGAGCGCGGCGCCGCCTGGCTGCTGCACGAGCGCAGCACGCTGCGTGATCTGCACGCCAGCATCCACCGCTTTGCGCCTGGCGTGGCCGAGGTGGCCGACGGCCTGGCGCGCTGGCTCACGCCCCAGGAGCGCGCCGCGCTGGATGCCCAAACCGCGTTGCTTGCATCACAAGGCGTGCCCATCGAGTTGGCTCAACGCGTCGCCCGGCTGGACGCCCAAGTCGCTGCGCTTGACATCGTGCAGGTGGCGGCCGAGTTGGGCGCTGAGTTCGGCGCGGCGGGTGACGCCGGGCCCGTTGATGCGGCGGCGATCAACACCGTGGCCGGCGTGTACTTTGGCGGCGGTGGCCGGCTGGATTTGGGCTGGCTGGCCCAGCAGATCGCCGCCTTGCCCACGGGCAGCCATTGGCAAGCGCTGGCCCGCATGGCGATGCGCGACGACTTGTCGCTGCTGGCGCGCGAGCTGGCGCGGTCGGTGCTCAAAGGCGGCGCCGCTGCGGCCGCGCCAAAAGCGGGCGCTGCCGCCAGTGAGCACGGCGCGGCGGCCACCGACGCCACCGCCTTGATCGACGCCTGGCAGGCTCAACGATTGCCCCAAATGGCCCGCTGCCAACAGTTGCTGGCCGACCTCAAACCCACCGCCAATCTGGACATGGCCATGCTGTCAGTGCTGCTGCGGGAGTTGCGGGGGCTGGTTTGAGGCCAAGCCACTGTCTGCACCCGGGCGCTGCGATGGCGACGACCAGGCCTCAGGCTCGCAGCCGCAACGGCAAACAGACCGGAAAGCTCATGCGAGCTGCGAGAAATTCCATCGCCATTAACCGCCGCCACCGGCATTTCAATGCCGTGGCGCGTATCGATGTTGCCCCGCAGAGGCCGCATGATAGTAATATACAAAAATGCTTGATCTAAACAAGATCTCCGGGTTCGACTGGGATGATGGCAATGCCCGCAAGAGCGACAAGCATGGTGTGTCGATGGCTGAGGCGGAACAGGTGTTCTTCAACGCGCCCATGCTTGTACTGGAAGATACAAACCACAGCCTGAGTGAACCACGCCTGCACGCCCTTGGTAAAACAGACGACGGCCGAACGCTGCACATAACATTCACACTGCGCGACTCAGCCCGGCTGATCCGGGTCATTTCAGCAAGAGACATGCACCGAAAGGAGCGAGCCATTTATGCCCAAGCCGACTAAACCCATCCCAGAGTTCGCCGATGAAGCGCAGGAGCGTGCCTACTGGGAAGCCCATGACTCCACCGAGCACCTTGACTGGTCCAAGGCTCAAAAGGTGCGGCTGCCCAACCTGAAACCCAGTACGAAGACGATTTCACTTCGGTTGCCGCAGCACCTGCTCGATTCGATCAAGGTCGCAGCCAACGCCCGCGACGTGCCCTACCAGTCACTGATCAAGGTCTGGCTGCAAGAAAAGTTGCACAGCCACTGAGCAAACTCACCTACGTTTGTGTTGAGGGAGACGGCGCATGGTCGATGAACCCGAAGGAATCGGCGCGCCTTCAATGGTGTCACGCCCGCCAACTACTCAAATCCCTGGTGCTGCTGCCGCTCACGTGCACGCTCGTGCTTAGCAATTTTGAGCAAGCGAGAGTCTTCGTCACGTGCCCAAACCGACTCGCGCTCATCTGAGCCTTGAATAAACCTTGTGAGAAGCGCACGGTGGTTCTCAATGACGGCCGCTCGGGAGCCGGACCAGGAGTTGGGCACAAACTGTGATGCGAATGCCTCCAGCACCGCCAGTCGATCAGGTGCGGCTGCAAGCACGGCCAGTGCAGTGTCCGACCATTCAGGAGGGCTGGCCTCTGCTTCTGCCTTCAAGGGACGCAAGCCCAAGGCCACGACCGGAAATCTGCACTTGGCGTCTCGTTGCGCCCACTCCAATATGGTGGCCTGTGGCAGAACATTGAAAACCCCCTTGCGAAATGGGCGCATCATCATGATGTGCTCAGTGCGGGTACCGACGCCTTCGCCGAACAGCGCATCCAAGCACTCAAATGGCCGGGTCAAAAACAGAGCCGTGAGCAACTGGTCGAAAGCGAGCCAGTTCAAGGAATAGCCTGGTCCAGGCGGAAAGAACTTGATGCAGAGCGCCGTCACGTCTGCAGCGGCCTCCGGCTGGATCAGACACGCGTTCACCAACTCGGAGAGACAGTAGTCAAACATTGAGTCGATGTCGCCGAACTCGGCAAGATGCAGCAGACTTCGCGCACAGTGCAGCAAGCACTCTGGGTGGGTTTTTTTCTCCCGCTTGTCGCTAGACAGTCGCATCGAGAGAATTTCGACTGTCACTGGAACCCCGCCTGGCAGCTTGGCAAGCGCCAGCAAGATGGCCGCCAGACGAGCGGGCGGAATCGCGTCACTTCGCCCACCAAACTTGAGGACCCCAAATGACCATGCAGGAATGGCATCGCCACACAAAGCTTTCTCGAGCCGCACGAGTCCGCGCTCATCGGTCGAAACCTGTACTTGCAGGGCAGGCAGCCATTGACGCAACAAAGGATGTGTTGCCGCATCGTCGAGCAGTTCCTCCGTTAGATTGCGGTCCCGATCTACGGCACCCTGCAAGCACCCGAGCAAGGCCGAGAAATTTCTTGCCTGTTCCGGCAGGGCTTCCAACGCACTGACCAGCATTTTCCAAAGTCCCCAGATGTCGTTGGTGCTTGACGCCAAGCCCCTTCCGAACGACATGGCTCTATGAGCCTGCTTCGACATAAGTTCAGGCAGCAGCGAGCCGAAGCCAGCGCCAGGGCTCAAGCTCATTTCGCGCCCCAGTTCTTCTGTCCGAAGTTCAGCAGTCACATGTGCATCGCGCACTTCAGCACCGGTCACTGCGATATGCCAGTCGTCGTCAACTATGTCCAGGCTGCCCCAAGGTTTCGAGAAAACATAGGCCCTTGCCGTCTCGCCAATATTCTTCGGCTTGATCTGCTGGATCAACAGATCAAGCTGACCACGCACTGCCGCAGACATCGAATCACCATCTCGGCGCAGAACTTTTTGGGCCGCGATCCACCCCTCCAGCCAGGGAGACTGACGTGTCAGGTCTGAGCAGACGGCCGCCAGTTGATCCGGCAGACCTGCCAGCCAGAAGGTCCTGAAATGCTTGGCTATCAGGGCGCGCAACCTGGGCGCCAGTGAACTCTGCGACACAGCCACCTCGGTTGTCACTCGAAGCACCTCCGAGAACCAGGCCGTGACGTCCAGTTTGCTTGCAGGTTGCAGGCCATGATCGCGTGAGCGCGATCCAAAACCATGCGCTCTGAAGTCGCTGAACGAACCGTCGTGCATCATCGCGTCATACGCTTCGACGGCCAACTCCGAGAGTGGTGGCAACGACGACTGGGCCAGGCGACGCACCAGGGTCAGTCGATCCGCGAGAGTTGCCTGCGTTCCGGACAAGGTGATGCGGCACAGCTGAGTAAGTTCACGACGTGCGCCGTTGTGCCGCTGATTCTCCGGTTCCGTGGAAGCGAAGAGCGCCAGCGTCCACGCCGCACGGGCGAAGGTGGCAGGTTCGTAGGCAATGGCCGCCAGCACTTGAACATAAGTGTTGCGATGCAGGAAGTGAGGGGTCAAAAACTCGTCGCTGGTTGGCCCGGTCGCCCACCGTTCCATGGCTGCCAGCGCAGCCTCCGGAACGACCGGCGCGACGTTCTGGAGCCGAGTTGCGTCCGCAAGTCTTGCGGTATCCCAGTCACCGAGCATCCCACCGGGCCGGAGCCAGCCTTCCACCAGTTGCCGCGCTACAGGCGAATCGTGCAGACTGCCGAGTCGCCTAGTGAACGAGGTGATCAGACGTGGTTGCGCTGTCTGCATCAGGCATTGCATCACCCTGCCTACCGGGATGGCCGCCAACGCGGCCCGCGCCAACATGTCCGCGAGTGCCTGCGGTAGAAGCGCGCGCCACACGCCTCGACGTTGAACAAGGTCGCGCTCAATTAGGGTGTTCATCTGCCGGTGAAACTCAATCACGGACATGTCGGCCAACTGCGCAAGCACGTCCAACTCTGATTGCGACCCCGTGTTGGTGTCACCATTGAACGAGTAAACCAGCGATGCCGCTTCTGCAGCCCGTAGCAGGCTGTCGTTCGAGTTCTGCCCCTGATTGAACAAACGCCCAAACAATTCCCGATTGGAAAGTTTCGAGATGCTGTCACCGGGCCGAATATGCGACCCAATTGCCAGCGCGATTCGAGCGTTGCCGCCGGAAAATTGAGCCACTCGCCGCCGATCAACCACAGACACCTGGGGCCGATCCCGTGCCAACAGACTCTCGATGACATCGTCGGACGCCGGCTCAAGTTTGAACACCTCGGACTGCTCCGGAATGTCGTCGCGTACATCAAACTCGACAGTCAGCAGACCCACGGCGCCGCCGGGTGCAAGACAGTGCTCGGTGAGCGTCTGATGAACTGCCGGTGGACAGTTGTCCACAACGACTACCGCTCGAATTCCCTTTCGCTTCAACTGCTGGATCATCTGGGCCGGCGCTGGAACTGGATCTTGCGAAAAATCGCAGTAGACCGCGTGAGTTTCGGGCAAAGCGTGATGACCGACTCTTGAATCGAACAGGGCCTGAACCAGTCTGGTTTTTCCAGTACCTGAAAGCCCAACCAACCGAACACTGCCACTGGGTGTGGAGAGAAGCGTTCTGAGTCGATCAATTCCAACCTCGATTGCAAGTGGCACTTCCTGCGGATTTCGACCGTCTCGAAGTCGGCATTGGCCATCCACCAAGTACACCGAGTCGGCAGACGGAGTGCCCGGCCAATCGCCATAGGCATACCACCCGACCATTGGGCTGCCAATCTTGTCGCGGATCCAAGGCACCAGCGCCGGGTGCTCGCGCACGGCTGTCGCAACCCGGCCACGGTCATAGAAGTCGAGGAACAGTTCGTGAGCACCCGGGACAGCGGCCACAGCAGCGCGCATTTCATCAATCCGATTGCGCAAAGCGCTCGCTGAAGTCGACCCTTGGGCGCAAGCGATGATGTAGGCACCCCGCTGTTGGACGAGCTCAAGAATGAATGAGCGCAAGACCCCGCCGGGGCGCATCTCGGCCTTGATGGCGCTGGGGGGCATATCGGAGTGTTTGACCTGGAACCCGGTGTTGACGCGTGGCACAAATCCGCTGATTTCAGAACCCTCCGGAAGAGAGACGAAAACGTCCAGGCCTCCGTCTGGCGCTCTCTGGTCGCCGCCCCAAGTAACCGCCGTCGCTGGAAATCCGGCCCTGCTGAGTTGAGCCTCGCAAAGCTTGGCAACAAGCTCTCTAAATTCGCTGTCGTCCAGCTTGGCTATATCGTCTCCCGTGAGGTCTAGCAGATGCGTCATGCCCCGTGCCCTGGTTGATTGGGCAGTATGCCTGCCGACTACGAGCCCAATTGACGCCCAACCTGAAGACGGCATGCGGGGCACACCCAGGGGCTGGCGGCCAGCGCGCCCGCTGGTGGGGCACATCGGCTCCATCACCGCGATCAACCGCAGCCACGGCGCAGCGCGTTCGATGTCACCCAGAAACCTGCCGTGCCGGGTGCGCTTCTTCTTCAAGGCGTATTCGTCGCCGTCAAAGCCACGTTGGCTGCTGGCCGCGCAGCCAGCGCGCAGTTCACGACAATGCCCCCATGCCCGCCCTCCCCGACCACCGCGTCATTGCTGCCGACGTGCATCAAGTGCCCAAGCCATTCCGCGCCTTTGCGGTGCGCAGTGACGAGCCCGGCCATGCGATGGACGCACGGGCGCCATACGGGCGGGTGCATGTGCTGCGCACGGGTTTTTTGGATGCCGACTCACTCACCAGCCTGGCGGCTGAGGGTTATGGCCGCGTGCGCCTTGAGGCGTTTTCGGACATTGCCTACGCCACCACGACGCTGGAAGACCTGGCTGCCGCCGCGCCGCATATTGCCGATCTGGTGGGTGGCATCGCCGGCGCTTTGTTGGCCACCGGCGTGCTGGGCGATGACGCCACCCGCTACCGGCGCAGTGTGACTACGCGCATCGACTACCTGGCGTCGTGCGGCGCGGGCTTCCACAACGACGTCAGCCGCCACTGGTCGCGTTGCTTGTTCTGGCTGCTGGCACTGGACCTTGCCGATGTGGAGTTCGTGATGCCGCATGCCGGCGTGCGCTTGCCACTGGCGCCGGGTGATCTGCTGGTGTTCGATCAGACGATGGCGCATGGCCTGTGCCGGCCCGGTGACGGCGGGCAAGCGGTGGCGGCGTCGTTCGAGGCCGGCAACCATCGCCACCAGATCTTCCTGACCGGCGAGCTGCTGTTGTCCGACGCGCACTGGGCCGCGCTGGGCGCGCCGTGGCTGGCCGTGGAGGAGCACGAGCGACGGGGCGCGCTGGACCTGATGGTGGCCGAGTTTGACGAGCGCAGCGGCACCATCAAGCGCGTGCGGGCGCTGCGAGATGGCATGAAGCGCAGCACCTGCCATGTCGACGAGCCGGGTGGCTGAGTCAGCGTGGCGGGACGGGTGCGTGCGCTGGCCCATTGCCAGTGATCGGGTGGCGTGCCCGTCGCGCCTGCGTGCAGGCTCAGACATTCGGCGCCTTTCAAGGTCATCAGTCACTCCACCCGTACGCGTCGAAGACGGCTTGCGCATGGCGTCGTTTTGGGTTTTGCGCTTGCTTGCGCAAGTGGATTGAGGTGACGATCTTCAACCCGCACCGTGCGGTAGCCCAGAACAGCCGCGTTGGACGCCAATCAACCAGATCCCAACTCGGTGGTGACAGGCGCCGACTGTCTGAGCCTGCTCGGCAGGCGAGTCCTGAGCACCGTGCCCGAAGCGGTCAAGGGCAAACCCATTGAAACGGGGTTCTG
>JAYWDK010000497.1:0-8287 GCA_043779845.1 Betaproteobacteria bacterium | reverse complement strand
CAGCACGGCCCGTCAGTCCTATGGGCGGCTATTGGCTTGGCTGGCCTATGAATGGCGCGATCTGGCCGCCGCCGAAGACGCCTTGTCCAGCGCGCTTGAAAAGGCCTTGACGCTGTGGCCGGCACAGGGCGTGCCCGCCGCGCCCGAGGCCTGGCTGCTCACGGTGGCGCGGCGCGAGTTGCTGCAAGCCGCGCGCCGCACCCGGCTGCATGAAAGCCCGCAGGTGCAGGCCTGGCTGGCCGACGAATTGTCGGATGAGTTGTCGCAGCAGGGCGCCCATTCGGGTGGGGCGCCGGGCGGGTTTGCGGGCCTGGGCCAACTGCCCGACAGCCGGCTCAAACTGCTGTTTGTCTGCGCTCACCCGGCCATCGATGCGGGCGTGCGTCCGGCGCTCATGCTGCAAGCCGTGCTGGGCCTGCAAGCGCAGCAGATCGCCCAGGTGTTGCTCAGCTCGCCGGCGGCCATCGCCCAGCGCCTGGTGCGCGCCAAACAAAAAATCCGGGATGCCGGCCTGCGGTTTGAAGAGCCCGGGCCTGATGAGTTGCCCGAGCGCCTGCACGCGGTGCTGGAGGCCATTTATGCCGCTTACGGCTTTGGCTGGGACGCAGGCGACAGCGCCGACGGTGGTGATGCGCTGGTGCAAGGCCTGCGCGCCGAGGCGCTGTTTTTGGCCGATCTGGTGTGCAGCCTGTTGCCCGCCGATGCCGGCCGCGCCGAGGCCGAAGGGCTGCTGGCACTGATGCTGTTTTGCGAGGCCCGCGTGCCCGCGCGGCGTGGGCCTGCGGGGCAGTTTGTGCCGCTGGCCGATCAGGACACGGGCCGCTGGTCGCGGCCCATGATCGAGCAGGCCAACCAGTTGCTGTGGGCAGCGTCGCGCTGGCGGCAGCCCGGGGCGTTTCAGATGGAGGCTGCCATCCAGTCGGCCCATTGCCAGCGGCTGGAGACGGGCGCCGTGCCCTGGCCGGGCATCGTCACCTTGTACCAGCGCTTGCTCGGTTTTGCCCCCAGCCTGGGCGCGGCGGTGGCCCATGCCGTGGCCAGCGCCCACGCGGGTGATGTGCCAGGTGCGGCCGCGCTGCTGGCCGACTTGGACCACCCGCGCCTGGCCAGCTACCAGCCCTACTGGGTGGCCACGGCGCATGTGCGGGGCCTGGCCGGCCAGCTTGATGGGGCCCAACAGGCGCTGCAACAGGCCATCGGGCTCACCGCGTCGCCAGCGGTGCGGGCCCATTTGCTGCGCAAGTTGGCGCAAATGTCACGTGAAGCAACGTAAATGAAGTGCCGCGGGGTCATCGCCCGCGCGGCGGTAGGCGTTGTGTAGGCACTTTCCACCAACCGGGCCTTGGTCATGACCATTCTGAAACGTTCTTTGCTGGTTTTGGCGGCCACGCTTGCCACCAGCACCTTGATGGTGGGTTGCGTGGTGGTTCCTGGCGGGCACCCCTACGGCGGTGGCGGGCAGGGCGGGCCCGTGATGGTGCTGCCACCCGGCCCGCAGGTTGAGCTCATTGGCGTGGCGCCTGGCCCGGGCTTTTTCTGGATTGGGGGTTTCTGGAATTGGGCGGGTGGCCGGCATGTGTGGAACGGCGGCCACTGGGAACAAAACCGCCAGGGTCAACGCTGGGCGCCGCACCAGTGGCACCGCGACGGCTCAGGCTGGCGTGAGGCGCCTGGGCGCTGGGAACAGCGCTGATCGGCCCAGGCATGGCGCCATCCACGGCGCCAACCCAGGCTGAAGCTAGCCTTGCTTTCCAGCATCCACCTGACGCGCCGCGCGCCCCGCGCTGCGCCGCGCTCAGCTCAGCTCAGCAGCGTGGGTGGCCCGGCCGGGGTGAGCGCCTCGGGTGTGGCGGGCGCTGCAGTGATGCCCCAGTCGGCGGCGATCAGGGCTTGCTCCAGCAAGCGCGCCAGCCCGGTGGCCAGGTCATCGCTCAGGCCCAGCGCCAGGTTGCGGCCTGCGGCGTCGCGCAGTTGCAGCTTGAGACCCTGGCCATTGGCCCCCGGCCCCAATTCCACGGCCTCGGGCAACAAAGGCTCGGGGCCCAAAGGCTTGGTGGCCGGTTGGGTGTTGAAGGGCTGGCTGAAATCAGCCATGGGCAGGGGCCGCTCACGCGCGGCCTGGGCCAGCATGGCGCGCGCCTCGGGCAACACGGTGGCGTTGGCTGACATGCGCTTCAGGCCCGCCTGGCCCACCAAGCCCTGCAGCAGCGGCCACACCTGGCGCAGCAAGCGCCGCGTGAGCCACACCTCAAACAACTCACCGCCGTGCGTGCGCAACTGCCACAGCACGCGGTCGGCGGTGGGTTCGAATCGAACCTGCATTTGATGGATTTCCACGCGCTGATTCTAGCTAACGCCAAATCGACGCGTGCCCCTGAAAAGCATGGTGCTGACCTGTCACAAAGGTGGGCGTGATCCCTGGCCGGCGGCATGGTGCGTCACCGGCAAGCGGGGCTTGGGCATGCCGCTTGACGCCACCACTTGCTGCGTCCACCCGTCTCAAGCGCTTGTTGCCACAGCTTGACCTTCACGCTACGTGAGGCTTTACGCTTCGGCCTGCCGCGATTCGCGGGCGCCACCTCCAAAGGCTTTTCGTGTTGCTCAAAGTAGGTGAACTTGCCAAGAGAAGTGGCCTCACGGTGCGCACCTTGCACCATTTTGATCAGATTGGGCTGCTCTCGCCCCAGGCGCGCAGCGAGGCGGGTTACCGGCTGTATGGCCGGGTTGACGTGGCGCGGCTGCACGGCATCCAGGCGCTGCGCCAGCTCGGCTTGTCGCTCAAGGACATCGCCAGCATGCTGGCCGGTGACGGCGCCACCTTGCCGGTGATCGTGGCGCGCCAGATCCGGGCGCTGGACCACGAGATCAGCCAAACCACCGACTTGCGCGCGCGTCTGTCACTGCTGATGGACCGCTTCAACGCCGGTGGCCAGCCCGACATGGCCGACTGGCTGTCGTCGCTTGAAATGGTGGCCACTTACGCCAAGTACTTCAGCACCGACGAGATCAAGCGCATCGTGGGCCACTGGCACGAGGTGGAGGCCGAGTGGCCGGCGCTGGTGGCCGAGGTGCGGCTGATGATGGAGGCCGGCGTGCCCGCCACCGACCTGGCCATGCAGCCACTGGCACAGCGCTGGATGGGGCTGATCCACCACTGGCTGGGTGGTGACTTTGACCTGATCGACCGCTGGGGGCGGATGGTCATGCTGGGGCCCGCCACGCACCTGAAGAACACGGGCCCCGACCTGGTCCTGGTGCGCTACGTGGAACAGGCCACCGAGCAACGCATGGCACGCTGGTTGGCGCACTTCAGCATGGCCGATCTCAGCCGGTTTGGCTGGGTGCCGCTGCACGAGTGGCGGGCGCTGGACCAAGCGGTGAGCGCCTTGATCCAGCGGGCCACCCAGCCCACCGCGCCCGAGGCGCGAGCGCTGGGCCAAGCGGCCGACAAGCTGGTGCGCCGCGTGGTGGGCGGTGATGCGGCGCTGCTGCAAATACTGGCCACCGCCATGGCGGTGGAGCCGGTGCTGCGGGCCGGCATGAACCTGACACCACCGGTGCAAGCCTATTTGCAGCAGGTCCGGGCCCAGGGGCTTGACCCTCACGTCACGTGAGGCCTGACAGTGCGACGCATGCACGCACAACGCCAACCCTCCAGCGCTTCTCCGGCCCCGGTCCATCCAGTGGCCAATTCGCAGTCAGCACCGGCCGCGCCTTGTTTGGCCATTGACGGTGGCCCTGGCCTGGCGCCCACTCCCCGCCAGTTTTTGATCGCCACCGCCGGCACGGCGGGCGACATGCATCCCTTTTTGGCACTCGGCATGGCCTTGCAGCGGCGCGGGCACACCGTGCTTTTTTTGGGGTCGGCGGTGCACGAGGCCATGGTGGTGTCAGTCGGCCTGGCTTTCAGCCCCTTGGGCACCGTGGCGGCCTACGAGGCCGTGGCCAACGATCCCCGGCTGTGGAACCCGCGAACGAGTTTTTCGGTCTTTTGGCGTGGCCTGTCTTTGCACCGGCTGGGTGACGAGCTGATGGCTTTGCCAGCAACGCTGCCCATTACCTTGCTGGTTCACCCGCTGTTGTTGCCCGCCGCCGCGCTGGCCCGGGCCCGCAGGCCTGGCGTGCGTGTGGTGGCGGCCTGGCTGGCGCCGGCCAATCTGCGCAGTTGCTGTGATCCGATGATGGTGGGGCCACTGCGCATCCCGCGCTGGCTGCCCCTGCGGTTCAGGCGCGGCCTGTGGCGCCACATTGACCGGCGCTTCATCGACCCCGTGGCGCTGCCTGGCCTGAACCCGGCCCGCGTGGCGCTGGGCCTGCCGCCGCTGGCGCGTTTTTGGCCACATCTGCAGGAGGTGCCCGATCTGTCGATCACGCTGTTCCCAGCCTGGTTTGCCGCCACGCTGCCCGATTGGCCACAGCCCCTGCACGGCGGTGTTTTTCCCTTGTTCGAGCCGCAGGTTGACGCCACGCTGTGCCCTGAGTTGGTGGATTTTTTGGCGGCGGGTGCCGCGCCCATCGTCTTCACCCTGGGCACGGGCCACCGCCACGCAGCGCGCTTTTTGGCCTTGGCGGTGCAGGTGGCGCAACAGCTGGGCCGGCGCGCCATTTTGCTGACGGCGAACCGCTCGCAGGCCCCCGCCACGCTGCCCGCCACCGTGCTGTGCTTGACCTATGTGCCCCTGCGGCAACTGCTGCCCCGGGTGGCGGCGCTGGTGCACCACGGCGGCATCGGCACCACGGCCGAGGCGCTGCGCGCGGGCGTGCCGCAACTGGTGCTGCCCTCGGCCTTTGACCAGTTTGATAACGCCCAGCGCGTGGAGGCGCTGGGCGTGGGCCGCGCCGGCTCGGCGCACCGCTTGCGCGCCGGGGCCATGCGGCGCGCGCTGCGGGCCTTGCTGGGCTCGCCTGACGTGGCCAAGGCTTGCACCCGCGTGGCGGCGTTGCTGGCGGGCGATGCCGATGTCGGCGCGCTGTGCCCGGTGGTTGAAGCCCTGGACTGACGCCCAACGCGTGCGCCCTTGGGTGCTTGCGCGGTTACCTTGGCTTGCCTGGCGCTGGCCAGCGGTGGATTCGGCGGTTTGCCGACGCCCTGGCACCTCACGCGGCTTGATCCTACGCAAACACGGTATGTGCATTACCGCGTTGCCCGGCTTGAATATCCGGTTTGGCCCCAAAATCGTCGGCAATCCGGAGAATTCAACCATGCGTGCAGACAAGCTCACCACCGCGTTCCAACAAGCCCTGGCCGACGCCCAAAGTTTGGCCGTCGCCCGCGACAACCCCTACATCGAACCCGCCCACGTGCTGGCCGCGATGCTGGCCCAGCCCGATGGCCCCAAAGCCTTGCTCGACCGGGCGGGCGCCAATACCGCCGCCCTGAAAACCGCCATGGACGTGGCCATCAACGGCCTGCCCAGCGTGCAAGGGGGTGGGCCGGTGCAGGCCGGGCGTGATCTGGTGCAGCTGCTGCAAGCCGCTGACAAAGAGGCCACCAAGCGCGGTGACCAGTTCATCGCCAGCGAGATGTTCTTGCTGGCGCTGGCCGACAGCAAAAGCGACATCGGCGGCATCGTGCGTGGTCATGGCCTGAGCCGAAAATCGCTGGACGCCGCAGTGGACGCCGTGCGTGGCGGTGAAACGGTCGATTCGGCCGAGTCTGAAGGCCAGCGCGAGGCGCTCAAAAAATACACGCTGGATCTCACCGAGCGGGCCCGCCAGGGCAAGCTTGATCCGGTGATCGGCCGTGACGACGAGATCCGCCGCACCATCCAGGTGTTGCAGCGCCGCACCAAAAACAACCCGGTGCTGATCGGCGAGCCGGGCGTGGGCAAAACCGCCATTGTTGAAGGCCTGGCCCAGCGCATCGTGGCCGGCGAGGTGCCCGACACGCTCAAAAACAAGCGTGTGCTGGTGCTCGACATGGCGGGCCTGCTGGCCGGCGCCAAGTTCAGGGGTGAGTTTGAAGAGCGGCTGAAAAGCGTGCTCAAAGAAGTGGCGCTGGACGAAGGCCGCATCATCCTGTTCATCGACGAGCTGCACACCATGGTGGGCGCCGGCAAGGCTGAGGGCGCGATGGACGCGGGCAACATGCTCAAGCCCGCGCTGGCCCGCGGCGAGCTGCATTGCATCGGCGCCACCACGCTCAACGAATACCGCAAATACGTTGAAAAAGATGCCGCGCTGGAGCGGCGCTTTCAAAAGGTGCTGGTGGCCGAGCCCAGCGTGGAGGCCACCATCGCCATCTTGCGTGGCCTCAAAGAAAAGTACGAGGTACACCACGGCGTGGACATCACCGACCCGGCCATCATTGCCGCCGCCGAGCTGAGCCACCGCTACATCACCGACCGGTTTTTGCCCGACAAGGCCATCGACTTGATCGACGAAGCCGCAGCCAAGGTCAAGATCGAAATCGACTCCAAGCCCGAGGTGATGGACAAGCTGGATCGCCGCCTGATCCAGCTGAAAATCGAGCGCGAGGCGATGAAAAAAGAGCATGACGAAGGCTCGCAACGCCGGCTGGGCCTGATCGAAGACGAGCTCATCAAGCTGCAACGTGATTACAACGATCTCGAAGAAGTCTGGAAGGCTGAAAAAGCCGCCAACCTGGGCACCGATCAAGTGCGCGTGCAGATTGACCAGATCAAGTTCCAGATCGAAGAACTCAAGCGCAAAGGTGACTTCAACAAGGTGGCCGAGCTGCAATACGGCAAGCTGCCTGAGCTTGAAAAAACCCTGAAAGAATCCCAGCTCAAGGAAACCGGCAAGACCAAGGGCGCCAAAGATGGCACCGGCGCGCCGCAGCTGCTGCGCACCATGGTGGGCGCCGAGGAGATTGCCGAGGTGGTGTCGCGCGCCACCGGCATCCCGGTGAGCAAGCTGATGCAAGGCGAGCGCGACAAGCTGCTGCAAATGGAGACCAGGCTGCACCAGCGCGTGGTGGGCCAGGACGAGGCCATCGTGGCGGTGGCTGATGCCATCCGCCGCTCACGCGCGGGGTTATCTGATCCAAACCGGCCGCTCGGCAGCTTCTTGTTCCTCGGGCCCACCGGTGTGGGTAAAACCGAGCTGTGCAAGGCGCTGGCGGGCTTCTTGTTTGACAGCGAGGATCACATGATTCGCGTCGACATGAGCGAGTTCATGGAGAAGCATTCGGTCAGCCGCCTGATCGGTGCGCCCCCGGGTTATGTGGGTTATGACGAAGGCGGCACACTGACCGAGGCGGTGCGCCGCAAGCCCTATTGCGTGCTGCTGCTCGACGAGGTTGAAAAAGCCCACCCCGACGTGTTCAACGTGCTGCTGCAAGTGCTGGACGACGGCCGGCTCACCGACGGCCAGGGCCGCACCGTCGACTTCAAAAACACCGTGATCGTGATGACCAGCAACCTGGGCTCACACATGATCATGCAAATGCAGGGCCAGGACCCCGAGCTGATCCGCGAGGCAGTGTGGGGCGAGGTGAAGGCGCATTTCAGGCCTGAGTTTTTGAACCGCATCGACGAAACCGTGGTGTTCCACGCACTGGATGAGGCCAACATCCGCGAGATAGCGGGCATCCAGCTCAAGGTGCTGGCGGCGCGGCTCGAGAAGATGGAGATGAAGCTCGAGGTCTCACCTGAGGCGCTGGCCGAGATCGCCAAAGTGGGGTTCGATCCGGTGTTTGGTGCGCGCCCGCTCAAGCGCGCCATCCAGCGCCAAATTGAAAACCCGGTGGCCAAGCTGATCCTGGAAGGGCGCTTTGGGCCCAAGGACGTGATCCCGGTGGACGTGCGCGACGGCCAGTTTGAGTTCAGCCGCGTGGTGCACTGACGCTGCCAGCCCAACCCGGACCTGGTGCCCCTGAGGGCCGGCCAGCCAACGCGCCGGCTTTGTTTGCAGGCACTGCGCGGGGCACTCGCCGCGCCGCCAAGTCAGGGCGCCAACGGCAAAACAAAGCACAGCCGGGTGCCACCTTGGGGCGTCGCCAACGGCCGCAGGCTGCCGCCGTGCAGGGCCGCCACGCGTTGCGCGAAGGCCAGGCCCAGGCCACCCATGCCGCCTCCCGCGCGGCGCATGGGGGATCACGAAGCGACTCGCCCAGCGCCAGGCGCCGTGTCAGTTCGGCGGACAAGCCCGGGCCTGAGTCTTCAACCAGCACCTGGGCGTGGTCACCCACGCGGCGCACGCTCACGCGCACCGGCGCGGCGCCAGAGCCGTGCCGGATGGCGTTGTCGATCAGGTTGGTCAGGGCGCGCTCAATCAGTTGCAGGTCACCGTCCAGCGCCAAGTGCCCGGGCGCCTCGCCGGTCAG
>JAYWDK010000496.1:0-8290 GCA_043779845.1 Betaproteobacteria bacterium | reverse complement strand
TCAAGCTGTTTAATGGTCGGGACGGCGGGATTCGAACTCGCGACCCCTTGCACCCCATGCAAGTGCGCTACCAGGCTGCGCTACGCCCCGACTAAGCCAAGAATTATAGACTGAAAATTGATGCTTCAGCAACTGAGCAAATCTCGAATCGACAAAAGTTCAGTGCGCAATTGAGACGAGAGCAAGGGCGGCAAACCGGTGGTCAAGACATGGGGCGTTGCGGCCGGAACCTCGTCAGCATGAACATCGGCCCAGACGGTATTGCCGTCGTGCAAAAGACCATCCGCCGGACCCTCAACTGCCCCCACGGCGAGCAAGGCACCTACCAGGTCGCCCAGTTGATTTCGAGCCCCGCTGATCGTGAAGCCTTGGTCATACAGCAGATCGCGTATGCGGCGGATCAGCAGCACCTCATGGTGCTGGTAGTAGCGGCGGTTGCCGCGCCGTTTCATGGGTTTTAGCTGGGTGAATTCTTGCTCCCAGTAGCGCAGCACGTAGGGCTTGACGCCGCACAGGTCGCTGACCTCACCGATCGTGAAGTAACGCTTGGCCGGGATTGCAGGCAGCAATTTCTCCATAAAAATCAATAAGGTATAGGGTGAAAGTCACACTTTACTCGAAGTCTTCATCCATCGGGGCATCACCCTGCACGATCGCCTTCAGCTTGTGGCTGGCATGGAAGGTGACCACATTGCGAGCCTTGATGGGTATGGCCTCACCCGTGCGCGGGTTGCGGCCGGGGCGCGGCGCTTTGCGGCGGATATTGAAGTTGCCAAAGCCCGAGAGCTTGACGTCGTCACCGGCCACCAAGGTGCCGTGCACCAGCTCATAAAACGCCTCGACCATGTCTTTTGACTCGCGCTTGTTCAGGCCCAGCCGGTCAAACAACAACTCGGCCAACTCGGCCTTGGTCAGCGTTGGCGTTTCCAGTGACGGCAAGATCACACGGCTGGTGGGCAGAGCGTCGAAGGTCATGTTGTGCTCGCTTGCTGTCTTGTCAACCACGAAGGCGCGCACCCTGGGCTGCGGCGGCGCGGTCCACGGCCGCAACCACGGCGGCGTCGATGCGCTCGTCGGTCAAGGTGGCCGCCGCATCAAGCAAAGCCAGGCGCACGGCCATGCTGCGCTCACCCGCTACCATGTCTGAGGCCAGGGATTGGGGCTTGTACACGTCGAACAAGGTGGCCGATTGAACCAAGCCCGTGGGGTCGGCGAGAAGTGCGTTGATCAGTGCATCGTGCGTGGCCCATTCGGGCACGACCAGGGCCAGATCTCGCCAAACGGCTTGGTGGCGCGGGATGGCTTCGGCCTTGGGCACGGGTTGTTGTTGCACGGCTGCCAGGTCCAGCTCAAACACCACCGGCGCCTGGGGCAACTCATAGGCCTGACGCCAGCGCGGGTGCAGTTCACCGACCACGCCAATGGCCACACCATCAAGCAATACCCGGGCTCCCCGGCCTGGGTGAAGCGCCGGGTGGTCTGTGAGCTCGAACACCGGCTTGCGCGGTGCCAACAAGGCTTCGACATCACCTTTGATGTCAAAAAAATCCACGGCGCGTTCTTTGGTGCCCCATTGCGTGTTGTCCGCTGGGCCGTAAGCCAAACCTGCCACGCGCATGGGCTGGTTGATGCCGACCACGGTGTTGTCGCCTGCGGCCACGCTGGCGTCTCGCCAGGCCACGCGGCCCAGTTCAAAAACGCGCACCCGGCCCGCTTTGCGTGCCAGGTTGTGGCGCAGCACCTGCACCAGGCTACCGAGCAGACTGGACCGCATCACGGCCAGCGGCGCGGCGATCGGGTTGAGCACTTTGATGGGATCGGCATTGCCGTGCAGCTCATGCTCCCAGCGCGTCTCAACAAAGCTGAAGTTGATGGTTTCTTGAAAATCGAGTGCGGCCAAGGCGTGGCGAACGACAAAAGCACTACGCTGCGCTTCGGGCCGCGCGCGGGGCAAAACAGGGGCCAACGGGGGGGTTGACGGCAGTTTGTCAAACCCGATCACGCGGATGACTTCTTCGATCAAGTCTTCTTCAATAGTCAGATCGAACCGCCAGTTGGGCGGCGTCACGAGCAGTTCACCGGGTGTCTCAGTAAAGTACAAACCGAGACGGTTGAACACCTCTGCGCATTGCTGCTGAGTCACTGCCATGCCAATGATCTTGCAGGCACGCACAACACGCAGCTTGACCGGCGCGCGCTGCGGCATGTTGACTTGTTGATCCTGAACCGCGCCAGCCTCACCGCCACAAATGTCGATGATGAGTTGCGTGATGCGCTCGATGTGCTCCACGGTCGACCCGGGATCAACGCCGCGCTCAAAACGATGGCCGGCGTCGGTGTTGAAGTTGAACCGCCTTGAGCGCCCGGCAATGGCCTCGGGCCACCAGAACGCCGCTTCGACGTACACGTCACGTGTGTCATCAGACACCGCCGTTGCGTCACCGCCCATGATGCCCGCGAGTGACTCCACGCCGTTTGCGTCGGCAATCACGCCAACCTGTGCGCCCAACTGCGCGTCCAGTTCAACGGTATTGCCATTTAGCAGCTTGAGGGTTTCACCGGGCTTGGCCCAACGCACCTCGAGACGATCGTGGATCTTGGCCAGGTCAAAGATGTGCGAAGGCCGGCCGTATTCGAACATCACGTAGTTGGAAATATCCACCAGCGCGGTGACCGAGCGCTGACCACAGCGCGCCAGCCGATCCACCATCCACGCCGGTGTTTTGGCCCTGGGGTTGACGCCCTTCACCACTCGGCCCGAAAAACGGCCGCAGAGTTCAGGCGCCTCAATCGTGACGGGCACAGTAGCGTTGTTCAACACGGGCACGGGCTTGAACTCGGGCGTGACCAGCGGTGAACCACTTAAAGCCGACACCTCGCGAGCGATGCCGTAGACGCTCAAGGCATGCGCCAGGTTGGGCGTGAGTTTGAGCGTGAACAGGGCGTCATCGAGCTTGAGTACATCACGCACATTGGCACCCAACGGTGCATCGGTCGCCAGTTCAAGCAAGCCACCGGCGTCGTCGCTGAGCTTGAGTTCGCGGGCCGAGCACAACATGCCCTGGCTCTCGACACCACGCAACACACCCCGCTTGATGGCAAAAGGCTTGGCATCAGCGGCGGTGTCGTCTGCCGGTGGCAACTCCGCGCCTTCCAAGGCCAACGGCACCCTGATGCCTACGCGCGCATTGGGCGCACCGCAGACGATTTGCAGCAAACCGTCTTTGGAGTGCACGCCAGCATCAACTCGGCAAATGCGGAGGCGATCGGCATTGGGATGCTGTTCGGTCTCGACGATTTCACCCACGACCACGCGCGTGAAAGGCGGCGCCACGGTGCTCAGTGATTCCACTTCAAGACCGGCCATGGTCAACAGGTCGGCCAACTGTTGGGTTGACAGGGGCGGGTTGCAGAACTCGCGCAGCCAGGATTCAGGAAATTGCATGGTGTGGAAGAAACTAGTTGACGTGTCGCGCGGTTGTTAGGTTGTGGCCGCCGCTGAAAGGCGCGCCGCCGCTATGGCCGCTTTACTGGAACTGCTGCAAAAACCGCAGATCGCCATCAAAGAACTGGCGCAGGTCATTGACGCCATAGCGCAACATAGTGAGACGATCCATGCCCATGCCGAAGGCGAAACCAATGTGGCGCTCCGGGTCCAGCCCGTAGTTACGCACCACGTTCGGATGCACCTGGCCCGAGCCGCCCACCTCAAGCCATTTGCCTTTGAGGGGGCCGCTGGCAAAGGCAATATCGATCTCGGCCGAAGGCTCGGTGAACGGGAAAAACGACGGCCGAAAGCGCAGTTGCAGATCGTCGCTTTCAAAAAACTTGCGGCAAAACTCGGTGAACACCACCTTGAGGTCTTTGAAGCTGACGTCTTCGCCAATCCACAGTCCCTCGCACTGGTGAAACATCGGTGAATGGGTGGCATCGCTGTCGACGCGGTAGGTGCGACCCGGGGCGATGACGCGGATTTCGGGCATGGGCAAGCCCTGGGCGATGAGCTCGGCATAACGTGCAGCATGAGCGCGCGCGTAGCGCACTTGCATGGGCGACGTGTGCGGACGCAGGTTGAGCCAACGGCCGGCCTCGTCCTTCATGTCAACGTAAAACGTGTCTTGCATGGACCGCGCTGGATGGTTCTCGGGGTTGTTGAGTGCCGTGAAACTCATCCAGTCGGTCTCGATCTCCGGGCCTTCGGCCACGTCAAAACCCATCGAACCAAAGATCGCTTCAATGCGCTCGACCGTGCGTGACACCGGGTGCAAACCACCCAGACCTCGGTGGCGTCCGGGCAGCGTTACATCCAGTGCCTCGGCCTTGAGTTGAAGCGCCAGTTCGGCGTCGGCCAAAGCCTGGCGCCGCGCTGTCAATGCGGCCTCGATGTGCTGCTTGGTCTGGTTGATTTGCGCGCCGCGGGTTTTTTTGTCTTCAGGAGACAGCGCGGCCATGCCCTTGAGCAGCTCGGTCACGCGACCGGTTTTGCCCAGGAATCGCGCTTTTGCATTTTCAAGTTCGGCGGGTGTAGGCGCGGCGGCAAACTCAGCGTTTGCAGTGGCTACCAATTGATCGAGATCGTTCATCCGAGGTCGCTCATTCGAGACAGGTCAGCGTCAGTCAGAAACAAAAAAAGGTCGCCAACAGTTGCGACCTTCGGAAGCTTGCAAACAGCATCGGCCATTCAGCCGGTGCTGCTGAGATCAAGCGAGTTGGGCCTTCACCTTGGCGACGATGCTGCCAAAAGCGGCAGGATCATTGACAGCCAGTTCAGCCAACATCTTGCGGTCGATGTCGATCGAGGCCTGCTTCATGCCGGCCATGAACTTGCTGTAAGTGATACCCAGACCACGCGCTGCCGCGTTGATACGGGCGATCCACAACTTGCGGAACACTCGCTTGCGGGTACGGCGGTCACGGTAGGCATATTGCCCCGCCCTCATCACCGCCTGTTTAGCGATGCGGAAGACGTTTTTGCGGCGGCCGCGGTAACCCTTGGCCAGAGCCAAGATCTTTTTGTGACGTGCGCGGGCTGTGACACCACGTTTGACGCGAGGCATAAATTACTCCTTCTTTGTCAGTGAGTATCAAAGACCAGCAAAAGGCAACATTTGGGCGATGTGCCCCATGTTGGTCTTGTGCACAGCAACCGTGCCACGCAAGTGGCGCTTGTTCTTGGTTGTCTTCTTGGTCAGGATGTGCCGCTTGAACGCCTGAGCGCGCTTGACGGTGCCACCCGGACGGACGCGGAACCGCTTTTTAGCGCCGCTCTTGGTCTTCATTTTGGGCATGTTCTGCTCCTTTTAGGTTGCCATCTGCAGGCGGCCACAAACCAACTTGTGACGCTTTGACTGCCAGCAGCAGCTTGTTTTCCAATCGCCACAGTGACCTAACCGTGGCGCGGAATTCTTAAAGCCCGCCAACAATCAGGCCGGATTGGCCCGATTGACGGAGGCTTATTGTTTCTTCTTGGGCGACAGCACCATGATCATCTGCCGACCTTCGAGCTTGGGAAACTGCTCAACCACCGAGACGTCAGCCAACTCATCACGAATGCGCTCAAGCATGCGCATGCCGATGTCTTGGTGGGTGATTTCGCGGCCACGAAAGCGCAGCGTGATCTTGCCTTTATCGCCGTCTTCGGAGATAAATCGCCGCAGGTTGCGCATCTTGATGTTGTAGTCGCCGTCATCGGTGCCGGGCCGGAATTTGACTTCCTTGACCTCAACCACTTTTTGCTTTGACTTGGCCTCAGCGGCCTTTTTTTGCTCTTGGTACTTGAACTTGCCGTAATCCATCAAGCGGCACACAGGCGGCTCGGCGGTGGGGGCAATCTCAACCAGATCAACATCCGCCTCACCGGAAAGACGCAGCGCCTCCATGATGGTGACGATGCCCAAGGGCTCGTTGTTGACGCCGTTCAGACGCACGCTGGGCGCCATGATTTCGCGGTTGAGCCGATGCTTGCGCTCCACATTGGGCGTACGGCGATCAAGAAAAGTAGCGATGGTGCAAACCCCTTCAGACCATTCAAGGTCACAGCCCCAAGGCAAGCAACGGGCTCAAGACAAAGCTGCGCACGGCGGAAAACCAGATTCAAACTTTGGCGTCAATGTCAGCGACGAGCTTGCGGGCGAAGTCGCCCACTGACATGACACCGAGGTCTTGGTTGCCTCGGGCGCGCACAGCAACAGACCCGCTTGCCTTCTCCTTGTCGCCTGCGACCAGGATATACGGGACTTTTTGCAACGAATGCTCTCGGATTTTATACGTGATTTTTTCATTACGCAAATCCGCCTGAACTCTAACCCCTTGTTTTTGCAGCGTTTTCACAACTTCAGACACGTATTCGCGCTGCGCATCGGTGATATCGGCGATCACCACCTGCACGGGCGCCAGCCAAGCGGGCAAGGCGCCCGCGTGTTGCTCGATCAGGATGCCAATGAAACGCTCCAGGCTACCTACGATGGCCCGGTGCAGCATCATGGGCGTGGCGCGCTCGCCGGCTTCGTTGACATATTCGGCGCCCAGCCGCTCGGGCATGTTGGGGTCCACCTGGATCGTGCCGCACTGCCACTCTCGGCCAATGGCGTCTTTCAGCGTGTACTCGATCTTCGGGCCGTAAAACGCACCCTCGCCCGGCGACACGATGAAGTCACAGCCCGAGCGCCGCAGGCTTTCCATCAGCGCAAATTCAGCCTTGTCCCACAACGCGTCGGAGCCAATGCGCGCGGCAGGCCGCGTGGCCACTTTGTAGATGATTTGCGCGAAGCCAAAGTCGGCGTAGACCTTTTGCAACAAGGCCGTGAAGGCGGTGCACTCGTCGAGGATCTGGTTCTCGGTGCAGAAGATATGGCCGTCGTCTTGCGTGAAGCCGCGCACACGCATGATGCCGTGCAGGCCGCCCGTGGGCTCGTTGCGGTGGCACTGGCCAAACTCGCCAAAGCGCAGTGGCAAATCGCGGTAGCTCTTGATGCCTTGCTTGAAGATGAGGATGTGGCCCGGGCAGTTCATGGGCTTGAGCGCGTAATCCCGCTTTTCGCTCTCGGTGGTGAACATGTTGTCGCGGTATTTGTCCCAGTGGCCGGTTTTCTCCCACAGAGATTTGTCCAGCAACTGCGGGCCCTTGACCTCCAGGTAGCCGTTGTCCTGGTAGACGCGGCGCATGTACTGCTCCACGCCTTGCCAGATCGTCCACCCCTTGGGATGCCAGAACACCACACCCGGCGCGTGCTCGTCGATGTGGAACAGGTCGAGATCTTTGCCGAGCCGGCGGTGGTCGCGCTTTTCAGCTTCTTCAAGCAAACGCAGGTAGTTGGCCAAGTCATCTTTGCTGGCCCAGGCCGTGCCGTAGATGCGCTGCAGTTGCTCGTTGGCTTGGTCACCGCGCCAGTAGGCACCGGCCACCTTCATCAGCTTGAAGAAGCGCAGCTTGCCGGTGCTGGGCACGTGGGGGCCACGGCACAGATCCTCAAACGCGCCTTCACGGTAGAGCGACACATCCTGGTCAGCCGGGATGCTGGCGATGATCTCGGCCTTGTAGTGCTCGCCCAAACTCTTGAAATACGCCACGGCCTCGTCGCGCGGCAGCACTCGGCGCACCACCGGTTCGTCCTTTTTGGCCAGTTCAACCATCTTGGCTTCGATGGCGATCAGGTCTTCGGGTGTGAAGGGGCGCTTGTACGAAAAGTCGTAGAAAAAACCGTTCTCAATCACCGGGCCGATGGTGACCTGAACATCAGGGAACAGCGACTTGACGGCGTAAGCCAGCAAGTGCGCCGCCGAGTGGCGGATCATCTCCAGCCCGGCCGGGTCTTTGTCCGTGATGATGGCCAAGGCCGTGTCCGCGTCGATCCGGTGGCTGGTGTCAACCAGTTTGGCCTCGTCGCCCTGCCCCACCCGGCCGCCGAGCGCGGCTTTGGCCAGGCCAGCACCGATGGACGCCGCCACCTCGGCCACGGTGACCGGGTTGGCGAATTCGCGTTTTGAGGCGTCGGGCAGCGTGATCGTGATCATCAAGGACTCCTGGGAGTTTGCAGAAGCTCGGGCAACGCTGCGTGCGCAGACGCAGGCGAGACGAGCAAAAAATGGGCGAAAAAAAACGCGGGGGGCGCCGCGCTTTTGAGTGTTCGAGGAGGAGAAGACGAACAGGCGTGACAGCGCGGCCGATCAAGCCTTGGCGGTGAACTTGTGAGTTCGCGGTGTCATAACCATGGTGCCCTTCTCGCTCTTATTGAGTTGAATGGTCGCAATTGTAGCCATGCGTAGCCCTGCCAAAGGGCGCAAAAACCGC
>JAYWDK010000495.1:0-2871 GCA_043779845.1 Betaproteobacteria bacterium | reverse complement strand
GCCACGCGCTGACGCTGCGGCCCATCCGCCCCGAAGACGAAGCCCAGCACCTGGCGTTTTTGGCCGACCTGGCGCCCGAGGACATCCGCATGCGGGTGTTTTACAGCCGGCGCAGCATCGAGCACAGCGAGCTCGCGCGCCTGACGCAGATCGATTACGCGCGTGAGATCGCGTTTGTCGCCACCGAGCTGGATCAGCTTGGCGAGGAGCGCACGCTGGGCGTGGTGCGCGCCGTGATCGACCCCGACAACCACGACGCCGAGTTCGGCATCATCGTGCGATCAAGGCTCAAGGGCGGTGGCCTGGGTGCGTTGCTGCTGCACAAGCTGGTGCGCACCCTGCGCGAGCGGGGCACCCAGCGCCTGGTGGCCACCGTGCTGACCGACAACCACCGCATGCTTGAACTGGCCACCGAGCTGGGTTTCAGCGTGGCGCCAAGCGCGCAAGACAACAGCACGCGCGATATCTGGCTGACGCTGTGACTGGAAACATGCAGGGCCGCTTGATCTGCATCCCGCAGCCGGGCCCCGCCAACACTCAGTGGCCGGAATTGCCGCCTGGCGGGTGCATCAATTTGTCGGCGTAGGCAATGGCCATGGCCGAAAACAAAAATGCGATGTGGATGATTGTTTGCCACATCAGCACCTTCTCGGTGTAGTTGGCCGCGTTGATGAAGGTCTTGAGCAAGTGGATCGAGCTGATGCCAATGATGGCCGTGGCCAGCTTCACTTTCAGCACCGACGCGTTGACCTGGTCCAGCCATTCGGGCTGGTCGGGGTGGCCGTCCAGGCGCAGCCGCGAGACAAAGGTTTCATAACCGCCCACGATCACCATGATCAGCAGGTTGCTGATCATCACCACGTCGATCAAGGCCAGCACCACCAGCATCAGGATGGTTTCGTTCAACGCGGTGATCGGCTCGTAGCCCATCAGGGTTTTGCCATCGGCGCCGCCCAGGATGGCGGTGGCTTGGTAGCCGGTGCTCTTGATCAGCGTCAGCAGTGCCCCCTGGTTGCCAAAGGCGGCTTCGATCAGGTGCACCAGCTCCACCCAAAATTGATAGACATAGACGCCTTGCGCCAGTATCAAGCCCAGGTACAGCGGCAGTTGCAGCCAGCGGCTGGCGAAGATAAAGCGGGACAGTGGTGCGATCCGGGTGGGCGTATTGTTGGGTGGGTGTGCCATGTTGTAGCGGATCCTATGGGGAAGTCCCGTGGATTCTAGGCAAGGGCTGTGTCAGGCTATTGCGCCTGAGCTTGCCAAACGTCAAACGCGGTGGGCCCGAAGATTGCAACGCCCTGTGCCAAAGTAAGTGGTTCGTAAGAGCCCCTGCCTAAGCTTCACGGCAGACCTAGATCTTTTCTTTTACACAAGTTCCCCAGGAGACAAGCATGAGCACCCACACGCCTACCGAACTGAAAATCTACCCACCGTCCGCGGCAGCAATGGCCGGTGCCCATGTGCAAGGCATGGCCGCCTACGAGGCCTTGGTCAAAGAGGCCGAGACCGACTACGAGGGCTACTGGGCCCGCCAGGCGCGTGAGCTGATCTCCTGGAAAACGCCGTTCACCAAGGTGCTCAATGAAAGCGATGCGCCGTTTTTCAAGTGGTTTGAAGACGGCACGCTGAACGCGTCCTACAACTGTCTGGACCGCAACATCGAGCGTGGCTTGGGCGATAAAACCGCCATCATTTTTGAAGCCGACGGCGGCGAAGTGATCAAGGCCACCTACAGCGATTTGCTGGCCAAAACTTGCCAGATCGCCAACGGGCTGCGCAGCCTGGGCGTGGTCAAGGGCGACCGCGTGGTGATCTACATCTCGATGTCGATCGACGGCGTGGCGGCCATGCAAGCCTGCGCCCGCATCGGCGCCACGCACTCGGTGGTGTTTGGTGGTTTCTCGGCGCAATCGCTGCGTGACCGCATCGAGGACACCGGCGCCAAGGTGGTGATCACCGCCGACCACCAGGTGCGTGGTGGCAAGCAACTGCCGCTCAAGAGCATTGTTGATGAAGCGCTGGCGCTGGGCGGCTGCGATTCGGTCACCAACGTGTTGGTCGTCAAGCGCTCGGGATCAAGCATCGCCATGCAGGCCGGCCGCGACATCTGGATGGCCGATCTGGTGAGCACGCAAGCCACCACCTGCGAGCCTGAATGGGTGGGCGCCGAGCACCCGCTGTTCCTGCTGTACACGTCGGGCTCCACCGGCAAGCCCAAGGGCGTGCAGCACTCCACCGGCGGCTACCTGCTGTTTGCCGCGCTCACCACCAAGCTCACGTTTGACCTGCGGCCCGACGACATTTTTTGGTGCACCGCCGACATCGGCTGGGTCACCGGCCACACCTACATCACCTACGGCCCGCTGGCACTGGGCGGCACCGAGATCGTGTTCGAGGGCGTGCCCACTTACCCGGACGCCGGCCGCTTCTGGAAGATGATCCAGGACCACAAGGTCACGGTCTTCTACACCGCGCCCACTGCCATCCGTTCGCTGATCAAGCTGGCCGAGGCCAACGCTGCGGTGCATCCCAAGAGCTACAACCTCACCAGTTTGCGCATCCTGGGTTCGGTGGGCGAGCCGATCAACCCGGCCGCCTGGGAGTGGTACCACAAGCATGTGGGCGGCGGCAATTGCCCTATCGTCGACACCTTCTGGCAAACCGAAACCGGCGGCCACATGATCACCCCGCTGCCGGGCGCCACCCCGCTGATCCCGGGCTCTTGCACCTTGCCCTTCCCCGGCATCATGGCCGCAGTGGTCGACGAGACCGGCAAGGACGTGCCCTGGGGCCAAGGCGGCATCCTGGTGGTCAAGCGGCCCTGGCCGTCGATGATCCGCACCATCTGGGGCGACCCGGAGCGCTTCAAGA
>JAYWDK010000494.1:0-20747 GCA_043779845.1 Betaproteobacteria bacterium | reverse complement strand
GCTCGAGCCGCATCTTGCCCATCACCACCAGGCTGTTGAGCCCGGCTTCGGCCTGGTGGTAGGCGAGCTCGCTGATGACGATCATCAAGACCGCCACCAAGGCTGCCAGCGGCAAGGCCCAAGCGCTGCGGTGCAGCCCGGCGGTGAGTTGGGTGAGTCTGGCGAGCATCGTTACCTTGTCGGGTCGGCCTCAGTGGCGGGTTGGCGACAGTATCGGCTGCTATTGAACGCCCCATGGTTGAAACCCGGCCCCCTGGCGCCGTTCATGGCCGCCGCAGCGCTGCGCTGTCAAGCCGGCGCTGGGCCTTGAAGCAGCCGCGCAGCGCGCTGCCCATCCCGGCCTGGTGACTCGCGCCAGACACCACCACGTCAACCATCGTCGCGATGCGATGATGGCGCCCCTTGTGGCGCCCCTTGCTGCGATACCAGCATGACCGCCCAAGCTTTCCGTCCATCAACACCAGCCACCGCGGTGGCCCAGTACCAGCCCACCATGTTGGACCGCACCCTCCAGGCCTTGATCACGCCCGCCCTGCAAGCCGGTGCCCGGGTGCTGGTGCGCCTGGGCATCAAGGCCGACACCGTCAGCTGGGCGGGTTTTGGGCTGGGCCTGCTGGGCGCGCTGTGCATCACCCAGCAGTGGATGCTGGCGGCGCTGGTGCTGATGGCGCTGAGCCGCCTGGCCGACGGCCTGGACGGCCCGGTGGCCCGACTCACCCGGCCCACTGACCGGGGCGCGTTTCTCGACATCACGCTTGATTTTGTTTTTTACGCCAGCGTGCCACTGGCGTTTGCGCTGGCCAACCCAGCCGCCAACGCGCTGGCCGCCGCCGTGCTGTTGGCCGCCTTCATCGGCACGGCCAGCAGTTTTTTGGCGTTTGCGGTGCTGGCCGAGCGCCGCGGCCTCAAAAGCCTGGCCTACCCCGCCAAAGGCTTGTATTACCTGGGTGGCTTGACGGAGGCCAGCGAAACCATGGCTTGTTTTGCCATGATGTGTTGGTGGCCGGCCTGGTTTGCGTCCTTGGCGCTGGGCTTTGCCGCGCTGTGTGGCCTCACGCTGTTGGCCCGGCTGCACGCTGGTTGGCACGCGTTTGGCGAGGTCCATTGAATGGGTTTGACGATGACGACAAATGTTTTGGGCGCGGCGCCCGTGCCAGGTTTGGCCAAGTTGAGCCACTGGGTGTTTGCCACGCGCGCCAAGGGCGTGGCCTTGGTCATGGCCGGCGCGGTGGGTGTGTTCACTGCGCCAGCCCTTGCCGCCGGGCCCGTGCTGGCGCCACCGGCGGGTGCATCTGACCAACCGGCGCCGCCCTGGCGCGTGGTGGGTCTGCCGAAACAGCGCAAACCCTTCACGCGGTTCACGGTGGCAACCATTGATGGCCAACGCGCGGTGCGCGTAGACGCCAACGCGTCCTACGGCAACCTGGTGCACCCGCTGGACGAGCTGCCCGACACCGTGCGCCACTTGCGCTGGCAATGGCGCATGGCCGAGCCCAATCTGGCGTCTGACCTGCGCCACAAGGCGGGTGACGACAGCCCTGTCAAGGTGTGCGCCCTGTTCGATCTGCCCATGTCGGCCGTGCCATTTTTGGAGCGCCAGATTTTGCGGGTGGCCCGGGTGGGCAGCAGCGAGGCGCTGCCCTCGGCAACGGTTTGCTACGTGTGGGACGCCAGCTTGCCGCCCGGCACGGTGCTGGACAACGCCTTCAGCCGCCGCATCCGCATGATCGTGCTGCGCGGCCCCGAGGCGCCGCTGCAATCCTGGGTTAGCGAGCAACGCGACGTGGCGGCTGATTTTTTGCGGCTGTTTGGCGATGAATCCAAAACCGTGCCACCGCTGGTGGGCATTGCCATCGCCGGTGACGCCGATAACACTCAGGGCCACAGCGTGGCTTTTGTCGGGGCGATCACGCTGGACTGAGATTGCTTGGCCGGCCGCCGCGATGCTCAAGCACATGCAGACCCGGACCCCCGACGTTCGTGACCTTCAGCAAAGAGCCGCTAACGGCCAGCCAGAGCGTCTTTTCCGCCGGCCACACCTGCCAAGCGCCAACTCAGTGCCCGCCCACCACCACCCTGGGTATTTCTTGCGCCGGCGGCGTGTTGCGGCTGCGCCCACAGCGCACCAGGCCGTCGATCATCACCATGCCCACGCCGGGGATGTCGCCGAGCTGGATGCTCTCCAACAGGGTGCGGCCGGCGGTGTGTTGGGCGCGGTCCATGAACACGAAATCTGCGTCGCGGCCGCGTTCGATCAGGCCACTGTTGAGCTTGCGGATGCGCGCCGTGTTGCCCGTGGCAAAGCAGAACACCAGCTCGGCGGGGATGCGGCCCAGGGCCGACAGCAGCGAGATCAAGCGCAGCATGCCCAGCGGCTGCACGCCCGACCCGGCGGGGCTGTCGGTGCCCAGGATCACGCGGTGCGGGCACTTGAGTTGCAGGGCGGCCTGGGCTGCGGCAATGGCCACGCGCTCGTTGCCGTTGTGCACGATCTCGATGGCGCGGCTGCTTTTTTCACACAGCTCGCAAACATGGGCTTCAGACAATGATGTGTGGCCGCCGTTGATGTGGCCGATCACGTCGGCGTCGGCCTCCAGCACCACGTCTTTGTCGATCAGGCCCGAGCCCGGGATGCTGGGCCCACCGGTGTGGATGGTGCTGCCGATCCCATACTTCCGAGCCCAACTGACCATCTGCTTGGCCTCGTAGCCGGCCTTCACAGACCCCAGGCCCACCTCGCCCAACAGCGATACACCCGCAGCGGCCAGCTCGGCAAAGTCGGCCTCGACCATGCCTTTTTCGATGATGGGCGCGCCCGCCAGCACCTTGACGCCACCCGGGCGGAAGTTGTCAAAGGCGCGTTGCGCGGTGATGGCCAGGGCCTTCAGGCCCACGATGTCTTTGGGCCGGCCGGGCAGATGCACCTCGCCGGCCGAGATCATGCTGGTGACGCCACCGTGCAGGCTGGATTCGATCCAGCCCAGCTGGTTTTGGCGCGGCGTCCAGTCGCCAAACACCGGGTGCACGTGGCTGTCGATCAGGCCGGGCGCCAAGCAGGTGCCGCAGGCGTCGATCAGCGTATCGGGCTGGGCGGTGGCTAGGTCTTTTTCGCGGCCCACGGCAGTGATGATGCCGTCCACCACCACCACGGTGTCGGCGTCGAGTATGGGCTGGTCGATGTCGCCCGACAGCAGCAGCCCGATGTTGCGGATCACCACTTTGCCCGATTTTCCGCCAGTTGCTGCTTCAGCCATGCGCTTGCCTTCGTTGGTTGGTTTAGCGAAGGCTACATGAATTTCAGTGGCGGCTCAAGGCGCTGCGCGCCGGAGTTTGGGCGGCAATCAAGCTGCGGCGGGATCAAGGCAAACCGTGCGCTTGACGGCGTCGATCACAAACGATTCCCAGTGCAGCAACGCGGCCGGGGTCTCCAGGTTTTCACCCAGAAACGACGACAGCGTGAAGCGGTTGCTGAGGTAGAAGTAGGCCATCGAGGCAATCATCAAATAGACGTCGCGTGCGCTCAGTTGCTCGCGAAACACGCCCAGCGCCGCGCCACTTTTGAGCACGCCGTCGGTGATGCTGATCACCGGCGACGAGTACTGGCGCGCGGTGGCGCTCTTGGCAATGTGCTTGCCCCGGTACAAGTTTTCAGTGTTGAGCAGGGTGATGAACTCGGGGTTCTTCTGGTAGTAGCTCCACACAAACCGGATCACGGCTTCAAGCGCTTTCACCGGCTCGGCGATGTTGAGCGCCAGCGCTTGCTCGGCCTCGTTGAAGCGGCGGTAGGTGTCTTCGATCACCGCAATGAACAGCGCCTCTTTGCTGCCAAAGTAGTAGTAAATCATGCGGTCATGGGACTTGGCCGCAGTGGAGATTTGCTCTACGCGGCCGCCCACAAAACCATGCTTGGCAAACACCTTGGTGGCCGCACGCAGGATGTTGTCGCGCGTGGTCAGCGCTGCCAGCTCACGCACGCCCAGCTTGCGGCCGGTGGTTTGCCCGGCGAGCGCTGATTTTTTGGCGCTGGTGGTGGCCGCCGTGCTGGGCTTTTTGCGCGCGGTGGTGGCCATGCTGACGTGGGCGGGGCGCTTGCTTGGGGCGGCTTACTGCTCGACGAACGCGCGTTCGATCACAAAGTCGCCCGGCGTCGAGGTATTGCCCTCTTTGAAGCCGCGCACTTCAAGCATTGGCTTCAGGTCTTTCAGCAGGCCCGGGCTGCCGCAGATCATCACCCGGTCCTCAACCGGGTTGAGGGCCGGCACGCCCAAATCGGTGAACAGCTTGCCCGACTCGATCAGGTCGGTGGTGCGCCCCGTGTTGCGGAAGGCCTCACGCGTGACGGTGGGGTAGTAGCGCAGCTGTTTGCTGACCATCTCGCCGAGAAACTCGTCTTTGGGCAGCTCTTGGGTGATGTAGTCGTGGTAGGCCAGCTCGGCCACTTCACGCACGCCGTGCACCAGGATCACTTGCTCGAAGCGCTCGTAAGTGGCCGGGTCACGGATGATGCTCAGGAAGGGCGCCAGGCCGGTGCCGCTGCTGATCATGTACAGGCGTTTGGCGGGCAGCAGGTAATCAATCACCAGTGTGCCCGTGGGCTTGCGGCCCACCACGATGTGGTCGCCCACCTGGATGTGCTGCAGCTTGCTGGTGAGCGGGCCGTCTTGCACCTTGATGCTCAGGAACTCAAGGTGCTCTTCGTAATTGGCGCTGACCACGCTGTAGGCCCGCAGCAAGGGCTTGCCGTTGACGCGCAGGCCGATCATCGTGAAGTGACCATTCAAAAAGCGCAATGACGGATCACGCGTGGTGGTGAAGGAGAACAGGCGGTCGGTCCAGTGGTGGACGCTGAGGACTGTTTCGTCGTTGAAGGCGCTCATGGTGTTGGGGCTCGGATAGTCAGTACGGGCTTTGAAAACATCGGCCGGGCCAGGGCACGGTTGCGGCCGGTGAACACCCCGACCCCGCTTGCGCTGCCTGCGCCGTGAATGTAGCATCGGCTACACATTGGTTTAGCAGGCACTACATGAATTTCAGGCCCACTGCATCAAGCCGTATTGTGCCCCAGCCCCCGGGTTGTCCCGGGGTGCGGGGTTTTGCGGCAGGTCATGCTGGCGGCCATTGGCAGGGTCGACATGTCTGAGCACGAACACACCAAGACCGACGGCTTGGGTGAGTTGCTGCCCATCGGCATCGGCACGGGCACTGACGCCGCACTGGCCTGGGCCAGCGCACCGCGCTCTGAGCGCCTGGCCGCGCACAAGATTGAATGCAACGCCTGCCCGGTGCTGTGCCAGATCAGCGCGGGCAAGGCCGGCGCCTGTGACCGCTATGCCAACCAGGGCGGCGTGCTGGTGCGGGTGGATCCGGTGCTGTTGGTGCGCCTGCGTGTTGCTGAGGGCTTGGATGCCGGCTTGGATGCCAGCTTCGCTGCAGGGCAGGTTGATCTGGTGCCGTTTTTGCCATCGGCAAGCGACGCCGACGCAACGGCCTTGAACGCTTTGGCCCACGAGCCCGGGCTGTTTGTCACCGCCGTGGGCGCGTCCACCACCTATCCCGATTACAAGCCGGCGCCGTTCATCGTGTCGTCGTTGCTGGATGGCGTGGACATGGTCACGGTGGTCACCGAGGGCATCTTCAGCTATTGCAGCCTCAAGCTGAAGATCGATACCGACCGCTGGCTGGGCCCCGAGCAGGCCAACGTGCGCTGCCAGGGCGAGGTGGTAGGCCATGTGTCCACGGCCGAATACGGCTCACAAATGCTCAGCCTGGGCGGCGTGCACCACATCACCGGCGGCAGCAAAAAAGAGGGTCGCGTCACCGTGGCCACGATGCAGGCGTTGGGCAACAAACAAGCGGTGGATCTCAGCATCGACGGCGGCGCATGGGTGGTGGTGCAGGCAGGCCAGGCGCCGGTGGTCAACGGTGTGCCCGAGCAGCGCATGCGTGTGGGCTGTGGCTCGGCCACGGTGGGCATCTTTGCCCAGCAGTTCATGGGCTTGGTGGATGAAGTGGTGGTGCTGGACGACCACATCACCGGCGTGCTGACAGAGCACCAGGCCGGGCGCTGCCTGGGTTTGCGGCCGTCGGGCCTGAAGGTGCGCGGCCGCAAAAGCACGCCCGGGCGCTACTTCCAGGTGGCCAACCCGGGCACGGGCTGGGGTGGCACCGACGTGCTTGATCCGCTGGCCATCATCGAGCGCTTTGACGCCGATCTGGCCTGGCCTGGCCAGCGCCTGTTGATGGTCAGCACCACCGGTGAGCACGCGGCCTGGTACGTGCTGGACGACGCGCTGGTGCCGCAAGCTGCCACCCTGCCCGGGCCCGTGCAAAACATCGTCGATCGCATTGGTGAAAACTGCGAGCCCTCGCTTTGCACAGTGCTGTTTGTGGGCGGGGCCGGCGGCAGCTTGCGGGCGGGAGTCACCAGCAACCCGGTGCGTCTGACGCGCGCCATCAAGCAAGGCCGCGTCAACGTGACCTGCGGCGGCGCGCCGGCGTATGTGTGGCCGGGCGGCGGCATCACGGTGATGGTGGACGTGCTGCGCATGCCCGACAACAGCTTTGGCAGCGTGCCCACCCCGGCCATCGTGGCCCCCATTGAGTTCAGCATGACCCTGGACGACTACCGGGCGCTGGGTGGCCACATGGCCTATGTGCGGCCGCTGGCGCACGTGCTGGCCACCGGCAGCTGGCACGCCGATGGCGCGCCGCAAGGCCGGCGTTTTGTGGCGCCCGCGCCCGGCAACCCCTGGCCGCTGGGGCAAGCGCCCCTGCTGGGCTGATGGGCGGCGGCTTGTGGCGTGCGCACAGGGTCAAGCCGATGGTGGCACCCGCAGCCTCGGCCATTGCCATGCCGACGGCCGAGCCATCGGCTAAGCCGATGCGCCCGTCGCCAAGCGGCGCCCAGCGTGCTTTGCTGCCCGGCGGGCGTTGGCATTTTCAGCACGGCCCCATCGACATCGTGATCGCCGCCGAGGGCGACACCAGCGCGGTGCAGGCCGCGCACGCCGCCGCGTGGCAGCGCTTCCAGACGGTGCTGCATGAGTTGGTGGCCGAGCTGCCGCGGCTGCGCCAACCGGTGCGGGGGTCAACGTCTGGGCCCATAGCCGGGACAATCGCCGAACCTTGCCCGCTGAACGGCCCGATTGCCCGCCAGATGTGGGCCGCCTGCCAACCCCTGGTGGCCGAGGCCGATGGGTTCATCACACCGATGGCGGCGGTGGCCGGCTCGGTTGCGATGGCGCTGATCACCGCCTACTGGCGGCCCGGCGTTCAGCGCGCCTGGGTCAACAACGGCGGCGACATTGCCTTGCACCTGGCGCCCGGGTTTGAGGCGCGCGTGGGCCTGTATGCCGACCTGTCGCGCTTTGACATGGCGGCTGCGGCTTGCACCACGGCCGGCACCTTGCGCACCGACGCGGCCTTTGTGGTGCGCGCCCACCAGCCGGTGCGTGGCGTGGCCACCAGTGGCTGGCGCGGGCGCAGTCTGTCGCGCGGCATCGCCGACAGCGTGACCGTGCTGGCCGCCAACGCCGCCATGGCCGACGCGGGGGCCACGGTGATTGCCAACGCCGTGAACGTAGCCGACGCCAACATCGTGCGGCGCCCGGCCAACAGCGTGCGCGACGACAGTGATCTGGGCGACATTGCCGTCACCGTGGCCGTGCCCACCCTGGCGCCGGCCCAGGTGCAGCGGGCGCTGCGGCAAGGTTTGGCCTGCGCCCAAGGCCTGCAAGACTGCGGGCTGGTATTCGCAGCCGTGCTGGTGTGTCAGGGTTCATTCGAGCGGCTGCTGCCGAGGCAGCCGCTAGAGTGGCGACCGGACTCCGCGCCGTCGCTCGACACCGTCGTCAGCCCGCCGGCCTGCCCAACATTCAGCCCGCACTGGGTTCAGCAATTGCTACACGAGACAGACGAAACCCCACCATGAGCCTGATCGACATCCGACGCGTCTTCACCCAGGTCGAAGACATCTACCACGAAGGCGGCCCGCGGGCTGCGGTGCCGCTGCGCCGGGGCGCTATTGCGGCCGTGCTCACCAACCCCTACGCCGGCCGCTACGAGCCCAACATCCTGCCCATGATGGAGGCGCTTGATCCTGTGGGCTTGGACATGGCGCGGCGCCTGTTGGCCGCGCTGGACGTGGCGCCCGAGCGCATCCAGGGCTACGGCAAGGGCGCCATCATCGGCGCGGCCGGCGAGCTGGAGCACGGCGCGCTGTGGCATGTGCCGGGCGGCTACGCCATGCGTGAGCTGCTGGGCTGGAAGGGGGATGCCGCCGCGTATGCCAAAGGCATAGCCAGCGGCGGTCAAAGTGGCAACGCGCTGGCCATCGTGCCCAGCACCAAAAAGGTGGGCGGGCCCGGCGCCACGCTGGACGTGCCGCTCACGCACATCAACGCCAGCTACGTGCGCAGCCACTTCGACGCCTTTGAAGTGCGCGTGCCCGGCGCGCCCCGGCCCGACGAGATCGTATTGATTTTGGCCATGAGCACCGGCGCCCGCGTGCACGCACGGGTGGGCGGTTTGGCGGCCGACGCGATTGCCAAATGGGATGGTCAGCGATGAGCACCAGCAGCCAAACTACCGTGCCCGACTACGTGCGCAAGCTCGTGGTGCAAGTGGATGAAATCCACCGCGAGATGGGCCGTGACGTAGTACCCCCCACACGCCGCGCCCTGGCCATGGCAGTGATCAGCAATCCGTTTTCGGGCCGCTATGTTGAGAACCTCGACGCGCTGATCAACATCGGCGAGACACTGGGCGGCTTGCTGGGTGATCGCTGCGTTCAGGCCTTGGGCATCAGCCCCGCCCAGGCGCAAAGCTACGGCAAGGCGGCCATCGTGGGTGAGGCGGGCGAGCTGGAGCATGCCGCCGCCATCCTGCACCCCAAGCTGGGCGCGCCCTTGCGGCTGGCGGTTGAGCACGGCGCGGCGCTGGTGCCGTCGGCCAAAAAGCAGGGCGGCCTGGGCACGGCTATTGACGTGCCACTGGGCCACAAGGATGCCGCCTTCGTGCGCAGCCACTTTGACGCGATGGAGGCGCGCATTGGCGACGCGCCACGCGCCTTTGAGCTCGTGGTGGCAGTGGTGGTCACAGCCAGTGGCCGGCCCTTGGCGCGCATTGGCGGCCTGCAAGCCGACCAGATCCAGGGCGAAGACGGCCTGCGCTGAACCCCTTTCGAGACGTTTTCAACACGCTGCGCTGCCGCGATATTTTTTGACATCACACTCACTCTCTCTGCCTAGGAACACCTCAAGATGAAACGTACTCACTTCCTGGCCACGCTCTTGTCGCTGGCCGCGCTGGCCACCTTCACGGCCACGCCCGCCCAGGCCCAGGGCATCATCAAGATCGGCGAGATCAACAGCTACAAGGTGCAGCCCGCCTTTTTGGAGCCCTACAAAAAGGGCATGGAGCTGGCGGTTGAAGAAATCAATGCAGCCGGTGGCCTGAACGGCAAAAAAGTGCTGCTGATCACCCGCGACGACAACGGCGCCCCGGGCGACGCGGTGCGCGCTGCAGAAGAGCTGGTCTCGCGTGAGCAGGTGGACGTGCTGACTGGCGGCTTTTTGAGCAACATCGGCTTGGCGCTGACTGATTTTGCGAAGCAGAAAAAGTTTTTCTACCTGGCCAGCGAGCCGCTCACCGACAAGATCGTTTGGGGCAGCGGCAACAAGTACACCTACCGCCTGCGGGCGTCCACCTACATGCAGTCGGCCATGCTGGTGCCCGAGGCGGCCAAGCTCAAGAAAAAGCGCTGGGCGGTGGTATTCCCCAACTACGAATACGGCCAGTCGGCGGCGGCCACTTTCAAGGCGCTGCTCAAGGCGGCACAGCCGGACGTGGAGTTTGTTGCCGAGCAAGCCCCGCCGCTGGGCAAGCTGGACGCGGGCAGCGTGGTGCAGGCGCTGGCGGATGCCAAGCCCGACGCCATCTTCAACGTGCTGTTTGGCGCCGACCTGGCCAAGTTTGTGCGTGAGGGCAATACGCGCGGTTTGTTTCAGGGCCGCGAGGTGGTGAGCATGCTGACCGGCGAGCCCGAGTATCTGGACCCGCTGAAAGATGAAACCCCCAACGGCTGGATCGTCACCGGCTACCCCTGGTACGGCATCCAGACGCCCGAGCACAAGGCGTTTTTCCTGGCCTACCACCGCAAGTACAACGATTACCCGCGTCTGGGCTCGGTGGTGGGTTATTCGGCCATCAAATCCCTGGCTGCGGGCATCACCAAAGCCAAGAGCAGCGAGACTGAAAAACTGGTGGCCGCCTTCAAGGGCCTGGACGTGATCACGCCGTTTGGCAAAGCCACCTACCGCGCCCAGGACAACCAATCCACCATGGGCGCCTTTGTGGGCAAAACCAGGATGGAAGGTGGCAAGGGCACGATGGTGGACTACCGCTACCTCGACGGTGCCAAGTACCAGCCCACCGACGAAGAAGTGAAAAAACTGCGGCCGGCGCAGTGACTCAGCGACTCACTGAAGCCCGGGCCTCGCTGTCTTGACAGGCCCCCTTTCCCACCTGCTGGAGGGTTGGGGTGACGGGCTGGTCGCCCCCGAACCCATCACCAAGCCATGCGCAGAACCGATTGGAGGCGGGTTTGGCTTTTCTTTTGGTCTTTGCCGACTTGCTGGTTTTTGTTCTCGCTTGATGCGCGGTGCCTGGTGTTCGCCCCGGCGGGCGCCTAACTTTCTTTTCGGGCCGAAAAGAAAGTCAGCAAAGAAAAGGGCCTGTACGCCAGTTTCAATGGTTTTGCCCTCGACCTTTTCGGGCACCGTGGTGTGGACTCGCCTGCCCCGCAGGCTCGGACATTCGGCGCCTGTCACCACCGTGCCGGAGCTGGCTGCAGGGCGTCCAAGACGGGTGTTCTGGGCTACAGCACGGTGAGGGTGATTCGCGGCCCGTCCTGACCCACATCTCAGCCTCTCACGCCAGTTCGTACCCAACGCTCCCGCTATATCGGAACCAGCCCCACCCCGCCCCCATGAGTTTTTCAGCCTTCCTCGTTCAGTTGCTCAACGGCCTGGCCGGCGCGTCATCCTTGTTCCTGGTGGCGGCCGGTTTGTCGCTCATCTTCGGCGTTACCCGCATCGTCAACTTTGCCCACGGCTCGTTTTTCATGCTGGGCCTCTACATCGCCTACAGCCTGGTAGACAAGCTGGGCCCGGCGATTGGCTTCTGGCCCGCCTTGCTGCTGGCGGCAGTCGTGGTGGGCGCCATCGGCGCGCTGGTCGAGATGGTGTTGCTGCGCCGCATTTACCGCGCGCCCGAGCTGTTTCAGTTGCTGGCCACCTTTGCGCTGGTGCTGGTGATCAAGGACGCCGCGCTGTGGCTGTGGGGGCCTGAAGACTTGCTGGGCCCACGCGCGCCGGGCTTGTCTGGCGCGGTGGCTATTTTGGGCCGGCGTTTCCCCAGTTATGACCTGCTGCTGATCGTCGCCGGCCCACTGGTGCTGGGCGCCCTGTGGTTGCTGCTCACACGCACACGCTGGGGCACGCTGGTGCGCGCGGCCACCCAAGACCGTGAGATGGTGGGCGCGCTGGGCGTCAACCAGGCCTGGCTGTTCACCAGCGTGTTTGCGCTGGGCGCCATGCTGGCAGGCCTGGGCGGTGCGCTGCAATTGCCGCGTGAGCCGGCCTCGCTGGGGTTGGATCTGCTGACCATCGGCGATGCGTTTGTGGTGGTGGTGGTGGGCGGCATGGGCTCCATCCCCGGCGCCTATGTGGCGGCGTTGCTGATCGCCGAGATCAAGGCGCTGTGCGTGGGCCTGGGCACGGTGCATTGGTGGGGCGTTGACTTCAGTTTTTCCAAGCTCACGCTGGTGGCCGAGTTTTTGGTGATGGCCGTGGTGCTGGTGTGGCGGCCCTGGGGTTTGATGGGCAAAGCGCAAGCGCCCAGCCGCAACACGGCCGCCATCGAGCCGCCCTTGCGCCCGGCGGGGCGCTTGTTGTTGATTGCGTCCACCCTGGCCGCGCTGGGTTTGCTGGTGCTGCCCTGGGCCACCAGCAGCAGCCCCTACCTCACTGTGCTGGCGATTGATTTGCTCACGGCCGCGCTATTTGCCACCAGCCTGCACTTCATCATGGGCCCGGCGGGCATGCACTCGTTTGGCCACGCGGCCTACTTTGGCCTGGGCGCTTACGCGGCTGCCTTGCTGATGCTCAAGGCCGGCTGGCCCATGGAGGCTGCACTGCTGGGGGCGCCCTTGCTGGCGGGCGCGGGTGCGGTGGTAATTGGCTGGTTTTGCGTGCGGCTATCGGGTGTGTACCTGGCCATGCTCACGCTGGCGTTTGCGCAAATTGTGTGGTCGGTCACCTTCCAGTGGGACGAGTTCACGGGCGGCAGCAATGGCCTCACGGGTGTGTGGCCAGCGGCCTGGCTGGCCGACAAACAGGCCTATTACTTTTTGACGCTGGTGCTGGTGGCGGGTGGCGTGCTGGCGCTGCGGCGCATTTTGTTTTCGCCCTTCGGCTACGCCATGCGCGCCTCGCGTGATTCACCCTTGCGGGCCGGCGCCATCGGCATCAACGTGCCGCGCATCCAGTGGGCGGCTTTTGTGGTGGCCGCTGTCTTTGCGGGTTTGGCGGGCGCGCTGTATGCCTTCAGCAAGGGCAGCATTTCGCCCGACAGCCTGGGCGTGGGCAAGTCGGTTGATGGCCTGGTGATGGTGTTGCTGGGCGGTGTGCAAACCCTGGCCGGGCCGGTTGTCGGGGCCGTTACTTTCACGTGGCTGCAAGACACTGTGGCGCGTGCCACCGACTACTGGCGTGCGCTGCTGGGCGGCATCGTGCTGCTGCTGGTGCTGGTGTTTCCGATGGGCATCGCGGGTTTTGTGGCGATGGTGGCTGACCGCAAGAGGGCCGCAGCATGAGCTTGTTGCAAGTCACCAATCTGGGCAAATCCTTCGGCGGCAACCGCGCCGTCGACGGCATCAACTTTGCCGTGGCCCAAGGCGAGCTGCTGGCGCTGATCGGGCCCAACGGCGCGGGCAAGTCCACCACCTTCAACATGGTCAACGGCCAGCTCAAGGCCGACAGCGGCTCGATCAAGCTGGCCGGCCAAGAGCTGGTGGGCCGCAAGCCGCGCGACATCTGGGCGCTGGGCGTGGGCCGCACCTTCCAGATCGCCGAAACCTTTGCGTCGCTGTCGGTGGTTGAAAACGTGCAGATGGCGCTGATCTCGGCCGACGGCCGGCTGTACTCGATGTGGCGCCGCGCCGCCCACCACAAGCGCGCCGAGGCCATGGACTTGCTGCTGCAAGTGGGCATGCACGCGCAGGCTGACCGGCCGTGCAGCGTGCTGGCGTACGGCGATATCAAGCGGGTTGAGCTGGCCATGGCGATGGCCAACGCCCCCAAGCTGCTGCTGATGGACGAGCCCACCGCCGGCATGGCGCCACAAGAGCGCAACGAGCTGATGGCACTGACCAAAAAACTGGTGGTCGAGCGGGGCCTGGCCGTGCTGTTCACCGAGCACAGCATGGATGTCGTGTTTGCCTACGCTGACCGGCTGATCGTGCTGGCGCGTGGGCGCTTGATCGCCGATGGCACGCCGGCCGAGATCCGCGAGCACGCCAAGGTGCAGGAGGTGTACTTTGGCAGCGGCAAAACCTTCGAGAAAAAGGCGGGTGCATGACTGCCGACAAGACCGCAGACACGGCCGCAAACACGGCCGCCAACATGACCATTGAAACCCACGACCTGCTGCTGGACGCCCAAGGTTTATGCGCCTGGTACGGCGCCGCGCAAATCCTCTTTGACGTGGACCTGCAAGTACGGCGTGGCGAGGTTGTGGCGCTGATGGGGCGCAACGGTGCCGGCAAGTCCACGACGCTCAAGGCGCTGATGGGTTTGCTGGACAGGCGCCGTGGCCAGGTGCGGTTCATGGGCCGCGACATCAGCGGGGCCCAGCCCCACACCATCGCGCGTGCCGGCCTGGGTTTTGTGCCCGAAGACCGCCGCATCTTCAGTGATCTCACGGTGCTTGAAAACCTGGCCGTGGGCGCCCAGCCGCCGCGCCATTGGCCCGATGGTGGCAAAGCGCCAACTTGGACAACCGAGGCGCTGTTCAAGCTGTTTCCCAACCTGGGCGAGATGCCGCAGCGCCCGGGTGGGCGCATGAGTGGTGGCGAGCAGCAGATGCTGACGGTTGCGCGCACGCTGATGGGCAACCCGTTTTTGGTGCTGCTGGACGAGCCCAGCGAGGGCGTGGCGCCGGTGATCGTCGAGCAGATGGCGCTGATGATCCAGGCGCTCAAGGCCCAGGGCGTGAGCATCTTGCTGTGTGAGCAGAACATGCACTTTGCCGCGCTGGTATCTGACCGCGCTTACGTGCTGGAAAAAGGCCAGATCCGTTACCAGGCCCCGATGGCCGAGCTGGCGGCCAATGACGAGGTGCGCCGCGCTTATCTTGCGATGTAAGCCAGCGATTTGAACCCGTGATGTACCCCCGCGCCGTGATCCGGCAAGGTGATTTTTTGACTTGACCCCGCAACCCCAAGGAGAACCCCATGAACCTGCAACACCGCCGTGCTTTCCTGCAAACCCTGTCGCTGGGGGCCACCGCCGCCGCGCTGCCGCTGCCACTGCTTGCCGCCGGCAAGCTCAAGCCCGCCGCCAACAGCGCGCTGATCGTGGTGGACGTGCAAAACTGCTTTGTCACCGGCGGCACGCTGCCCGTGGCCAAGGGTGAAGAGGTGGTGCCGGTGATCAACAAAATCGCCGGCGCCTTCCAGAACATCATCGTCACGCAAGACTGGCACACCGCTGGCCACGCCTCGTTTGCCAGCAGCCACGCGGGCAAAAAGCCCTTCGAGACCACCCAGCTGCAATACGGCCAGCAAGTGCTGTGGCCCGACCACTGCGTGCAAGGCACCGAAGACGCCGCGCTGCACAAGGACCTCAAGCTGCCCACGGCGCAGCTGATCATCCGCAAGGGCTTCAACAAGGCGGTAGACAGCTATTCGGCGTTTCAAGAGGCCGACCGCAAGCAAGTCACCGGCCTGGCCGGCTACCTGAAAGCACGCGGCATCAAAACCGTGTACATCACCGGTTTGGCCACCGATTTTTGCGTGGCCTGGACAGCGATGGACGCGCGACAAGCCGGCTTTGAGGTGTTCGTGGTTGAAGACGCCTGCCGCGCCATTGACCTGAACGGCTCACTGGCCGCCGCCTGGAAGCAGATGGCCGCCAAGGGCGTCAAACGCATCCAGTCGGCCGATATCGACATGGCCTGATCAAGCACCGGGCCAGGCCCTTGAGCAGCACGCCAAGCCCGGGCACGTTGTCGGTTATCAAAATGGTCTCGGCCCTCGTCACCACCAGCGTTAACGGCCGTGTTGAGCGGCTTGTGGTGGCGGGCGGCGTGCCTTTGCTCACCGTGCTGCGCAATGATCTGGGCCTCAACGGGCCCAAATACGGTTGTGGCCTGGGGCAGTGCGGCGCTTGTCTGGTGTTGGTCGATGGCCGGGCGGCCCGGTCCTGCGCCATGCCTGTATCTGCCGTGGCCGGCCGCCAAGTCACCACGCTGGAGGGCCTGGGGCAGGCGCAGGCGCTGCACCCGGTGCAGCAGGCCTTCATCCAGACCCAGGCGGCGCAGTGCGGGTATTGCCTCAACGGCATGATCATCGCCACGGTGTCGTTGCTGCGCCGCTGCCCCCAGCCTACCGATGCGCAAGTGCGTAGCGCGTTGTCGCACAACCTGTGCCGCTGTGGGTCGCACCTTGAGATATTGGCGGCGGTGCAGTTGGCGGCTCGCTTGATGGCGGCTCAGCCTGCGGCAGCGAACGCCATGTCAACGGATCAACCATTGGGAAGTCAGACCTTGGCGGGACAGGCTTCGGCGGCCCCCATGCCCTTGCGCCCATGAGCGCCCGTGCCGCCACCTGGCGCACACGCGCCGATTTCCGTCAGGCCCCTGGCGTGCTGCTGGTATTGCGTGATCCCCCTGCGCCGCCCGCGCCCAGCCCCGGCCAGCCGCCCATCGTGGCGGGCGATCCGGCCGAAGGGCTGGAGGTTTTGCTGGCCGTGTGCGACGACGGCCAGGCCATCGCTTTGCTCGGCCACGTGGACCTGGGCACGGGCATCCGCACCGCGTACGGCCAGATCGCCGCTGAAGAACTGGACCTGCCGCTGGACTGCGTGGTGGTCATCCTGGGCGACACCGCGCGTGCGCCCAACCAGGGGCCGACGATTGCCAGCACCTCGCTGCAAATCCACGCCCAGCCGCTGCGGCTGGCGGCGGCGCAGGCCCGGGCTTGGCTGGTGGACGCTGCAAGGGCGCGTTGGGGTTCGGCCGGCGAGTCCGCAGGCGATGCGGGCGCTGCCGGCGATTCAGGTCTGAGCACCCAGGCCGGCGAGGTGGTGCACCCCGACGGCCGGCGCTTGGCCTATGCCGAGCTGTTGACTGGCCAGCACGTGGAGCTGATGCTGGACGCCGCCACGCCCACCAAACCCGAGGCCGACTACACGGTGGTAGGCACCTCGGCGCCACGGCTTGACTTGCCCGCCAAAGCCACCGGCGGGCCGGTGTACGTGCACGACCACCGCCTGCCCGGCATGCTGCACGGCCGCGTGCTGCGCCCGCCCTATGCTGGCGTGGACGCGGGTGATTTTGTCGGCCGCTCGCTGCTGGCGGTGCACGAGGCGTCGATCTTGCACATCCCCGGCATTCAAAAAATCGTGGTCATTGGTGACTTCATCGGCATCGTGGCCGATCGTGAAGAGCAGGCCGAAGCGGCGATGCTGGCGCTGCAAGTGGACTGGGCGCCGTTCACGCCGGTAGCAAAGCTGGATGACCTGGCCCAGGCCATCAGCGCCCACCCCAGCACGCCCCGCGTGGTGGCCCAGCATGGCGACTTGTTGGCCGCGCGGCTGGAGGCCAGCATCACGCTGGATCGAAGCTATGTGTGGCCGTATCAGATGCACGCGTCGATCGGCCCGTCTTGCGCAGTGGCGACATGGCGGGTGGGTGGCGAGACGGACGGTGTGGCGGATCGTGTGGCGGATGGTGAGACAGGCGGGCTCGGCGCCCGCGCCACCGTCTGGGCCGGCACGCAAAACCCGCACGTGCTGCGGGCCGATCTGGCCAAGCTCACCGGCCTGGCCGACACCGACATCGAGGTCATCCGCCTGGAGGCTGCCGGCTGCTACGGCCGCAACAGCGCCGACGACGTGGCGGCCGACGCGCTGCTGCTGGCCCGCGCCGTGGGCCGGCCGGTGCGCGTGCAGCTCACCCGCGCGCAGGAGCACGCCTGGGAGCCCAAGGGCGCCGCGCAGCTGATGCAGATCCAGGGCGGGCTGCGGGATGATGGCGCGCCGGCGGGCTACGATTTTCAAACCAGCTACCCCAGCAACGGCGCACCCACGCTGGCCTTGCTGCTGACGGGCGCCGTGCCGGCGGTGGGCTTGGCGTTCGAGATGGGCGACCGCACGGCGGTGCCGCCCTATGCCTACTTGCACCAGCGCATCACCGTCAACGACATGGCGCCCATCTTGCGGGCCAGCTGGCTGCGCGGCGTCTCAGCCTTGCCCAATTCATTTGCGCACGAGAGCTATATCGACGAGCTGGCCACTGCGGCTGGGGTGGATCCTGTCGCGTACCGGCTGCGTTATCTGGATGACCCACGCGCGGCCGACCTGGTGCGTGCCACGGCCGACAAAGCGGGCTGGGTGCCGCACACAAAGCCACAGCAACAGCAGCCGGCACAGCCGCCGCATCGCAACAGGCCGGGCTTGCTGGACGGGCCCGCCGATCAGGGTGATTGGTTGAGCGGCCAGGGCTTTGCCTACGCGCGCTACACCCACAGCAAGTTCCCCGGTTTTGGCGCGGCGTGGGCGGCCTGGGTGGCCGACGTGCGGGTCAACAAGCTAACGGGTGAGGTGCGCGTACAGCGTGTGGTGGTAGGCCACGACGCCGGCCTGATGGTCAACCCCAAGGGCGTGCAGCAACAAGTGCACGGCAACGTGCTGCAAACCACCAGCCGCGCCCTCAAAGAGCAGGTGCGCATTGATCCCACCACCCGCACGGTGGCCAGCCGGGAATGGGGCAGCTACCCGATCCTCACCTTTCTGGACGTGCCGGTGGTGGACGTGCTGCTGGTGCCACGCCCCGGCGAGGCGCCGCTGGGCGTGGGTGAATCAGCGTCGGTGCCGGGCACGGCGGCCATCGCCAACGCCATTTTTGACGCCACCGGCGTGCGCTTCAGGGCGCCCCCGTTCACGCCCGAGGTGGTGCGCGCGGCGCTTGGCGTTTTGCCGGCGCCGGCGGCCCCGGGCGCGGGCTTGGATGCGGCCGAAAGCGGCGCGGCCAGCGATGCCAATGTGGACGAAAAACACGGCGCAAAGCCCGACGCAAAAGCTGGCACTGTGCCCGCGCCCGGGCCCTTGCCCGAGGCCGCCGACCCCCAACGCCCACGCCGTGCAGCCTGGGCCGTGGCCGGCGCGGTGGTGGGTGGATTGATCAGCCTGGGCGCAGCCGCGCTGGGCTGGCGGCCGGCCATCGCGCCGGTGCAACTTGGCGGTGGGGCCGGCGCCAGCCTTTACGCGCCCGATCTGATCAACCGGGGCCGCCAGCTTGCCGCCTTGGGCAACTGCGCCACTTGCCACACCGCCGAGGGCGGCCGGCCGCTGGCCGGTGGGTTGGCCATGGCCACGCCGTTTGGCACGGTTTACAGCACCAACCTCACGCCCGACGCAGCCACCGGCATCGGGCTGTGGTCGTTTTCGGCCTTCCAGCGCGCCATGCGCGAGGGCGTCTCGCGGGATGGCCACCACCTGTACCCGGCCTTCCCGTACACGGCATTCACCCAGACCACCGACGCCGACCTGACCGCGCTGTACGCCTATCTGATGGCCCAGCCTGCCGTGGCCCACGCCGTGCCCGAAACCCGGCTGGCCTGGCCGTACAACGTCAGGCCGCTGATGGCGCTGTGGAACGCGCTGTACCTGCAAGCCGGCCCAGTGCCCGCGCCGCCCTTGCCACGCGCCCAATTGATGGAGCCCCAGCGCAGCCTGGACGCGGCGCGGCGCAGCCCGGCTTGGCAACGTGGCGCCTACCTGGTGAACGGCCTGGGCCACTGCAGCGCCTGCCACACGCCGCGCGATGCGCGGGGCGGCGAGTTGGCCCAGTCAGCCTACCTGGGCGGGGCGATGGTCAAGGGTTGGGAGGCGCCGCCCCTGGGCGCGCTGAACCGCTCACCCGTGGCCTGGACCGAAGACGCGATGACCACCTATTTGCGCCGGGGCCACCACCCCGAACACGGCATTGCCGGTGGACCGATGGCGCCCGTGGTGCAAGGCCTGGCCCACCTACCCGAAGTTGATGTGCGGGCCATGGCGCATTACCTGGTGTCGCTGCAAGCGGCGCCAGCGCCCGGGTTGTCGGGCCTGTCCGCACCACCCGCCACACCGGCCACACCCCCCGCGTCACCAGCACCCGCCTGGCCTGGCGCGGCGCCCTTGTCGGCGGCGGCGTTGGCCCTGGTCACCCAAGCCAGCGTGCGTGCCGCCGCGCTGCCCGGTGCCACGCAGCGCCTGTTCGAGTCCGCCTGCGGCGCCTGTCACCATGATGGCGCCGGGCCCGAAGTGCAAGGCCTGAACCAACCGCTGGCGCTGAACGCCAACTTGCATGGCACGCGGCCCGACAACCTGATCCGCACCGTGCTGGACGGCATCTGGCAACCCGCGTTTGTGGAGATTGGCCACATGCCCGCGTTTCGGCACGCCTTGGACGACCACCAGATCGCCGAGCTGGTGGCCTATCTTCGCCAGCGCTTTGCGCCCACCCAGCCGCCCTGGGCTGACTTGCCCGGCGCCGTGGCGCGGGCGCGGACGCTGCCGCCGTGAAGCCGCGATGTGGCCGCTGGCCTGGCGTCATGGCCTACCCGCTTTGCCTACCCGAATTGCCCACTATCACGGCCCCACCACGGCAAAGCTTCGTGACCAGGTGATCGCCGCCACCGGGGCCGGCGAGCCGCCCCGCGCCGAGGCCAGCGCGCCGACCGACAAGCGCAGCCGCTGGCCTGGCGCGGCCATCAGCCGGCTGGCCCAGAGCTGGGTTTGCACGAGCGCGCCGCTGGCCTGGCGCACGCCGCCGCCGCCAGCGCCACCGGCCAGCAGCTCGGCGCCGTAGCGCCAATCGCTCTGCACGGTGCCACTGGCCCAGCCCGCGCCCAGCAAGCCGATCGAGTAGCCGCCGGCTGCGCCCGCCAAGGCGCTGTAGGTCTGGGCCGTGAGGTAGGCGTGATCTCCGAGGCCGTGGTTAAGCACCAGGCCGATGGTCTCAATGGACTGCCGCGTGCCTTGGTTGCGCTGCATCGGGGCGATGTGCAGCAGCGCCGCACCCCATTCATTGGCAACGGCGGTGCCTTCGCGCCGCAGCTGGCCGGGCAATAGGCTGGGCTCCAGGCTGTGCGCCAACCACAGCTCGGTGCGCTGGCCCTGCATGCCCTGTGTGCGGCCGTGCACCCGGCCCAGGCTGGCGCCCAGCTGCCAAGCGGCGGGCAGGGCCAGGCTCAGCGTGCCGTCCACGCGTTCGATCACGCCGCCACCCGTGGGCACTGTGCCCCCGCCGCCCAGGCCGATGGCCCCGCGCAAGCCCAGCCGCAGGTGCTCGCCCAACGCGACCTCCTGGCCAAGATGGGCCAGTATTTCCATGTAGCCCGCCACATGCGCCTGCGCGCCAGCGGCAGCCTCCACCCCCCAGCTGCGGCCAGGGGTGGCCAGATCCTGGTCCAGTCGCACGCC
>JAYWDK010000493.1:0-8364 GCA_043779845.1 Betaproteobacteria bacterium | reverse complement strand
GCTCGGCCTTCCATTTGTCGATCTGCTCTTGCGTCACGCGCTTGCCGCCGATGTTCAGGCGGGCCATGTCGTCAGGCGTATTGACCGTAAAAAACAAGAAAAAAGTGAGCAAGTTGACGCCGACAAGGATCAACAAGCCGTAGCCCAGGCGGCGCAGGATGTAGCGAATCATGGTCTGTGTCCGGTGTCAGGCTTGGGTGGTTTTGGGCGTGTTGCCTGATGCCGGCAGGCGCCGCGCGGTGGCGGTTTCACGCGCGTTGAAGCTGCGCCGTGCCACCCAAACCAGGGCCGCCAACAACAAGCCCAGCAAGGCCAGTGGCCAGACCACCGGTGAGTTCCATTCGGCCTGTTTGGCCGCCCGCAGCTGGGGGTCGATGCGGTAGTACTTGGCCATGTCGCGGATCATGATGCTGGGCTTGCCGTTGTAAACCCACTGCTGGAACGCCAGGCCGCCATACGGAAAATAGCCAAAGGCCCAGGGTGAATCCTGCTGCACGATGCCCACCATCTTGTCGATCACCGCCTGCTTGGCCGGGCCGTCGTCCAAGGCTTGCAACTGCCGGTACAGCGCGTCGTACTCGGGGTTGTCGTAGTTGGCGTAGTTGTCGCCCTGGTGTTTGCTGCGCGCGATGGGGCCATACATCAAGAACAAAAAGTTCTCGGCGTCAGGGTAGTCGGCCAGCCAGCCGCCCCAAAAGATCTGGTGCTTGCCACGCAGGGTTTTGTCCTGGTATTGGTTGAAGTCGGTGGCCCGCACCTCCAGCTGCACACCCAGCTTGGCAAACTGCTTGATCATCCAGTCGTTTTCGCTCTTGAACTCGGGCGTCAGCGCACGCTGAAAATCGTAGTTCAGCACCAGCGGTTTGCCGTTGACGGCCTCTCGGCCGTTGGGGTAACCGGCCTCGGCCAGCAGCTGTTTGGCGTCTTCAATGGGCCGGCGCACCGGCTTGCCGTCCACTTGGTGGTGGGTGATGGGGTTGTAAAAACCCGGCTGCCCGTCGCGCGCGCCAAACAAGCCCGGTGGCACCGGCCCGTGCGCGGCCACGCCGCCCTTGAATTTGAAGATACGCCCGTAGCCTTCTTCCCAATCAATGGCAATCGACAGCGCTTGGCGCAGCTTGCGGTTTTTGACTTGTTGCTCGGGCGTGTCGCCCCGGCCCACCACGGGGTCCAGCATGTTGAAGCCCAGGTACCAGTTGCTGATGTCGGTCATCATCGGGAACTTGAAGCCACGCTGGTCAAACAAGGCCTTGACCGCATCCGAGTCGTCGGCGTCCACCCTGAATTGCACGCCCCACTCGGGCCGCTCGATCTCGGGCAAATCAAAGTAGCCCTGGCGGAATTTCTCCTTGCGCGACACCTTCTCTTTTTCGATCGTCACGTACAGCGTATCGATGAAGGGCATGGTCTTGCCGCAGTCGTCCAGCAGGCCGGCCTCTTTGTCGCCGGGCATGCCTTCACAGGGGTAAGGCTCGCCGCGGTAGTTGGGGTTGCGCTTCATCACGTGGCGGCGATCCCGCACAAAATCCACCATCATGTACGGGCCCGGGCCCACCGGCCATTGGTTGAGCGATAGCCCGGCCTCGTTCATGCCGGGCTGGGCGTAAAAAGCATCGGCCTCCCAGGGCACGGGCGCCATGAAGGGCATGGCCATCCAGTAGCTCCACTGCGGATATTTACCCTTGAGCCGCACGCGGTAGGTGTATTTGTCCAGCACCGCAGCACCGGCCAGCGGGTACTTTCTGAAGTCAAGAAACGGCTTGTCGCGGATGTCTTTGGGCAGGGCGGCCATCACCTTGGCGTCTTCACGCTTGATCAGGTCGGCGTACTCACGCAGGCCGATCAGGTAGTCGGCAAACACGGCAAATACCGGCGCCTCGATGCGCGTGGTGGCGTGGCGCTTGAGCGCGTAGACAAAGTCATCGGCCACCAGCTCACGGGTGCCTTGGTGCTCAAACGCCAGCGGTGAGCGTTTGTCGCCCAGCTGCTGCCCGCTGAGCTGCAAATAGCGGGGCTGGCCTTGGGCGTCCAGCGCAAAAGCGGGGTGCGGCTGGTAGCGGATGCCGGGCTTGATCTTGACGTCGTACACGCTCTCGGCGATCAACTCGGGTGGTGCGTCGTCGGGCAGCACCTGGCCGGATTTGTCCAGGTAGCGCGGCTTGACCACCTCGGCCGCGGCCTTGGGGATCAGCGTGTACGGCCGCTTGAGGTAGTGATAACCGTAGGGCGGCTCGTAGATCTGGAAGGTGTAGGCCGACTCGGGGTTGGCATACGACGCGGTGGGGTCCAGGTAGCGCGGCGAGCGCTCGTCAAACGAATAAAACAGCGTGTTGTCGCGCTCGGCACCCACCGGGTAGGGGCTGTTGTTGCAGCCGGCAGTCAGCAGCAACAACGCGGCGCCCAACAAGGCAAGCATGGCGACCGACAGGCGGCGCAAGCCACAAACGATGGTGATGCAGCACATGCACGCACTCCAAAAATAAGCCCACGCAGAAAGCCAGAAAATAGGGCCCAAAAAACAAAGGCCAAAAACGACAGCGCCTCAGCAGGGCCAGTTTGTGGCCAACCCTTGCGAGGCGATGAAATCATTCTATGAGCCACCGTTGACGTGCCGGCCTCGGGTTTCAACCCATCGGGCAAGTGCTGAGAGCGCCCCCAGGCCACCGCCTTGCGGCGCCCGCCCCCCGAGGGGGAGGAGAAACACTTGGGGCTGAGCCCGGCGTTTGTTTCTAGCCACTTACCAGCCAATCAACACATCGCGCCCCTGCACCACCAGCTGCACCTTGGCGCCCACGGGCAAGCTCACCTTGGTGGCCACGTGGCCAAACGGCAGCCCCGTCAGGATGGGCGTTGGGCACACGCTGCGCAGGTGATTGATGGCGCTCTTGAGCGTGTAGCCGCGGTCCATCGTGCTTTTGTGCCAATCAGTAAAGGCGCCCAGCACCACCACTTTTTGACGGGCCAGGATGCCCGCCTGGTGCAGCTGCAACAGTGCGCGCTCCACCCGGTACGGGTGTTCGGCCACATCTTCCAAAAACAGGATGCCGCCCTTGGATTTTGGCAGGTGTGGCGTGCCCACCATCGACTGCACCATCGCCAGGTTGCCGCCCCACAGCACGCCCCGCGCGGCCAGCCCGTCATGGCCGGCCTCGGTGCGAAACCCCACCGCCTCCAGCTCGCCCGACATGGCCTCGGCAAAGCAGTCTCGGGTCACTTCATCCACGCCGCCTGCGTCATCGCTGCGGCCAAAATCATCACAAGCCATCGGGCCTTGCCAGCTGATGGCGCCGGTATGCGCCAGCAAGCCCAGCTGCAAGGCTGTGAGATCGCTGAAGCCCACCCAGCGTGTGCCTTGCTCAACGCTTTTGGCCAGGCGCGGCCAGTCGATGCGGTCCAGCAGGCGCGTCAAACCGTAGCCGCCCCGGCAGGCCATGGCCACGGCGGGCGCGGCGTCGGCCACGCGGTACAGCGTGGCCAACCGCTCGTCGTCGGTGCCGGCAAAGCGCTGGTGGCGGGCGCGCACGCTGGGGTCCAGCGTGACCTCAAAACCCAGGGCCCCGAGGCGCTTTTTGGCCAGTTTCAGCGCGGGCGGGCGCAGCTCAACGCCGGCGGGGGCAAACACATGCAGTGTGGTCATGGGATCGGGTCAGGGTGAGGGCCAGGATGGCCGTGGATTTCAGTGGCATCACCGGTGGGAATGGCGGGGATATCGGGGCTAGCGGGAATATCGGCAAGGTCTGGGATGGCGTCTTGGCGCGCGGCCCGCAGCGCATCGCGCTCGGCGCGCTGCTGGGCGCGCCGGTCGGCAAAAAACTGCCGCAGCAAGGCCGACGCAGGCTCGGCCAGCACGCCGCCCAGCAGGGCGGTGTGGTGGTTGAGCTGGGGCTGATCAAACAGATTGAGCACCGAGCCGGCCGCGCCGGTTTTGGGGTCGGTCGCGGCAAACACCACGCGCTTGAAGCGGGCGTGCATCAGCGCCATCGCGCACATGGCGCAAGGCTCCAGCGTGACGTACAGCTCGCACTCGGGCAGGCGGTAGTTTTGCAGCAGCTGCGCCGCGTGGCGCAACGCCACGATCTCGGCGTGTGCGGTGGGGTCATGCGTGGTGATCGGCCGGTTGTAGCCCGTGGCCAGCACCTGCGGCCCGCGGGCACCGTGGTGCACGATGACCGCGCCCACCGGCACCTCGCCGGCCAGCTGCGCGTTGAGTGCCTGGTCAAGCGCTTGGCGCATGTAGTTGTCGTCGGAGGATGTCATGCGTGATTGGGCAGGTCGGGCAGGTCGGGCGGGCTACAAAACGGGTGCGGGGCTGACGGCAGGCCTGGCAATTGTCAACCACCGCCATCAACCACCCCGTCCACCTGTGCGAACATCCCGGCCCGGCCTGCAGCAGCCACCTGGCGCTGCAACCACGCACCCATCAACGCCGCCCCCCATCCGATGCCAGACGTGAACGCTTCAGCTGATCTATTCAGGCACGTGAGTGCCGAAAAATCAGCCCAATACCGTTGCATCATGGATGTTTTTGCGGCCGCCAAGCGCCAGTACCGGCTGCAACTGCGCCCCGATGAAGTGCTGGCCGAGGCGCGCTGGGCCGAGCCGCCGCCGCGCCTTGAAGAGATCAACGCAGCACTCGCCCAGCTCGCCGCCTGGGGCAATCTGGAGTCGCAGCCCGACACCGCCCGCGTGGCCAATCTCAGTGATTTTTACCGTGCGCGTTTTTTGTACCGCTTGTCGCAAGGCGGCGAGGCGGTTGAATCCGCCCTGGCGGTGTTTATGCAACTACTGCTGCGCCGCGCCGAGCTGCAAACCGTGGCCCTGGAAGACATCGCCAGCCAGTTGCTGGCGCTGCAAAAATTGGCCGAGGTGCCGCCCCCCGCCGAGCTTGACGTGGCCAAGATCCACGAAACCTTGCGTGATCTGGTGCGGGTGTTCGAGAGCCTGGCCGACAACGCGCAGGCGTTTATGGCCGGCGTGCACCGCAGCCTGGAGTTGCAGCAAGCCGACGCGGGCGCGGTGGTGGTCTACAAGCGCCGGTTGATCGATTACCTGGAGCGCTTTATTGGTGATCTGGTGCGCCGGTCGGACACCATCGCCCGCTTGATCCTGGCTTTGGCGCCGCGCATGCCCACCCTTCTGGCCTTGGTCGCCGAGCGTGAGGCCCGCGACGCCGCGCCCGGTGATGTGCAAGATCAAACCGATGCCCGCGCCCGCCACGCCCAAGCCTGGGCCGAGCGCTGGCAGGGCTTGCGCGGCTGGTTTTTGGCCACCGGCCACGAGCCCCCGCAGGCCGAGTTGCTGCGCGCACGCGCCCGATCAGCCATCCCGCAACTGCTGGGCGCCATTGCCGCCATCAATGAGCGGCGCAGCGGCCGCAGCGACCGTTCGGCCGATTTTCGCCTGCTGGCCGGCTGGTTTGCCGACTGCCCCGACGAGGCCAGCGCTCATCGCCTGGCGCGGGCGGCCTTTGCGCTCAACCCGGCGCGGCATTTGTCGCTCAATACCGACCCGGGCAACGAGCTGCCCGCCAACACCCGCTGGGCCGACGCACCGCCGCTGCTGATCCACCCCCGGCTGCGTGAATATGGCGAGGCCACCGTGCGCGGCCCCTTGCCAAAAGTGCGTGACCGGGCCGAAGCGCGCGCTTTTTTGGCCCGCCAATTTGCCGAAGAATCGCGCCAACTGGAGGCCGCGCGTGCGCTGCTGGCCACCGGCCGGCCGACCAAACTGTCGGAGTTGGGGCCGCTGGACGACGCAGCTTTTGGCTTGTTTCTGGCTTTGCTCGCCGAGGCGTTGGCCGAGCAAAACAGCCCCGACGACGCCGTTGAGCGCGCCACCGGCGACGGCTTGCTGCGCCTGCGCTTGTTGCCATTAGCGCGTGGCAGCGTGGCCCACGTGCAAACCGCGCAGGGTGTGTTCACCGGCCGCGACCACTGGATCACCATCACGCCAGTGCACCCAGGCGCATGAAACCAGCCCGCAGCGCTCCCCGCCCCAGCCTGGGCCAGCACCAGCAAAGCCAGCAGCGCGACGAGTTCCGCGCCGCCTTGCGGGCGCTGTTGATGACGCCCTTGATGCCGCCCGGCCACGAGGCTTTTGTGGCAGTGCGCCGCCAGGCCCAGGCCCTGCGTGAGTGGTTTGCCCGCGAGACCGGCTGGACGCTGCAAGTCGAGCGCGAGGGTGCGCGTTTGTTCAAGCGCCCGGCCGACCTCATGGACGCCAGCCGCGGCCTGCCCGGCTACGACGCGCGCCGCTACGCCCTGCTGTGCCTGGCTTGCGCCGTGCTCGACCGCGCCGACGCGCAGATCACCTTGCGGCTGCTGGGCGAGCGTTTGCTGCTGCTGGCCGCCGAGCCGGCGCTGGCGGCGCGGGGCTTTCACTTCACGCTCAGCACCCAAACCGAGCGCCGCGAGCTGGTGGCCGTGTGCCGCAGCTTGCTGGCCTTGGGCGTATTGCAGCGTGTGGCCGGCGACGAAGAAGGCTTTGCCCAAGTGGGCAACGAGCAGGCCGACGCGCTGTATGACCTGCACCGCCGCGCCTTGGCCGGCGTGCTGGCGGCCGTGCGCGGCCCGTCCACCTGGCCCGCGCTGGACGCGCCCACCACGCTGCAAGCCCGGCTGCACGCGCTCACCGCCGAGCACGTGGTGGACAGCGACGAAGCCCGGCGCACCGCCCTGCGCCACCAGCTGTCGCGCCAACTGCTGGACGACCCCGTGGTGTATGCCAACAACCTGGCGCCCGACGCGCGGGCCTACTTCATCAACCAACGCGGCGCGCTGGCCAACCGCTTGTGTGAGGCCAGCGGCCTGTTGGCCGAACAACGCGCTGAAGGTTTAGCCCTGGTGGACGAAGCCAGCGAGCTGACCGACACCCAAATGCCGGCCGAAGGCACCGACGCACACGCCACCTTGCTGGTGGCCGAAATGCTGGCCACGGCCTACCGCGATGACTTGCAGGCCGGGGCGGGCACCACGTCAGGCATCACGTCAAGCACCCCGGCCGCCCCACGCATCACCCGCGAGTTAGACATCGTCGCGCTGCTGCGCGAGGCCAAAGAAACCCACGGGCGCTACTGGCGCAAATCAGCCCGAGAGCCCGGCGCCGAGCGTGAACTGGCCAGCGTGGCCATCGATCGGCTGGCTCGGTTGCAACTGATCCGCGTGCTGCCCGAGGGCGTGATCGCGCTGCCGGCCTTGGCCCGATTTGCGCTGGCGCCGGCAGGTGGTGGTGCGGCCCAAGCGGCCCAAGCGGCCGGTTTGCCGCTCACCCAACAGGTCAGCATCACGGCCGCACCGCCCAAAGCGACTGCGGTCAAAAAAGCCAGCGCCGCCCCGCGAAAAGTGGGCAAGCCCAGCGCCCCGGCAGCGCCGATCAACCCCAACAAATCGCTGTTTGACTGACCGCGCTGCCCTCCCCCGCCCCCATGCAAACCGACTTCGCCACCGTCATTGATAACGCCCAAGCCGAGCGCCCACCGCTGCCACTGCCGACACGCGCGCGCTGGCAGCCGCTGCGCCTGGGACTGGTGGAGCTGTTTCATTACGACAGCGAGGAGTTCTGGTTCCGCGATGGCCACTTGCTGCTGCGAGGCAACAACGGCACCGGCAAATCCAAGGTGCTGTCGCTGACCCTGCCGTTTTTGTTCGACGCGCAACTCAAGTCGTCGCGCATCGAGCCCGACGGTGACGCCGGCAAAAAAATGGCCTGGAACCTGCTGATGAACAGCTATGACCGCCGCGTCGGTTATGCCTGGATCGAGTTTGGCCGCCTCGCCGACGACGGCACGCCGCGCTACCTGACGCTGGGCGCGGGCCTGTCGGCGGCAGCGGCCCGGCCCCAGGTCGAGAGCTGGTTTTTTGTGCTGGAAGACAGCGATGAAAAACAGAGCGCCAGCCCTGGCGGCCACCAGAGCGCGCCCCGCATCAACCGCGACCTGTGGCTGACCAATGAGCAGCGCGTGGTGCTGGGCAAAGAGCGCTTGCGTGAGGCGCTGGCGGGCCACGGCCAGGTGTTTGAATCAGGCGGCAGCTACCGCCGCGCGGTGGACGAGCGCTTGTTCCACCTCGGCCCCAAGCGCTATGAAGCGCTGATGGACACCTTGATCCAGCTGCGCCAGCCACAGCTGTCTAAAAAACCGGATGAGAGCGCGCTCTCGCACGCGCTGACCGAAGCCCTGCCCCCGCTGGCCGCCGAGATGCTGGGCGACGTGGCCGAAGCCCTGGGCCAGCTTGAAGAAGACCGCCGTCAGTTGGGCGAGTACCAGGCGCTGGCCGCCGGCGTGGGCCGTTTTGACCAGCGCTACCGCGTTTACGCCGGCGCGCAAAGCCGGCGCCAGGCACGGGTGCTGCGCCAGGCGCAAACCGA
>JAYWDK010000492.1:0-8403 GCA_043779845.1 Betaproteobacteria bacterium | reverse complement strand
TTGCCAGATAACCAGAAAGCGAAGCCCGCATGCGCCATCGACCTTCAGCCTTCAAACATCTGCTGAGCACCATCGCGTGCGTGCTGGCCAGCACCGTTGCCCTGACCGTGGCGTCGCCCGCCATGGCGCAAGCCAACAACGGCAAGATTGCCGCCGACCTGGCCAAAACCATTGGCACGCTCAGCGCACCCGGCGTCACCTGGGCCAAGAGCCAGAACGGGCAGCTCTACGCCAAGGTGCTGGTGGTGGCGTCGGGCACCGACGCCTCGCTCAGCGCGCTGCGTGGCGCCGTGCTGGCCCAGGGCGGCTCGGTGCACTACGTGTACCTGTCGGTGCGCGCCATGTCGGCCATGGTGCCCGTGGCCAGCCTGAATGCGCTGGCCGCGCGCGCCGACGTGCTGGCGATCACGCCCAACCGCTCGGCCGGGCGCTCGGGCAGCTTGTTGCAAGATGCCACGGGCAGCTCGGCGGTGCCAAAAACCACTATTGCCACCCTCACCGGCAGCACGCTGGCCTCGGTGACCGGCGCCGGCGTGGGCATTGCCGTGCTCGATTCAGGCATCGACTGGGACCATCGCAGCCTGCGCAACGCCGCCGGGGTGTCGCGTGTGGTCGAGGTGGTTGACTACGTGACCCACAGCAAAAATTTCCCGGGCGACGGCTGGTCCACCGGGGCGGACGTCAGCGGCATTGGCAGCACCCTGACGCGCTTCGACAAACTGGGCGCCGTGGCCGACGAGCTGACGCGATTTGCACCTACATCATCCCTACCCGACCCCTACGGCCACGGCACCCACGTGGCCGCTATTGCCGCCGGCTTGGGCAGCTACCAAACGCCCGATTCCAGCGGCGTGGCGCCGGGCGCCAAGCTCTATGACGTGCGTGTGCTCAATGACAAAGGCGTGGGCAACGTGGCCGACGTGCTGGCCGGCATTGACTGGGTGATCCAGCGCACCAAGTTGATGAACATCCGCGTGATGAACCTCAGCCTGGCGGCCAACTCGACCGATTCGTTCCTGATCGACCCGCTGGCCCGCGCGGCGCGCAGCGCGGTGGCCGCAGGGGTCGTGGTGGTGGCGGCGGCCGGCAATGCGGGCAAAAACGCCGCCGGCACCGAGGTTTATGGCGCCATCGGCTCGCCCGGCCATGAGCCGTCGGTGATCACCGTGGGCGCGGCCAATTCCAAGGGCAGCGCCGCCCGCAGCGACGACGTGATGACCAGCTTCAGCTCGCGCGGGCCCACCCGGGGCAGCGTGCTCCTGCCCAGCGGCAGCCGCTGGACCGACAACGTGCTCAAGCCCGATCTGGTAGCCCCTGGCAACCGCTTGTTGGGCGCCGTGGCCAATCTGCAAAACAGACCCGCGCCCACCGGCAACCTGCTGGCCACGCTGTACCCGGCCTTGATGCAGGGCGCAGTGGCCGCAGGCGCCACTGAAACCCTGAACCAGGAGCTGATGCAACTCAGCGGCACCTCGGTGTCGGCGCCCGCCGTGGCCGGTGCGGCCGCGCTGCTGTTGCAAGCCAACCCCGGGCTGACGCCGCCCTTGGTCAAGGCCATCCTGCAATACACCGCCCAGCCGCTGGCAGGCGCCAACTTGCTGCAACAAGGCGCTGGCCAGTTGAACGTGGAAGGCGCGGTGCGCCTGGCGCAGGCGCTGCGCACCGACATCGGCCCCGCGCTGGCGGCTGGCCTGATCAAGCCGGGCGACAACTTGCTGGCCTTTGGCAAGGCCTTGCCCACGCCAATCTCCACGCTCAACGGCCAAACCTTCAACTGGGGCCGCATCGCGTTTGCCGGCGGCGCCCACCTGGTCAGCGGCGACGCGCTGTTCAACCGCTTTCAGCCGATCTACGACCCGGGCCTGACGTGGGTGCGCCAGGTGGCGCTGCGCAATACCGTGCAGTTTTTGCCGGCAGGCGGCAGCGTGCCCGCCAACACGGTGGCTGCGGCGGTGGTTGAAACCAACGCCTCGGCGCAAGGCCTGATCACGCCCCAAGTCGTGCTGCTGGATTCTCTGGCCGGCGCCAACTCGGCCGCGCTGGGCACCGGGCTGTTCACGCCCACCGCCAACGTGGCCAGCCGGGCCTGGACGGGCGGCGGGCGGCTGATGAGCGGTGGCTTCATCCTGAGTGAAGGCTTCATCCTGGCCGAGGGCATCACGCTGGGCCAGCAGCGCCTCACGGGCACGGGCTTTATCTTGAGCGAGGGCTTCATCCTGAGTGAAGGCTTCATCCTGAGCGAGGGCCTGAGCCTGGGCGCGGGCTTCATCCTGGCCGAGGGATTCATCCTGAGCGAAGGTTTCATCCTCAGTGAAGGCTTCATCCTGAGCGAGTCTTTGGCCGACCCGCTTGCAGCTACCGACGGCGCCATCCTGGGCGACTGACGCATAGCCCCACGCCCGGCCGCGCCAAGCACGCGCCGCCGAGCCCAGCCACCGACGCCGCCAGCCCCACACTGGCGGCGTCGCCACGTCGGGTGGCGGTGCATGGTGCTGGGCGGCGTGGTGGCCTGGCGCCAAGCCGCTGATTCACGCCGCTTGTGCCAACTATTACCGCCGCCGCCCCCAAAACGCCGAAACCGACCTCAAGACTGGCGCCATGCCACAATCTCCCTGGAAGGGCAAGCTGCGCTTGGCATACGGGATGCCGAGTGAACCTCAGTCTGCCAAAAACGAGAAACTTTTCATGCCCAATCGCCGTTCGATGTTCAAACACCTGATCACGGTCGCAGCCTGCCTGACGGCCTTAACGGTGACCACGCCCACGCTGGCGGCGGTCAACAACACCAAGATCGCCGCCGACCTGGCCCAGGTCATCGGCACCACCACGGCACCCAGCGTCACCTGGGCCAAGAGCCTGAACGGCGCGCTCTTTGCCAAGGTGTTGATCGTGGCCAACAGCAGCGACGCCACGCTGGCCGGCCTGCGCTCGGCCATCCTGGCCCAGGGCGGCTCGATTCAGTATGTTTACGTGTCGGTGCGGGCGATGTCGGCGATGGTGCCGGTGGCCGGCCTGAATACGCTGGCCGCGCGCGCCGACGTGATGGCCATCGCCCCCAACCGCGTCACCACGCGCACCGGCAGCTTGTTGCAGGCGGCCAGCGGCAGCTCAGCCGTGCCCATGATCGGCGGCATCACGCCGGTGGACGGCCGCGGCGTGGGCATCGCGATCCTGGATTCGGGCATCGACTACAACCACCGCAGCATGCTGAACGCGGCGGGCAAATCACGCGTGGTACAGGTGGTCGATTTTGTCGCCATGAGCCAGGCGATGGCCGGCGGCGGCTGGGCTGTGGGCGTGGACATGAGCACGGGCGCCAGCGCCTTGTCGGCGATGTCGGCCTCGCTGCTGTCCACCACCAGCAGCTCCAAGCTCAGCAGCTTTTTGGTGTCGCTGGCCGCGCCGCGCGCCACCCTGCCCGACGCCTACGGCCACGGCACGCACGTGGCCTCCATCGCGGCGGGCGCGGGCGGCTACCAAAGCCCGGACTCGTCGGGCATCGCCCCCGGCGCCACGCTGTTTGACGTGCGTGTGCTCAATGACAAAGGCGTGGGCAACATGGCCGATGTGCTGGCCGGCATTGACTGGGTGATCCAGCGCACGCGCACCGACAACATCCGGGTAATGAACCTGAGCCTGGCTGCCAACGCCACCGATTCATTTTTGGTGGATCCGCTGGCACGCGCCGCGCGCAGTGCCGTGGCCGCAGGCATCGTGGTGGTGGCCGCCGCAGGCAACGCCGGCAAAAACGCGGCGGGCACCGAGGTGTACGGCGCCATCGGCTCGCCGGGGCTTGAGCCGTCGGTGATCACCGTGGGCGCGTCCAATGCCAAGGCCACCGCAGCCCGCGACGACGACGTGATGACCACCTTCAGCTCACGCGGCCCCACCCGCGGCAGCGTACTGTTGTCCAACGGCACCGTCACCAGCCGCTGGATTGACAACGTGCTCAAGCCCGATCTCGTGGCCTCCGGCAACCGCGTGATCGGCGCCGTATCCAACCAGCAAAACTTGCCGGCGCCCGCCGGCAATTTGCTGGCCACGCTCTACCCCGAGCTGATGGCCGGCGCGGGCGCCACCCAAACGCTGAACCAGGAGCTGATGCAGCTCAGCGGCACCTCGGTGGCCTCACCCGCCGTGGCCGGGGCCGCCGCGCTGCTGTTGCAGGTCAACCCGGGCCTGACGCCGCCCTTGGTCAAGGCCATCCTGCAATACAGCGCGCAGCCCCTGGCGGGCGCCAACTTGCTGCAGCAAGGCGCTGGCCAGCTGAACGTGGAGGGCGCCGTGCGTTTGGCGCAGGCCCTGCGCACCGATATCGGCCCGGCCATTGCTGCGGGCACCATCAAGGCCGGCGACAACCTGCTGGCCGTGGGCCGGGTGATGCCCACGCTCAGCTCCACGCTCAATGGCGAAACCTTCGACTGGGGCCGCATCGCCTACGCCGGCGGCAGCCATTTGGTCAGCGGCAATGCCTTGTTCTCGACCTACCAGCCCATCTATGACCCGGGCCTGACCTGGGTGCGCCAGGTGGCCTTGCGCAATACCGTGCAATTTGCCCCCGCCAGCGGTGGCCTGTTGGCCAACACGGTGCCCGTGGCCGTGCTTGAAACCAACGCCGCCAAGCAAACCTTGATCACGCCGCAAGTGGTGCTGTTGGACGCCGAGGCGGGCCTCAACTCGTCGTTGTTGAAAACCGGCGTGTTCATGCCCACGGCCAGCGTGGCCAGCAGCGCGGCGGCGGGTGGTGGCCGGGTGATGAGCGGGGGCTTCATCCTGAGCGAAGGCTTCATCCTGGCCGAAGGCCTGACGCTGGGCCAACAACGCCTCACCGGCAGCGGCTTCATCCTGAGCGAGGGCTTCATCCTCAGTGAAGGCTTCATCCTGAGCGAGGGCCTGTCAATGGGCACCGGTTTCACCTTGTCCACGGGCTTCATCCTGAGCGAAGGCTTCATCCTGAGTGAAGGCTTCATCCTGAGCGAAACCCTGGCCGACCCCAGCGCCGCGATTGACGGCAGCGTGCGCGGCGACAAGTAAAAAACCAAGCGCGGGCGTCAAGGCCCGCGCCGGCCTGCCGATATAACGGGTATGCAGTCCAAGCCGGCCAAAGTGCCCCAGATGCCCACGCCAACGCCTCCAGAGCCCGGTGCCCAACCCGGGCCCTGGGGGCGTTTTGCGCAGCGGCATTTGTTTGACTACAACCGGGCAGCCACCCGGCTGTGGTTGGCGCTGGCGGCTTGTGGCACCGCCGCCACCGTGTACGCGCTGGTGCAACTCAGCCACTTGCCCTGGGTGGCGCTGGCGCAAGTGCAGCTGGGCATCGGTTTTGTGGTGCTGGCGGCGTTTTTCCCGGTGCGCGTGCCACGCAGCAACCACTCCATCGGCGTGGCCGACGTGTTCGTGTTTGCGCTGTTGGCGCTGCTCGGCGCGCCCGCCGCCGCGCTGGCCGCCGGCGCCGAGGGCCTGGTGGGCGCAATGCGCAGCTCCAAGCGCCTGACCAGCCGGGTCAGCACGCCGGCCGCCGGCACCACCGCCATGCTGTTGTGCGGCCTGGTCTTTGAGGCCCTGCACGCGGCACTGGAGCGCCAAGGTTGGTCAGCGGCCACGGCCGGCCTGGCCTCGTTGTGCGCCGTGGCCCTGCCCTACTTTGCGGGCACCACCTTGCCCTTGATGGCGGTGATCGCCGTCAAAAACGGCAAGCGTTTGTCGCTGCGCGCCTGGGCTGAAAACTACAGCTGGCTGGCGGCGGTCTATTTGCTGTCGGCCATGGTGGCCGGCGTGCTGGCGATGAACGCGCGCCAGTTCGGCATGGCCGTGCTCGTGGTGGCGGCCGTCGTCACCGGCATGGTGGTGACGCTGATGCAGCTCTCTCTGCGCCGGCACGAGATTGACCGCCAGGCGCAGGAGTCACGCATTGCCTGCGCCCAGCGCGAGGCCGAGCTCAACCAGCGGCGCTTCACGGCCGCCTTCACGCATGCCGCCATCGGCATGGCCATCGTGCGTCCCGACGGCTGCATCCACCAGGTCAACCAAGCCCTGTGCGCACTGCTCGGCAGTGTTGAAAAAGACGTACTGAACCAGCCCTTCAGTGCGTTGCTGCACGCCGGCGACGCGGCGCTGTTCACGCGGCGTGGCGAGACCGTGGCCGCACAAGCCAGCGAGGCGTTTTCAATGGAGTTGCGCTGCCGCCATGTCAACGGCCAAGACATCTGGGTGCTGCTGCACTGCGGGCGCTTCATTGACCCGGCCAATGACCAAAGCGGGCTGATCTACCAACTGCACGACATCACCTCGCGCCGCCTGGCCGAGGGTGAGCTGCACCACATCGCCTACCACGACAGCCTCACCGACCTGGCCAACCGCAATTGTTTCAACGAGCGGCTGGACGTGGCCGTGGAACGCAGCCGCACCCACAACGAGCATGGTTTTGCTGTGCTGTTTCTGGACCTGGACCGCTTCAAGGTGGTCAACGACAGCCTCGGGCATTCGGCCGGCAATACCCTGCTGCGCGCGGTGGCCAGCCGCCTGGCCGACGGCGTGCGCCCGGGTGACCTGGTGGCACGCCTGGGCGGCGACGAGTTTGCTGTGCTGCTGGAGAACACCACCGACGCGGCAGACGCCGTGGCGCTGGCGCAGCGCCTGCTTCAAGCGCTGTCGGCGCCGATGATGATCAACGGCACCGAAGTGTCGCCCGGCGCCAGCATCGGCCTCACGCTCAGCGACCTGGGCTACCGCAGCGCCGACGAGGTGCTGCGCGACGCCGACCTGGCCATGTACGCCGCCAAGGCCGGCGGGCGCCACTGCGTGATGCTGTTCGAAAACAGCATGCACGAGCGCATTGCTGAAAAACTGAAGCTTGAAGGTGAACTGCGCCGCGCCATCGGCGAGGGCCAGTTGTCATTGGCCTACCAGCCATTGTTTGACCTGGCGCCTTACCGCTTGAGCGGCTTCGAGGCGCTGGCGCGCTGGGTGCACCCCGAGCGCGGCCCCATCGGCCCCGACGTGTTCATCAGCCTGGCCGAAGAAAGTGGCCTGATCGAAGCCCTGACCACCTGGGTCATCGACCAGGCCGCCGGCCAATTGGCCCAGTGGCACAAGGCCTACCCGCACATGGACCACCTGGGCATGCACGTCAACATCAGCGGCCGCGACCTGGCCAACCCCGCGCTGGTGCCCAACGTGAGTGACGTGCTGGTGCGCCACGGCCTGGCAGCCGAGCACCTGACGCTGGAGATCACCGAAACCACGCTGATGAGCAAACTCGACGTGGCGCTTGACGCCCTGCACGCCATGCGCCAATTGGGCGTGAAGTTCAGCATCGACGACTTTGGCACCGGCTACTCGTCGCTGGCCTACCTCAGCACGCTGCCCATCGACAGCCTGAAGATCGACCGCTCGTTCGTGATGGGCATGGACAAAAATACCCAGAACGTGGAGATCGTGCGCGCGGTGGTCAACCTGGGCCGGTCCCTGGGCAAAAAGATCATCGCCGAGGGCATCGAGACCGTGGAGCAACTCGCCACCCTCAAAGAGCTGGGCGTGCACGTGGGCCAGGGTTACCTGCTGGCGCGCCCACAGCGTGCCGATCAGGTGCTGGTGCTGTTTGAGATGGCTGAAGCCGCGACGGCCTGAAACCCCAAGCCAGCACATCAAACCCCCGCACCCGGGCGCTAGGGCTGGGGTGCGGGGGCACGGTGCCAGGGTGGTGGATCACCTTGCGGGCAGCCGTGCTCGCTTTCTGCCTTGCGCCGGGATTTCGCCCCGGCGGGCGACTGGCTTTCTTTTCGAGGCCGAAAAGAAAGTCAGCAAAGAAAAGGGCCTGAAAAACAGTTTCAATGGGTTTGCCCTTGATGTTTTCGGTCACGGTACTCAGGACTCGCCTGCCTGCGCAGGCTCAGACATTCGGCGCCTTTCAAGGTCATCAGTAACGCCACCAGTACGCGTCCAAGACGACCTTCGCATGGCGTCGTCCTGCGCCTTGCCTCGGCCTGCGAAAGAGCAAGGACATGAGGACTTCAACCGTTACCGTGCTGTAGCCCAGAACAACCGCCTTGGACGCCAGTCAACGCGATCCCATCACGGTCGTGACAGGCGTCGTCCTGCGCCTTGCCTCGGCCTGCGAAAGAGCCCGAGGTGAAAACTTCAACCGTTACCGTGCTGTAGCCCAGAACAACCGCCTTGGACGCCAATCAACCCGATCCCATCACGGTCGTGACAGGCGCCGACTGTCTGAGCCTGCCCGGCAGGCGAGTCCACAACACACCGAGCCTGAAAACATCAAGGGCAAACCCATTGAAACTGGGTTCTGGCCCTTTTCTTTGCTGACTTTCTTTTCGGCCCGAAAAGAAAGTTAGGCGCCCGCCGGGGCGAATACCCGGCGCCGTGCAGAAAGCGAGCACAGCCCGT
>JAYWDK010000491.1:0-8422 GCA_043779845.1 Betaproteobacteria bacterium | reverse complement strand
CAGCAAATCGCCCCGGCCCACCTCCGACCAGGCCAGGTTGCTGCTGCCTGCCGACCCAGCGCTGAAAGCGCCCAGGCTGCCGCTGAAGCTGCCGCTGGCCTTGCTGCCCTGGCCCAGCGTGACGCCACCGCTGGTGGTGGTGATCGTGCCGGCCACGGTATTTTGCGGGCCCAGCACCACATTGCCGGTGGTGGCGGTGATCGTGCCGCCAAAGCTGGCCAGCGTGGCATTGGTGCCGGCGATGGAGCCGACCTGCAAGTTGGCGTTGACCACGCTCTGGTAGCCCGGGGTCAGCACGCCGGTGACCACCAGTGTCAGGTCCGCAGGCACGCCGCTGGCGTTGATGCTGCAAGTGTCGAGCACCAAGTCACCGTTGACCGTGATGGTGGCCGGCTTCGGCGAGTTGATGGTGATGGTGTCGCCGTAAAGCAGTGATACGGCGGCGCATGAGTAGTTGCCGCTGTTGCCGCTGCAGCCCGCCGGCAGGTTGCCCGGAAAGCTGTAGGCGGTGGCCCCGGCTTGCTGCCCGGCGAGCGCTGCGACCAGCCCCAACAGGCTCTGCAAGCGTCGTGACCACGACGGGCCACGCAGCCTCAGGCCGCGCCAGGGTAGCGAGGCTTGTGGGGCCAACAGGGCAGCTGCGCTCATGGCGGCAATGGCGGTCCAAATGGCCAGCGAGTGCTGCGCTGCCGCCAAGCGGACGGGATTTGCAAGGCGAGTGTTTTGACAAAGCATTCCCCATCAATGAGTGCGGCCATGGTTTCATGGCTTGCCCTGGCTTGATGCTGCAAACAAGCGGGGAAATCAGGCGGCGCTTGACATCTGACCGGGTCGGTCGGCGCCTGCCAACGCCGTGCCGCGCTGGCGGCCGGCGCCACCGGGCCACCGTCAGGCGTCAATGCCCGGCCGAGATGCCGATGAAGGTGGACGTTTTGGTGCCACCGGTGCCCACGGTCTGGGTGATGGTGCAAGTGCCTTCGGTGCCGTTGACGGTGGCGCTGAGCACGGCGGCGGTCACCACGTAACCGGTGGGCAAGGCGCTGCCGCTCAGCAGGTTGGCGACGTCGGTGCAATTGGTCACGGCCACGCACTTGCCGGTGACGGCGGCGCTGGCCGCCGTGGCTGATACCGAGCAGCCGCTGTAGTTCACCAGCATCGCGCTGGCGGCGGCGCCGATGACGCCGCTCAGCGACGCGGCTTTGGCGTCGCTGCTGAGGTCAATGAACTTGGGCAAGGCGGTGGCGGCCAGGATGCCCAGGATCACGATGACCACGATCAACTCGATCATGGTGAAGCCGAGTCTGCGACTCTTCATGTCAATACTCCGGGGGTAAAAATTGGTGAGGGAATCTGTTGAACCCATGCCTGGCTGGCGCTGGGATTCACAGCTATATCGGACGCTTCGGGCGCTTGTTGAGCGCGATGCACGATGGATTTACAAAAGGCCAACAAATGGGGCGGGTGTTTCACTTGTGCATGGAGACCCGCCCCAAATCCCACAGTGGCAAAAACACGCCCAGCGCCAGCACCAGCACCAAGACGCCCAAAAACAGGATCAGGATGGGCTCGATTTGCTGGGACAGCGTCTTCAGCTCGTACTGCACTTCATTCGTGTACAGCTCGGCAATTTCTTCCATCAGCTCGTCGATGGCGCCGGTTTCTTCACCCACGGCAATCATCTGCAGCACCACCGGCGTGAAGATGGCCGACGCGATGGCCGCGCGCAGGATGGTGTCGCCGCGCTCCACACTGCGGCGCATGGCCTCCACCTTCTGGCTGATGTGTGCGTTGTCCACGGTTTGGGCCACCACGCTCAGTGCTTGCTCTATCGGCACGCCGCTTTTCAAGGCCAGCGCAAAGCTGCGCGCAAAGCGGGACAGTGTGGCTTTTTGCACGATGGGGCCGACCAGTGGGGCACGCAGTTTGACGCGGTCCCACACCAGGCGGCCGGCGGGCGTGGCCACCCAGCGGCGCAGGGCAAAAAAGCCACCGACGGCGCCTAGCGCCAAGGCCCAGCCATATTTCAGCGTGAACTCGCTGCTGGCCACCAGCAGCCGGGTGGCCAACGGCAACTCGGCGTTGAAGCTCTTGAACACGTCGGCAAAGGCCGGCACCACCATCACGTTGATCACGCCCACGGCCACCACCATGGCGCTGACCACAAAGATCGGGTAGCGCAGCGCGGCCTTGACCTGCTGGCGCATGAACTGCTCAAACTCGATGTGCTTGAACAAGCGGATGAACACCTCGTCCAGCCGGCCGGTCATCTCGCCCACCCGCACCATGGCGACAAAAAAGTTGTCGAACACGCCGCCTTGCTGGGCAAAGCAGATCGACAGCTCGATGCCCGATTCCAGGCTGCGCCTCACGTTGGCCAGGGTTTGTTTCATGCGTTGATTGATGGCCGAGTCTTGCAGCCCGGCCAGCGCCCGCAAGATCGGCACGCCAGCGCGCAACAAGGTGTGCAACTGGCGTGAAAACAGCATCACGTCAGCCGGCATCACCTTGGGCAAGCAGAACTGGGTCCAGGCCGCCCCCAGATCATTGGCCAGGCTCGGGCTGGTGCCCGGCTTGGCGTTGCGCGCAGGGGTGGTGGACGAGATGGGCGCCGCGCCCGGCCCGGCGCCGCCCGCCGTGATGCGCAGCGGCGTGACGCCGCGCGACATCAGCAGCGTGGCCACGGCCGTGGCATCGGCGCCATCCAGCTCGCCGCTCACGGCGCCGCTGGCGGCGCGGCCGGTGTAGGCAAAACGGGGCATTTTGTCGCGTCGATTGTGGGTTAGTCTTCGGCCTGCGAGCCCACGCGCATGGCTTCAAACAGGCTGGTGCGGCCGCCCGCCGCCATGCGCAGCGCGTCGCGGCGCAAGGTGTGGCCGGCCATCTGGCGCCGGCCGGCCTGGGTGAAGCGCGCGGGGTCGTTGTCGTTCATGGCCTCCACCAGCTCGGGCGTCATCTCGATGAACTCATACACGCCCGCGCGGCCGCTGTAGCCGGTGTGGTTGCAATCACTGCAGCCCCGGCCATGGCGCCAGCGCGCGTTGACTATTTCGGCCTCGGCGTCGGCGCTGACGGTGTGTTTCAAGGTCACGCGCAACCACTCAAGGTGGTGGGCGTCGGGCACGTGGTCGTCAGTGCAGTGCACGCACAGCGTGCGCAACAGACGCTGCGCCAGCACCAGCTGCAGGCTCAGCGCCACCATGTAGCGCGGCACGCCCATATCAATCAAACGCAGCGGCGTGGACAGCGCATCGTTGGTGTGCAGGGTGCTCAGCACCAGGTGGCCCGTGAGGGCGGCGCGCAGGCCGATCTCGGCGGTGATCTTGTCGCGCATCTCGCCGATCAGGATCACGTCGGGGTCTTGGCGCAGCGCGCTGCGCAGCACGCGCTCAAAGCTCAGGTCGATCTTTTCCATCACCTGCACCTGGTTCAGGCCGGGCAGGCGGTATTCGATCGGGTCTTCAACGGTGATGATCTTGCGTTCGGTGTCGTTCAGCGCGTTCAGCGCGGCGTACAGCGTGGTGGTCTTGCCGCTGCCGGTGGGGCCCGTCACCACCACCATGCCGTTGGGCTGCTTGAGCGCGCGGCCAAGTGCCAAGGCCACCGCTGCGGGCAGGCCCAGGTTGTCGAGTGCCAACAGGCCCGCGCTCTGGTTGAGCAAGCGCATCACCACCGATTCACCGTGCTGGGTGGGCAGCGTGGAGATGCGCACGTCGATCGCGCTGGCCTTGAGCCGCACGTGGAAGCGCCCGTCTTGCGGCAAGCGCTTTTCGCTGATGTCCAGCCCGCTCATCAGCTTCAGGCGCAGCGCCACCGCGCCGGCGATCTTGGCGTCGGCCTCGGTTTGCACGTGCAGCACGCCGTCGATGCGGAAGCGGATGCGCAGGTTGCGCTCTTGCGGCTCGATGTGGATGTCGGACGCACGCTTGCGCAGCGCCTGCTCAAACATCGAGCTGAGCAGGCGCACCACGGGCGCGTCTTCGGCAGTGACCTTGCCCAGGCCCAGCAAGTCGCCAATTTCATCCTCGACGTTGCTGATCTCGCTGGTCAGCTCGCGCGCCAGGCCGGCAATCTCGTCGCCGCCGCGGTAGGCCCGGTCCAGCGCGGCCAACAGCTGGCTCTCGGCCACAACGGCCAGGTCAATATCGCGCCGCGTGATGCGGGCGATTTCGTCATACGCGTTCAGGTCGGTGGGGTCGGCCATGGCCACCCGCAGCGTGCCCACGGGCTGGCCGGGCGCGCTGTCTTCGATCAGCAGCGCGCGCAGGCGGCGCGCGTGCATCTCGGGCAGCAGCGCGGCCACCTCGGGGCGCAGCGTGCGTGTGCTCAGGTCAATGAACGGGGCTTGCAACTGGCGCGCCACGGCCTTGGCGATCTGCACCTCGGTGACCCACTGCCGGTCAATAAAAACGTGGCCCAGCTTGCGGCCGGTCTTTTTCTGCTCGATCAGCGCTTCATCCAGCTGCTCGGCGCTGATCAGCACCTCCTGGATCAGCAGGTCGCCGAGGCGGATGCGTTCGGGGCGGGCCATGGGGGCGGGGGCTCAGCGCGTGCCGGTGGCGTCGGCCACGGGGTTTAGCGCGGGGTTGATGGTGGCCGGCGTGACGCCGAACGAGGGCGCGTCGGGCCAGGCGTCGTCATCGCGGATGATGGTGGGCTTGAGCATGATCACCAGCTCGCGCCGGCTGTGCACGGTGCTGGTCTGGCGGAACAAGCCGCCCACCACCGGCACCTCGCTGAGCACGGGCAGGCCGGTGCGCTCGTCGTGCATCTCGTGTTTCATCAGGCCACCAATGGCCACGATCTGGCCGTCCTTGACGCGCACGATCGAGTCGGTCTCGTTCACCGAGCTGGCGGCCAGTGGCAGCTTGAACGCGCCCATCGCGCCCAGGTCCACGTTTTTGGTTTTTTCGGTCACCGTGCTGATGGTGGGGTGCACGTGCAGCATCACGTTGCCGGCGTCGTCGATCTGCGGCGTCACGTCGAGCGAGATGCCCGAGAAAAACGGTTGCAGCGTGAGCGTGGGCGTTGACGCCGTGCTGGCGCCCGCTGCGTTGGTGCTGCTGCTGGTAGACACACCGGTGACGTAGAGCTCGTCGCTGCCCACCTTGAGCACGGCTTTCTGGTTGTTGAGCGTGGCAATGCGCGGGCTGGACAGCACTTGCACGTCGCCCTGCGTCTGCAAAAAGTTGAGCAGCGCGGCAAAGTTGGCGGCCTGGAAGGCCAGGCCATAAAACCCCCGGCCCAGGGCGCCAGCGGCCAGGTCGACCCCGGGGCTGATGACGGTGCCGTCATTGCTGCTGAGGCTGCCGGTGGTGCCCAGCTTGGTGCCCGCAGCAGTGCTGCCTATGCTGAGCTGGCCGCCCTTGCCACCCACCCGGCCAAAACCCGACCAGTTGATACCGGTCTGCGAATCCCGGCTGAGCTGCACTTCCACGATCTTGGCTTCGAGCATCACCTGGCGCTCGATCGACAACTGCACCGCCTTGAGGTAGTTTTCAACCTGCCGCAGCTCGGCCGGCGTGGCCTTGACCACCACCACGCCCGCGGCCGGGTTGAGCACCACGTTGCGCCCGCCCGCTGTGCCCACCATCGCGGCCAGCGAGGCTTGCACCTCGTGCCAGAAATCGGCGTCGGAGGTGGTGTGCACGTGGGCGCTGTCATTGGGGCGGCCGCCACCGTTGCTGGTGTTGCCGGTGCCCGTGTTGCTGCCGCCCGTGCCACCCGTGCCGCCGGCCGTGGTGATGGCGCTGGACGAGACCCGGATGTCGCTTGCGCCCTGGCGCCTGCCGGGCAGGTAGTTCACCTTGTACAGCCGCGTTTGCACCGTGTTGGCGTACACAAAGATGCGCTTGCCGGTGATGCGGAAGTCGTAGCCAAACAGCTCGCGCAGCGTGTCCATGGCCTCGGGCACGGTGGTGTCCTTGAGCGAGATCGACAACATGCCGCTCACGTCGGGTGATACCAGCATGTTGTAGTGCGTGCCTTGGGCCAGCTGCAAAAACACCTGCGCCGCCGGGGCGTTGTTGACGGCCAGGTCAAAGCGCGGCTCGGCGGCAGGCGCGGCGGCCACCACCAGGGCCGGGGCGGGCGCCACGGTATTGGCGGCCAGCAGCGTGGGCCGTGCCTGGGCAGCGGGTGCGGGGGCTGCCGCCACGGGCGCAGGTGCTGGCGCGGCGGCTGGCGGGGGCACGGGCACGACCACGGCCATGGTCATGGCCATGGCCATCGGTTTCACGTCGGGCAGCACGGTGGCCGCCGGCGTGGCGGTGATGGCGGTCACGGCGAGCACGGGCTGGGCGCCGGCGCTGTCGCGCCCGGGCGCCGCGCTAGTGCTGTCCGCGCGGGGCGTCAGCAAGGCCAGTTGCAAGGGCGGCAATGGCGGGCCCACGGCGGCGCGGCGGGGTTGCGGGCGCAGCATCGCGCCCAGATCCTGCATTTGCGTGGCGGCGTAGCGCACCAGCTCGGCGTCATTGGGTGCGGCCAGGGCGGCGCCCGGCACCAATGCGACCGAGCCGGCCAAGGCGGCCCACTGAAGCCAGGTGGCAAACAACTCGGTGGCGGCTTGGGCCAGGGGCCGGCGCCGGCCCGGGCACGCGGCGGCAAGATGGGAGTTCATGGGGTGGTCCTCGGGGCCTTGGACAGGGCGTCGTCGGTGATGGGCTTGAACAGCGCCTGGGGCAGGCTAGGTGGCTGTTGCGCAGTGGCTGGCGCCAGCGTTGGGGTGGGCGCCATCGCGGGCTCATAACGTGTCATGCGGGCGGCACCCAGGCTGCCCACAGCCTGCTTGGCCGCGCCGTCCAGCAGCCACAGCCGCCGTGGCGCGGCGGTGGTTTGCAGCAGCAGGCCCAAGGCGTCGATGGCCAGCACCTTGTGCTCGCCCACCCGATCACCCACCTGCACGGTGACGCCGTCCACCAAGGCCGTGGCGGGCCCGGTGGCGGGCAGTTGCACGGCTTGCAACTGGGGCGGCGCGGCGGGGGTTGGTGGCGCGCTGGCGGGTGCTCCCGCGCGTGCTGCGCCAGTGGCCGGGGCGCGCGCGGTGCCGGGCTGGCCGTTGCCCGCCGGCCCGTTGCCCGTCATGCCCTGGGGTGGGCGGGTGGGGTCGGCCGACGGCGCGCTCACCGCGCCGGCCAGGGCCAGGGGGGCGCAGGCCAACAACCACGCGACCAAACAGGCAATCAGCCAGGTCAGGATGGTTTGGGCCAGGCCGGACCGGCGTCTCAGGAAGCGAGGGCCCCCAAGGTCGCCGCCGTGCGGCGCCCGCCCCCCCGAGGGGGAGGAGAAACACTTGGGGCGGCCCGGCGTTTGTTTCTCATGAGCGCGCTGCATGCTCACAGCTCCAGCCAGTGGGCGTCGCGGCTGAGGGTGTAGACCCGCAGTGTCAGCACCGACCGGGGGTGCTGCTCCACCTTCAGGCTCACGCTGCCCCACAGCACGCGCTGCGGCAGCGCCTCCACGGTGCGCAGGTACGAGAGCAAATCGCTAAAACCACCTTCCAGCTCCAGCTCCACGCCGTGCCGGTAAAGCGTGGGCGTCGGGGCGCTTGAGGGCAGATTTTCGGGCGATGTGGCGACGGCCGCCGTGGTGGTTGTATTGGTGGCCGTGTTGGTAGATTTATCGGCCGCGTTGCTGCCTGTTTTGCTCAGCGCCTTGGCCGATGCGGCCGCGCCAGAGTCGCCCGGGCTGGGGCTTGTGGCATCGCCGGCCGGCGTGCTGGCCAGCACGTCACTGCGGCCCAGCGAGCGCATGGCGCGCACTTTGACCTCGCCATGGCGGGCCAGCAATTGCGCCAGCAGCGCCACCATGTGGTCGGGGCCGACCAAGGTGTTTTGGTGGTCACGCAGTTGCTGGTCGCCCGCCCGCACGCGGGCTCGCCACACGGTCAGTTCAGCTTGTTGCTGGCTGCCTTCGGAGCGGGTTTTTTCGCGCAGCGCGCGGGTGTCGGTGTGCAGGCCGCGCAAGGCGCTGCTGGCGTCGTCTTGAGTGACTTGCGCGGCATGGAAGTTGTTCAGTGCCGGGCTCAGCCACAGGCGGTCGGCCAGCATCAGCACCACGGCGGCGGCCACGCCGATCATCAACACGCGCTCGCGCTGGTTGCGCTGGTCAAAGCGCCGCGCCAGGGCGCGCCAGCGCGCAGCGTGCAGGCCTTGACGCAACGGGGCCAGCAAGCCCCCCGGGGCGGGACCGGCACGGGGCGTGGTAGCCAAGGGGTTCATGGTTTGGCGCCGTTTGCGACGGCAGAGCGCAGTGAGAACTCGATGAAGGCAGGCGCCGCGCCGCCACCGTTCACGGCTTTGAGCGTGAGCTGGGCAAACGGCCGGCCCCTGAAGCGCGGCTCGCCGTTGAGCGCGCGCAGGTAGTGCGTCAGCACGTCGGCGTCGGTCATGCGGCCTTCAAGGTCAATGGCACGGCCGTCGTCAGA
>JAYWDK010000490.1:0-20960 GCA_043779845.1 Betaproteobacteria bacterium | reverse complement strand
AACTCTTCGGCGTAACCGGTGATCTTGAGGTAGTAGCCGGGGATCTCGCGCTTCTCAACCGGCGCGCCCGAGCGCCAGCCGTGGCCATCAATCACCTGCTCGTTGGCCAGCACGGTTTGGTCAATCGGGTCCCAGTTCACCACCTGGGTGCGGCGTTCGCAAATTCCTCTTTCAAGCATTTGCAAAAACTACCACTGGTTCCATTTGTAGTAGGCCGGCGTGCAGGTGGTGACCTCGCGCGACCAGTCGATGGCCAGGCCCATGGCCTTCATCTGGGCCTTCATGTCGGCGATGTTGGCGCGGGTCCACTGGGCGGGCGGCACCTTGTTTTTCATGGCCGCGTTTTCAGCCGGCAGGCCAAAAGCGTCCCAGCCCATGGGCATCAGCACGTTCATGCCCTTCATGCGCAATTGGCGCGCGAGCATGTCGTTGATGGTGTAGTTGCGCACGTGGCCCATGTGCAGCTTGCCGCTGGGGTAGGGCAGCATGGAGCAGGCGTAAAACTTGGGTTTTGGATGGCCTTGGCTGTCGCGTGCATCTTCGGTCACGCGGTAGGCATCGTGGCCGTTCCAGAGCGGCTGCGCCCAGTGGGCGTGGGCGGCGGCTTCGAGCTCGGTGGGGGCGTATTTCTCGTTCATCCGCCGATTGTAGGAGGGGGTGCGGCGCTATTTGACGTCAGCGGCGGCGGTCTCGGTGACAAAGCCGATGCGCGACAAACCACCGGCTTGCACCAGGCCAATCAGCTCGGCGATGCGGCCATACGGCACCCGCTTGTCGGCGCGCAACTGCACCTCGGTGACCGGGTTGTTGCGCGCGGCCGCCTGCACGCGGGTGCTCAGTTGATCGGACGTGATCGCCTGGTCACCCCAAAAGTAAGCGCCATTTTCGTCAACCGACACCGTCACGAATTGCACCGCTGTGGGGGCTTGCGTGCCGCTGGTTTTGGGCAGGTCCAGCCGCAGGCTGGAGCTCATCAGCGGCGCGGTGATGATGAAGATCACCAGCAGCACCAGCATCACGTCGATCAGCGGCGTCATGTTGATGTCGCTCATCGGTTTGGCGGCCGCGCCGCGCTGCAAGCGACCGAAGGCCATGGCCTAACGCGCAGTCGGCGCGTCGCCGTCGAGCGCCATCTCGCGCAGGTCGTGTGCAAAGCCCTCCAGTTCGGCCTCGCAGGCCGCCACCCATTGCCCAAACAGGTTGTAGGCCAGCACGGCGGGGATGGCCACGGCCAAGCCGGCGGCGGTCATGATCAGAGCCTCGCCCACGGGGCCCGCCACTTTGTCGATGCTCAGGGTGCCGGCCGCCGAGATGCTGAGCAGGGCGTGGTAGATGCCCCACACGGTGCCAAACAAGCCCACAAAAGGCGCCGTGCTGCCGATCGACGCCAACACCACCTGGCCCAACTGCAAATGTGCCAAGCCCTGGTGCAGCGCATCACGCAGGCGCCGGGTGAGCTGCGAGCCGGCGCTGGCGCGTGTGGCCAGCGTGCCCGCAGTGTCGGGCGTGGTGGCGGCTGCTAGCAGGGGCAGCAGCACGCGCTCACGGTCAAGTGCGGCGAGGCGAATGCGGCCCGCGTCCAGGGTATCGGCAGCCCAGAAAGCAGGCACGGCCTGGTTGATGTCACGCCGGGCGCGTTGCAGTAGCCAGCCCTTCCAGAAGATCAGCACCCAGGCGCTGACCGACATCAGCAACAGCAGCGCGGTGACGGTGCGGCCGATGCCGTCGCTGTCGGCCCAGAACTGTGTCAGACCGTCCATGGGCCAGCGCCTCAGGTCAGGCCGAGGACGTTGTTCATGTCAAACAGGCCATGGCTGTGGCTGGCCAAAAAGCGCGCCGCGCGCAAGCTGCCTAACGCGTAGGTGGCGCGGCTGGAGCTTTTGTGGCTGATCTCGATGCGCTCGCCGGTGCCGGCAAACAACACCGTGTGGTCGCCCACGATGTCGCCACCGCGGATGGTGGCAAAGCCGATGCTCGACGGATCTCGTTCGCCGGTCACGCCATGGCGGGCGTACACCGCGCAGTCATTCAGGTCACGGCCCAATGCGCAGGCCAGCACTTCACCCATTTTCAGCGCGGTGCCGCTGGGGGCGTCCACCTTGTGGCGGTGGTGGGCCTCGATCACCTCGATGTCAAAGCCCTGGTTCAGCGCGCGCGCGGCCTGATCCAGCAGCTTGAGCACGACGTTCACGCCCACGCTCATGTTGGGCGACATCATCAAGGCGATGTGCTCGGCGTGGCCAGCGATCTCGGCTTTTTGTTCGGCGCTGAAACCGGTGGTGCCGATCACCGCCTTGACGCCCAAGCGGCGGCAAACCTGCAAGTGCGCCAGCGTGCCCTCGGGGCGGGTGAAGTCGATCAACACCTGGGCATTGGCCAACCCGGCAGCCAGATCACTGGTGATCAGAACGCCGGTGTTTTGACCCGCAAAACCGCCGGCATCCTGGCCCAGCGCCGGGCTGTTGGCTTGGTCGAGCGCGCCCGCCAGCAGGCAATCTGGCGCGGCCACCACGGCCTCGATCAACATGCGGCCCATGCGGCCCGACGCGCCAGCAATGGCAATGCGCAATGGCGCGCTTGGCTGGCCGACGCCGCCGCTCATGAGGCTTCTAGCGGCGGATAAGCGCGCTGCGCACCCATCGGAACGGTCGCTTCGGCGGCAGAAGGCGGGGGGCGCGGCAGCGCTTGTTTTTGCTCGGATGTCAGCTCAAGCAACTGCGGCGTCTTGCCTTCGCGAGGGCGGCTGATCGAGCGGACGAACTCATGTTCGCTGGGCAAATCTGGCGCTTCCAGGTGATCCAGCAGGTCACCCTTGAAGACCGCGACAACGCTGCGGCGCTGCGGTTCGGTGCCGGGCCGCTTGATCGTGAAGATGTAGTCCCAGCGATCAGCATGGAACAAATCGGTGAGCATCGGTGAGCCCAGGATGTCGCGCACCTGCGCGCGCGTCATGCCGGGTTTCACTACCGCAGCCTGCTCCTGGGTCACCACGTTGCCTTGCACGATGTCCATGCGGTAAGGCGTGATGAAACCGAAAAAGCTTTCACCGGTCTGCAACGAAGGCAATGACGGCAGCATTGAACAGCCCCCGGTGACCACCAGTATGGGCGCCAGCAGTGCAAGGCGGGGGGCGCAGCGGACAAAAATAGAGTTGCTCAAAAGGGCTGCCATGCAATGTGAAGCCGCCTGCGACACCGGGTGTGCCCCGCACGGCTGGATATGATCCATCGATTCTAGCCATCCACCATGCCGCCCAATACTGCACCCGCCATGACGCATGCTGACGAACTCAAAAGCAGCGGGCTGAAGGCCACGCTGCCACGCATCAAGATTCTGGAGGTTTTTCAGTGCGCCTCACAGCGGCACATGACTGCCGAGGATGTGTTCAAGGCCTTGCTGCATGAGGGCGCTGATGTGGGCTTGGCCACGGTTTACCGCGTGTTGATGCAGTTTGAGCAAGCGGGCCTGCTGTCGCGCAGCCATTTTGAATCTGGCAAGTCAGTGTTTGAGCTGAATGAAGGCCAGCACCATGATCACTTGGTGTGTCTGACCTGCGGTCGCGTCGAAGAGTTTTTTGATGCTGACATTGAGCAGCGCCAACGTGCGGTGGCGGCGGCCCACGGTTTTGAATTGCAGGATCACGCGCTTTCTTTGTACGCGATTTGCAGCAAACCGGCCTGCCCCTACAAAACCAAGTAGCGCATGGCCCTAGGAGCCTGTCGGACTTGGGGCGTCGATTGCGAGAAGCGGCCCCAGCGAGGGCAGTTTTTGCTGGATTTGCGGCCCCATAGCCAAGCTATGGGGCAAAAAGACGGCGTTCACGAAGTGCGGCGAAGCCAAAAATGAACCGCTGCGGCCGATTCGCAGCCGACGATCCCCAAGCCCTGCAGGCTAGGCAGCGCCCGCATCCAAAGCGCGTCAGCGGTCGTCGGCGTGCTGCATCGCCAACTGGTGGCGAGCGATGAACTCTTGGTAAGTGTCGATGCCGCGCAATTGCAGGATGGTGTTGCGCACGGCGGCTTCAACCAAAACCGCCAAGTTGCGCCCGGCATCTACCGTGATGACGACCTTTCGCACCGGAATGCCCAGGATGTCTTCGTACAAGGGCTCGTAAGGCAGGCGCTCAAACTCGCGCTCCATCGTTTCTTTGCGCACCAGATGCACGATCAGTTTGAGCCGCATTTTGCGGCGCACTGCGGTCTCGCCAAAAATCGCCTTGATGTCGAGCAAGCCGATGCCGCGCACTTCGAGCAGATTCAACAGCAAGTCGGGGCAGCGGCCTTCCAAGGCACTTTGTGACACCTTGTAAAAGTCGACGGCGTCGTCGGCCACCAAACCGTGGCCTCGTGAGATCAATTCCAGGCCCAATTCGCTCTTGCCAAGCCCGGATTCACCGGTCAGCAATACGCCCAGGCCCAGGATGTCCATGAACACGCCGTGGCGGGTGATCCGGTTCGCAAAGAGCTGCGCCAGGTAAGAGCGCACGATGTCGATCACCTGGCCGGCGGATTCAGCCGTCACGAACAAGGGGATCTCGGCCCGATCGCACATGGCCACCAGGCGATCAGGGGGCTCCACGCCATCTGCGGCAATCAACACCGGCGGCTCAAGCGCCACGATGCGCGAGATGCGCCGCTCTTGATCTTCGGGTGACGATTCCGACAGGTAGGCCACCTCCCGGCGGCCCACGATCTGCACCCGGTAAGGATGGATGTAGTTGAGGTAGCCCACCAGATCGGCGGCGGATTGCGCATCGCGGACGGCAGCGTCGTCAAAGCGGCGCTCCGGGTGTGCGTGGCCGGCGATCCAATGCCAGCGAAGCAACTCGCGGTGCGCTTCAAACAGCGCGTCAGCGCTGATCGATGAAGGTTTCAAACCATGGCCTCGGACGTTTCAGGGAAAGGTCGATGACCGATCAGGCCACCGACTTCAGGGGGGCCCAGTCAGCGATCAACTTGTGCAGCGCGGCTGCATCCTCGGCGGTTTTGAGCCGTTCGCGCAATTCACGATCAGACAACAGTTCGGCAATTTCCGACAAGATTTCGAGGTGTCGCTGCGTGGCTGCCTCGGGAACCAACAAAAAAATCAGCAGGCCAACGGGCTCGTCGTCGGGCGCGTCAAACGGGATCGGTTGTTGCACCCGGATCACCGAGGCCAAAGGGTTCTTCAGCCCCTTGATTCGGCCATGCGGAATGGCCACGCCATGCCCTAGCCCGGTTGACCCCAGGCGTTCACGCGCAAAAAGGTTGTCCGTGACCGTGGCGCGGGCAATCGCGTTGTGGTTTTCAAACAGCATGCCCGCGTGCTCAAAAGCGCGCTTCTTGCTTGTGGCTTCCACATCCACCAGCACATTGGCGGCGGGCAAAATTGCGGCGAGACGGTTCATGGTGTTCCCCCCGCAATACGCAAGCCGTCGGCTGGCGCAAACACGGGATTTATGACAATCGGATGATTATAGAAATGCATTGCTGCACTGCAACGTAGGCAGTACCCCCTATTCGGGGATGTTGTCGTCGCGCAGCATTTTGGCCAGCGCACCGACAAAAACGGCCCCCGAAGGGGCCGTCGAGCGAGCCCTGCAGGGGCTAGACAACATCCGCATCCAGACGCTTGGGCGCCGGATGGTGGTGATCCTGCAATTTGTCCTTGTGGCGACACACTTGGCGATCAAGTTTGTCCATCAACTGGTCAATCGCAGCGTACAGATCTTCGTGAGATTGCTCAACAAAGATGTCCTTTCCCTTGACGTGGAGCGTCACCTCGGCTTTCTGCCGTCGTTCCTTCTCCTTGAGTTTCTCGACTGTCAGCAGAACGCTGATATCGACCACTTGGTCGAAGTGCCGCGTTACTCGATCCAGCTTGGTGAGTACGTACTCACGCAGCGCCGGCGTCACATCCAGGTGATGTCCGCTGATCGTCAGGTTCATCGGAGCGTCCTTTCATGAGGGTTGCAAGAAACTGGACGGGCCCCCTTCGGCAGTTCGCGGGGCGCGGATTCAAAAACGTCCGGTGCCAGTGTGCTCCCGTTTTTGGCCTTGTGACAAGTACATGAAGTTGCAAGCGGCGTGCTGAGTTGCCGGGTTAGGCTTTCCGTGTCTGCGTGGGGTGGCTGGGGCCAAGTGCCTGCCCTGCAAGCTCTGACATCAGTGTTTTCCTAGGGAAGGGTTCCGGCCCCCCCCCCAATGCGCGGTAAAGTGCAAAAAACTGCGAGACAAGCATGAATTCGTTGGCAAAATTGTTGGCTTTGGATCTTGGTGATTCAAATTATTGTGTTATGGGGTTCATCGCGTTGATGGTGAATTCGCCGGAAGCAGTGCTGCGGGTAATGCGATGAGAAAAAGCGCAACGAACGATGACGTGCTGTCTACACGTGAGGCGGCCGAGCAACTCGGGGTTGCATTGCGCACGGTGCAGCTTTGGGTTGAAGGTGGCGTGCTACCCGCCTGGAAGACGGCGGGTGGGCATCGTCGGATTTCTCGGATCGCCGTTGAGCGTTTGATCAGTGAGCGCCGGTCGGCGTTGTCCGGCGTGAGCACCGACTCGGCCGCCGCCTTGAACAACGGTGCGACTGACGGCCGGTTGCGCTTGATGGTGGTTGAGGATGAGCCTGACTTGCTGCGCCTGTTCACGATGGTGATTGCGGGCTGGGATCTGCCGATCGAGGTGACGCCTGCCAGCAATGGATTCGAGGCGCTGCTGCTGATGGGGCAAAACTGCCCCGCGCTACTGCTCACCGATCTGAACATGCCTGGCATGGACGGTTTCAAGATGATCTCGTCTCTGCGTGGCGTGGGGTCGGCTTACGACGACATGGAGATCGTCGTGGTGACGGCTTTGACGGCGGGCGACATCGCCGCTCGCGGCGGCCTGCCTGACGGCGTGCGGGTCTTCCACAAGCCGGTGCCGTTTGACGAGCTGGAGATCTTGGTGCGGGATCGCGTCGCTGCGCTGTCAGCGCTTGCCTGAACGCCGCCTTGCCGCCTTGCGCTGGGTATCTGCCGGAGACGGCGTCAAACGCGTTCCGGCATCCCCAGGCGGGCGCTGCCAACGCTGTGTTTGCGCCACTTTACCGGTAGTCCAAGCCCGACAGGCTTCAGACAGAGCCACTATTTCGGCAACGCGGCCGAGCGCCGATGCAGGCAATTTTTTCCACTTTCAGCAATAAAAGCTAAAACCGTCTCTCCGATTTTTCAATCGGGTCGGCAAGGTTCCAGCGTGAGGTGCTGGTTTGCTTTTGTGCACCACTCGGCGTTGCGCCTGATTTCATGGTTGATCGGCGTCCGGTATTGCCGTTTTGCGTCAACAATCAAGCCTCGTATTGCGAGTTCGCATGCGCAGTGTGTTCGCCGATAGGCCGAGACCTCGGCTGGTTTGAGGCGTTCAGTAGGCGCCGTGAAAGGGCTTGAGTTGGTGTGTAAACGAATACCCGGAAGTCCTCTGGAGTCCTTGCCATGAAACGCGTGCTGATCGTCGAAGACCAGGTCGACATCCGGAAGTTGATACGCATGACGCTCGAATTTGAGCCGTACGAGATTCATGAGGCCGCCGATGGCGTGGCGGGCCTGCGTCTGGCCGGAGAAATTTTCCCGGATCTGATCTTGCTTGATGTCATGATGCCCGGTGAGTTGGACGGATTGCAGGTTTGCGCGCAGGTGCGCGAGAACCCGGCTTTGCGCGACACCCGGGTCGTGCTGCTCACCGCTCGCGGGCAAATCAAAGACCGCGACGCAGGTCAGCAGGCCGGCGCGGATGAGTACCTCATCAAGCCGTTCAGCCCACTGCAATTGATCGAGACGATTGAGCGCTTGATGCCCTCTGCGTGACGGCTTGCCGCCTTCGGGTGCCCGAGGGCGGCAATGACATAATCACGGGCTGTTCGGAGCGCCGCGTTTGCTGCATGCAACTCCTGGCGTAACTCCTGGCATACCTCCTGGCATACCTCCTGACATTCGCCTGACATTCGCCTGACATTCGCCTGCTCCCGGCCGATTTTCGGGCAAGGCAGCTTCTGGCCTTTTTGCCCCCGAAGATCCACATTGGTCGCTCGCCACGGGCCACCGTTTTGCGCCGGAGATTTGCATGATCAACATGTTCACGTTGGCCAACGGCAGGCTGGTGCAGCAAGAAGTCGACAGCCCTGAAGTGCTGACCCCCGCGCTGCCGGTGTGGGTGGATCTGGAATCGCCTTCCGCTGTTGAAAAGGGCTGGATCGCCGGCCGATTTGGCCTGACGATCCCCGACAACATTGTTGATGACGACCTTGAAGAGTCGGCCCGGTTCTACGAAGAGGACAACGGCGAGCTGCACATCCGGTCCGACTTTCTGATTGACGACGACGTCACGCCGCGCAACGTGCGGGTGGCGTTCATTCTGAAGGAAGGGGTGTTGTTCTCCGTGCATGGCGAAGACCTGCCCGTGTTCAGGTTGCTTCGGCTGCGCGCCCGGCGCACGCCGGCGCTGATTGGCGATGCCAAAGACGTGTTGCTCAAGCTTTATGACGCTGATGCCGAGTATTCGGCAGATGCGCTGGAAGGCATTTACGACAGCCTTGAGAAGGTCAGCGCGCGAGTGCTCAAACAGGACGTGGACGACGAGGCGGCTGGAGCCGCATTGAGCGCGATCGCCAAGGAAGAAGACTTGAATGGGCGCATCAGGCGCAACGTGATGGACACGCGGCGCGCGGTGAGTTTCATGATGCGCAGCCGCATGCTGAATGCTGAGCAATTTGAAGAGGCGCGCCAGATCTTGCGGGACATCGATTCTCTGGATTCGCACACTGCGTTCCTGTTCGACAAAATAAATTTCTTGATGGCGGCCACGGTGGGCTTCATCAATATCAATCAAAACAAGATCATCAAGATATTTTCGGTGGCCAGCGTTGCGTTGTTGCCGCCCACGCTGATTGCCAGCATTTACGGCATGAACTTCAAATTCATGCCAGAGTTGGAGCAGTCCTGGGGGTATCCGTTTGCGTTGATGTTGATGGCCCTGTCCGTGGCCGCGCCGTTCATCTATTTCCGCCGCAAAGGCTGGCTTCGCTGACGACGGATCTGCCCGCTTGCCAGCACAAGTTGCGCGGGCAAAGCGCTTGAGTTCGGCCTTGAATGGCCGAAAAGAGGTGATCAGCCTGTGCACGATCAGCCTGCCTGCACATGAGCAAGCATTGGATCGACGTCTCGGCATTTGGCTGATGGCGCGGTTGCACGCCTGTGCTAGCGTGCAAAATGCTTTATTTTTCGGTGTCTGCCTGGATAAATCGAATAGTCATGCCACTTTCATCACGTTGCTCACGTTTGTTGGCGTTGTCTGCCTTCTGTATTGTCGGATGCCTGAGCGTCCCGGCCTTCGCCCAGTTCGCCATGGTGCCGTCGCCCTTCCCGATGGCGCCTCAGCCCAGCCAGGCAGAGTCAAACCAGGACTACCGCGCCGAGGCTGCCAAGCACCTTTATGCGGCGTATCCGATGCGCGTTTACAAAGGTCGCCTGCCGCCATTGCTGTACGGGATCGCCATGATCGAGACCGAGGTTGACGTGGACGGCTCGGTGCTGGATGTGCGCATCCGCCGCCCGCCCGGCGCGGCCGAGATCGGGCCCTGGATTCAACAAATGATCCGCAAGGCGGCGCCGTTTCCAGCGCCCGCAAAGTTGGGCAAGGCCAGTTTTTCGGAGATATGGCTGGTGCACAAGAGTGGCAACTTTCAGCTCGACGCGCTGACCGAAGGTCAGGACTGAGCACCAGCCCTTGGGGCCACTGGTCCAGGGTCGAATCAGTTTGCCGCGCGCTTTTTCAGCCAGCGCATCAGGGCGCCGAGCAGCGGCAATTTTTCATACAACTCCTCGGCAGCGTCCCAGTAGTCGCGGTGTGTTTGCACCCGGCCGTCAGGCCCAAATCGCAGATGGCTGGCGCCGCGGATACACAAGTCGCCAGCCCCCATGCCCCGCGTGTGGCAATGGAAATCCCAGGTCAAAAAGGCATCGTCGCCGGCCGCCACGATGGTGATCACCACAAACCGTGGTAGATCAAGCTTGGTGAACATGTGCTCGAAGACGCCGGTGATCGCTGGCAGGCCTTGCACCTCGTTGAAGGGGTCTTTGAAGTAGGCCTGGGTTTGGTACACGTCGCCCAGGCGCGGCAAGTCGGCGGGCGTGAGGCCTTCAAACAAGGCGATCACCCGCTGAACGCGGGGGTCTGGATGGCGTTGGCTTGGTTTCATTTCAGACGGACACGGTTCGTCGTACCGCGCCAAAGTACAGGGCGTCGGGCAACAGACGCATCAGCTTGAGCAAGCGGGTGAAGCGCTTGGGAAAGTGAATCTCGAACTGCCCGGCCTGCCAGCCTTGCACGATGGCCACGGCCGCCGCTTCGGGGCTGATCAACGCCGGCATGTGGAAGCTGTTTTGCGCGGTCAGCGGCGTGGCCACGAATCCCGGGTTGATCAACGAAATGCCCACGCCGCGCGGTGCCAGATCGAGGTACAGCACCTCCGCCAGGTTGATCAGCGCGGCCTTGGTGGGCCCGTAAGCCAGCGCGTTGGGCAGGCCGCGGTAACCAGCCACGCTGGCCACCACACTGAAATGCGCGGGCGTGCCGGCGGCCGCCTGGTGCTGCAACGTGGGCAGCACGGCGGCCAGTAGATTGAGCGCGCCGCCGTAGTTGATCTGGCTGTGGCGCAGGGCTTCCGACAGGTTGAACGATGTGGCCTGCATCGGGCTGTAGTGGCCAGCGCAGTACATCGCCAAGTCGATGCGTCCACGGCGATGCAGCAAAACCTGCGTGGCCTGCTGCACGGCGTCGGCGTCTGTGGCGTCAAGCGCCAGCGCCACGGCACCAGGATGCTCGGCCACAAAGGCGTCCAGGGCGGCGGTGTTGCGCGCCGATACCGTGACCTGGGCGCCCAGGCCGTGCAGCCGGCTGGCCGTGGCGCGTCCAATGCCCGTCGAGCCGCCCACCAGCCAGACGTGCTGGCCGTGCCAGTCAGAGATGCGGGGGTTCAGGGCCATGGCGCGCGATTCAGGTGGGCAGACGCTGGAACGACAAAAAAACCTCGCCGAGCCGGACGCCAAACTTGCTCATCACCGCGCGGTTCAGCATCACTTTGTCATCAACTTGGAACATCCAGTCGTCGAACTCGATCTCCCAAGTGCGGCCGTCCACGGGCAACAGCAAGGTGTAGCGCCAGTTCAGCGCGTTGCCTGCGGCTTGGCCTTGGGCGGTGCCTAACACGTCAGCGGCGCGTCCGGCGTAGTGGCCATCGTCGCCTCTTGTGAGGGTCCAGATGCGTTGCTCTTTGCGGCCGTCGGCGTAGCTGAATTTTTCATCCAGCGTGCCGATGTTGCCCGCCCAGGTGCCGGTCATTTGCACGGTGAAGCGCTGTGTCACCTTGCCCGCGCGATCAGTGACGATGCCGTGCGCCAGCAACTTGCCGTTGAAATACTGGCGCAGATCCAGTGGCGGTGATTGATGGGCGTAGTCGGCCGGACTCGGGCCGGCGCAGCCCGTCAAGAGCAAGGGCGCCCCCAGCAGCAGGGCCAAGGTGGTGGCAAGCGCCAATCGGCGCAATGGGCGGGTCTTGGGTGGGCTCATGGGTGGTGATCCAGGTGGTGACGGTAGAACCAAAGCAGCGAGGCGGCGCCGGTCTTGAGAACGCAGGGCAGTGCGGCATACAGCAGGGCCAGCGCGGTGAGGGCTGAAGCCGTGCTGGCGCCGGGCACGTAGCCCAGCGCTTGCAGGGCGGGCAGCGACAGGCCCGCCGCCAGCGCGAGATTGAGTTTGGTGGCGCAGGCCCACCAACCAAAGTAGCTGCCTTCGTGGCGCAGCGCATGGCCTGCCCGGTGGATGACGCCGGTCAGCAACGCCCCGGGGATCACCAAGTCAGCGCCCATCGCCGCGCCGCTGGCAAGGCAGATGGCCACGAAGGCGAGCCCGTCGCCAGGGCCCAGCCGCGCCGCCCATACAAATGCCGCCACCGCCAAGGCCATGCCAGACAACCAGCAACGCCGCAGGCCAAAGCGGGCCACGGCCCGCAACCACCCGGGCATCGACAGTGCTGCAGCGGCGAAGTAACTGCCGAGGAACACGGGCTCCCAGGTGGGCAGCAGCAGCCGGTCGCGAATGAAGAACAGCAGCAAGGTGGCCGGGATGGCGCTGGCCACGCCATTGAGCAAAAACACCGCCATCAAGCGGCGAAAGGCCGGCTCACGCCAGGGCAGAAGCCAGGTTTTGGCGGCGCTGGCTTGCGCTGGGTCTTCTGGCGTCAGCAGGCGGGGCGGCGCCGACCTGAAAGGCGCCGCGGTCAAGGCCCACAGCGCCACCACAAGCAGCGCCCAGCAGGTGGCCACCATCAAAGGAATGCCGGTCAGCGCAGGCAAGATGCCTGCCGCCAGCACGCCGGCCAGCGAGAGCCCCTCACGCCAGCCGACGATGCGGGCTTGTGCCAGATCACCGCCGCCCAGCCGGGCGCCCCAGGCCTGGTGCAGCACGGTCAATGCGCTGTAGCCCAGGCAGGTAAGCACCAAGGTGGCAGCGCACCAGGCCAGCAAGGCGTTGCTGGTGCCCGGGGGTGGGAAAAACAAGGCCGCAAAACCCAGCGCCAGCAGCAGGGCGGCCAGCGCGGCCCAGGCCATCACGTGGCCTCGCGATTGCGTCAGCACGCGGTCGGCCAGGCGGCCCAAAGCCGGGTCCACCAGCGCGTCCAGGGCTCGGGTGCCCAGCAGCACCAGGCCCAAGCCCGCCAGCGGCACCCCCAGCTTTGCCGCGTAGTGGTTGGGCAGCAGCACGTAAAGCGGCAAGGCGGCAAAGGCCAGCGGCATACCGAGCGCGCCGTAGCGAAGGCCCTCCAAGCGGCTGATTTGTCTGGGCGCCAGGGCCGATGCGGCACGCGGCATGGTGCTGTGCAGGCTCACGGCGCGCCGCTCAACAGTTGCTCGCGCAGCTTGGGTTCGGAGCTGCGGGGCGACAGCCAGATGCCAAAAAACAGGCGCGCAAATTCGGCCTCGTCCACTTCGCCCCGCAATTGGCCATTGAGGTAAAAGCGCGTGGCCTGGCCGGGGCGCTGCATCCCGGTCAGCCGATCACCGGCTTGCACATCCGGCAGCAAGCGAATCAAGGCCGCCAACCAGCGCGTCGCCTGTGCGTCAGAAAAGGGGCCAATGCGGCGCATTTCGTCGATGGATCGCCTGGCAATTTTTTCGCCGTCCAGCTTGCGGGCGTAGATCAGTTCCAGCGCCAGCGCCTGGGCGGCGCCGTCGCCCACCAAGGGCTGGGCGCTCCACAGCCGCAGATCGTAGATGTGCAGGCCAAAAAAGCGCATCGCACCCGCGCCGCGCCAACGCGCGCCCGGCAGATCGGCCGCCAGCTCTGCCGGTGGTGGCGGGGTTGGCGTCGCGGCTGATGCTGGCGGCGTGTCGGCCGACCACGTCGCGTGCCCGACCAGCAGCCCGCAGAATCCCAAAAATCGCCTGCGCATCATTGGGCTTGGGCTCCCGGCCGGCGCAGCGTGAACTGCATGACATCGGTATTGCCCGAGTCAAACGCCGCCTCGCAATAGACCAGATAAAACTCCCAGGTGCGCATGAAGCGCGCATCGAAACCCAGGCTGCGCACTTGGATGTCGCGGGCCAGAAAATCCTGCCGCCAGCGGCGCAAGGTTTCGGCGTAGTCGGCGCCAAAGCGCAATTCGTTTTCGACGATCAAACCGGCCTTGGTGGCCTCGTCGCGAAATGCCTTTGGGCAAGGCAACAAGCCGCCCGGAAAGATGTACTGCTGGATGAAATCGGTGCCTGCCACATAACGCTCAAACAGCGCGTCGTCGATGGTGATAGCCTGCACGCAGGCGCGCCCGCCGGGCTTGAGCTGGTCGTGCAAGGTCTTGAAGTAGCTCGCCCAGTATTCGCGGCCCACGGCCTCGAACATCTCGATCGAGACGATGGCGTCGTACGGCCCATCGGCGATGTCGCGGTAGTCCTGAAAGCGCAGCGTGGCCTGCTCGCTCAAGCCCGCGTTGGCCAGGCGGGCCTGGCCAAACTCAAGCTGCTCGGATGACAGGGTGATGCCGGTCACCCGTGCGCCAAACTCGCTGGCGGCGCACTCGGCCAAGCCGCCCCAACCGCAGCCAATTTCGAGCACCCGATCACCGGGGCGCACCTGGCATTCGGTCAAGGTGCGGCGCATCTTGGCTTGCTGCGCGCTGCGGGTGTCTTGCTGAAAGTTGCCGTTGAACCAGGCGCTTGAATACGTCATGGATTCATCGAGCCACATCGTGTAGAACGCATTGCCCAGGTCGTAGTGGGCGTGGATGTTGCGTTTGCTGCCGGCGCGCGAATTGCGGTGAAACAGGTGGCGTGCGCGCTGGAGCAAGGTGCCCCACCAGCTGCCGTAGACCACGGCCTCAAGCGCTTCGCGGTTGGCGATGAACAGCGACAGCAAGGCCACGGGGTCGCTGGTGGCCCAGTCGCCGGCAATGAAGGTTTCGGCAAAGCCGATGTCGCCCGAGCGCAGCACGGCGGCGCACAGCTTCCAGTTGTGCAAGCGCAGCGTGGCGTGCGGCTCGCCGATCGCGCCCCCGCCAAAGTGCAGTTGCGCGCCGTCGGGCAGTTGCACGTCTAGCGTGCCAATCCGCATGCGTCGAAGCACGGCAAACAGGGCGCGGGCGGCGGGGGGTGCCGAGCGAGGCAAGTGCAGTTGCGGCAGGGTGGTGGCGGTGCGCATGGTCAGGAGTGCCCGTGGTTTTGGCTGCGATGGCTGGGGGGCGATGCGGGGGATGGCGGGGTGCCGTTTTTGCCGAAAAATGGCACTTGTTTGACCATCAACCGCAACGCTTGCCAGTGAATTCGCACGATCACACCCAGCGTTAGCAAGGGCATGCGCCACAGTGCCTGACGCAGCCGCGCGCTCGTGAGCGGCGCCAGCTCGCCGCTCACGCTGGTGAGCAGCAGCAGGCCTTGCGCGTCGTCGTGGGCGATGCGGGCGACCGTGCGGCCAACGCCGTCAGCGGTGTGCAGCCCGGTGCGCATGAAGCGGAAGCGGTAGCTGCCCGTCACCTGGCAGAACGGCGACACGTGAAACTCTTTCTGGGCGCTGATCTCGTGTCCGAAGGCCACGTTGGGCCCCGCCAGCACGTAGCTGTGGCGGCCACCAAAGGTGTTGTTGACCTCGGCCACGATGGCGCCCAGCGAGCCGTCGGCGCGGTGGCAGTACCAAAAGCTCACGGGCTTGAACCGGAAACCCAGCAGGCGCGGGTAGGTGTGCAGCCAAACCTCGCCGGTGGCGTCATGCACGCCGTGGTTTTGCAGCAGCGCGTCCACCCAGGCCAGGCAATCCGGGCCGCCGTCCCCATGGTCCGCGTCAAAAAAACTGACCCAGCCGCGTCGGTTGCGTCGCAGCAAGTTGTTGGGTCGCTCACGCAGCGTGCGCATCGGCAATAGCAAGAACCAGGTCGGGTAAACAAAGCCGTGCGGGGTGGGCCGCAAGCGCTGGTGGCGCACCTGGCCCACGCCCAGCAGCGCGCTGTGCGGCTGCGGCCGCGTGGGCTCGTTGGCCAGGACTGGTTGGGGGGTCACGCCGCCGCCCCACCCAGCGATTCGCCAAAGGATGCTGCCCAGCGGGCGCGCATCGCATCGGCGGCAGTCATGCCGGACAGCAAGCCGTCTTCATGAAACCCGTAGCGCGTCCACGCGCCGGCAAACCACACATGGGACTGCCCTTGCAACTGCGGCACCCGGGCTTGGGCCTGGATGGCCGCCAGGTCAAACACCGGGTGGGCGTAGTCGAACTCGCCATGCACGGTGTGGGGCGCCGGCTGCCGCGTGGGGTTGAGCGACACGATCACGGGCGCTGACCAAGGCAGCGGTTGCAAGCGGTTGATCAGGTAGTGCAGGCACACGGCCGACGGTTCCTGCAGCACCGCTGGCGCACGAACGTAGTTCCAGGCGGCCCAGGCCTTTTGGCGCCGGGGCAGCAGGCTGGCATCGGTGTGCAGCACGGCGCGGTTGCGTTGGTAGGGGATGGCGCCCAGCACGGCGCGCTCGTTGGCCGTGGCGTGGGCGCCGAGCAGCGCCAGGCTTTGATCGCTGTGGCCGGCCAGCACCACCTCGTCAAAGCGGTAACTGCCTTGGTTGGTGTCCAGCCACACGCCTGCGCTGGCGGATTCGACTGGCACGCGGCGCACCGCCAGCACGGGGGTGTTCAGGCGCGTTTGTGCAATGCCGGCCAGCATCTTTTGCACGTAGGCCCGCGAACCCCCTTGTACGGTGTGCCATTGCGGCCGATTGCTGACGCGCATCAGGCCGTGGTTGTGGCAGAACCGGATCATCGTGGCCACCGGGAACCGCAGCATCTGATTGGTGGGGCAGCTCCAGATGCAGCCCAGCATGGGCAGCAAATACCAGTCGCGGAAGGCGCTGGAAAAGTGGTGCTCGTCCAGCCAGTCGTTGATGGGCTGCTGCAAGGCGGCGTCCTCGCCGCGCTCGGCCACAGCGGTGGCCAGGCGGTTGAAGCGCACCAGATCGCTCAACATTTTCAAGAAGCGCGGCCGGAGCAAGTTGCGGCGCTGGGCGAATACGCTGTCGAGATTGTTGCCGCTCCATTCAAGTGATATTTCGGGCACTTGCACCGAAAATGACATCTCCGAGGTGGCGGTTTTTACCTGCAGCTCGTTGAACAGGCGCACCAGGTTGGGGTAGGTGGCGTGATTGAACACCAGGAAGCCGGTGTCGACGCCATGCGTGACGCCATCCAGCGTGAGGTCCACGGTGTGGGCATGGCCACCAAAGTGGTGGTCGGCCTCGAATAGCACCACCTCGGCGTGCTCGCGCAAGTGCCAGGCGGCGGCCAAACCGGAGATGCCTGAACCCACCACGGCCACGCGGGGGCGCCGGGCGCTGCTCACCGGACGGCCTTTGCGCTGCGCCACTGGGAATTCGCCCCAGGGGCGGCCCGGCGAGAGGCGTGGCGTTCAAGAAAAAGCGCCGTGCAGCGCCTTGGGGCCAACAAGGGAGGGAGGGAGGAGGAGACGGCCCTCAGGCGTTCGGATCGGCAAGCCGACCGGCTGCACGGCGCATAAGAAACTCTGGCGCCACCCGTGCCAGCCCTTGAAGCAAGCCCGCCAACGCCACTTGCCCAACTTATCGGCAAGCTACTGTCCCCATGGAGGGGCATGGCGTGAAAAGGTTCCCCGTTCAGCGGTTTTTCGAACATGGCGTTGGCAATCGGCGGTGGATACAAATGACGGGATGGGGTGGCTTCAACACGAAGTGAACTACATGGTCTTACCGCGACTGTACGGTATTGTATTGACTTCATTGGTTTATCATTGCCACGATGTCAACCGGGTCTTTGGGGCCAGGCGGACGAACCGCCCGGTGGCGGCGGGCGCCGAGCGCAGGCTGGGCGGTCTCGCTGGGGCGACTGCCCGCTTGTCGTCGGCGCCGGCCCGGCGTGGCGGCACATGGTGGCCGCCTAGAATCTGGCAACTGTCTCTAGAAAGCCCGCAATGCTCTACCCCGAACTCTTCAAGCAGCTCGAAGCTGTGCGTTGGAACATGGACACCGACATTGCTTGGGACAAGTTCGACGCGTCGCGCTTGACCGACGACCAGGCGACCACCATCAAGATGAACGCCATCACCGAGTGGGCGGCGCTGCCGGCCACCGAGATGTTTTTGCGTGACAACCGCGACGACAGCGATTTTTCAGGTTTCATCAGCGTCTGGTTTTTTGAGGAACAAAAACATTCGCTGGTGCTGATGGAATACCTGCGGCGCTTCAGGCCTGATTTGGTGCCCACCGAAGAAGAGTTGCACGCTGTGCGTTTCGAGTTTGACCCGGCGCCACCGCTCGAAACCTTGATGCTGCATTTTTGCGGCGAGATCCGGCTCAACCACTGGTACCGCCGCGCCGCTGAATGGCATACCGAGCCGGTGATCCAGCAGATCTATGAAACCCTGGCCCGCGACGAGGCGCGCCACGGTGGTGCCTACCTGCGCTACATGAAGCGTGCGTTGGTCAAGTCGGGCGACGAGGCCCGCGTGGCGTTTGCCAAGGTAGGCGTGTTGATGGCCAGCGCGCGGCGCACGGCGCAGGCGCTGCACCCCACCAACCTGCACGTCAACGCCTCGCTTTATCCGCGTGACACGGTGCAGAGCCGGCTGCCCGATCCGGCCTGGCTGGAACGCTGGCTGGACCAACAAATCCAGTTCGACGGCGTGTGGGAGAGCAAGGTGGTGGATCGCATCCTGCACAACATGAGCTTGCTGATGGAACGCAGCTTTGCCAGCGTGCAAGAGCTCAACCGCTACCGCAAAGAGGTGGGTGCGCAGATAGCCGCCGCCTCGGCCAAAAAAGCGGCTGAAGCAGCGGCCTGATCAGGCCGTTTTGGCGGCTGCGGCGGCGGCCAGGCGTGCTTGGTCGGCCTTGCGGTCGGCGGCCACCTTCACGGCGCTGGGGCGCTGGCCCACCAGCGCGGCGTAGGCTTTCCAGTCGATGCCGGCGGCCGCCAGCAGGTCTTCACCCAGCACCGACTTGCTGGCCATGGCCACCACCGGCAGGCTCACCCAGGCGGCGCAATCGGCCAGCGTGAATGTGTCGCCTGCAATATACGGGCCGAACTTGGCCAGGCGCTTGAAGGCGGCGATGCTCTTGACCAGCTGCTTGCGCACCCGGGCCTGCGTGGCGTCGCTCACGGTGCCGCCAAAAAAGGCCTGCCCGTACAACTCGCGCGCTACCAGCTCCAGGTGCAGGTCGATGAAGGTGCACAGCTCGCGCACCTTGGCAGCGGCAAACGCATCGCTGGGCAGCAGCGGCACGGCGGGGTAGGCGGCCTCAAGGTAGTCCACGATCACCTGGCTTTCGCAAAGTGCGCCTTGTTCGGTGCGGATGAACGGCACCTTGGCCAGCGGCGTGGCGCCCAGCACGGCTTCGTCGGTGGCGCCGGTCATCACCAGTTCTTCTTCAAACGGGATGCCCTTTTCCAACAAGACCAGCTTGACCTTGTTGTAGTAGTTTGAAACGCTGAAGCCGCAGAGCTTGATCATGGGTGTCTCCTCGAGGGTTTTTAGGGGGGGGCGTTGATGCGAATCGGCGGGAGTCTAGAGCGGCCAGACGCCCGCGGCCGGACACGCTGGCGACACGCTCCTAGGGCCGGCGCCGGGCGTCACGCCGAGACTGCCCAGCTACCGCGCACACCCGGCCGCGCGCCGGGCGCCACATTTCACTGCACAGCACGGCGCAAAGCAGGCCGGCCACGGCGCCGGTGGCATGGGCGAGCGGCGCGATGTTGATGTCCCATCCCGGCACCTGGCGCAGCGGCCTTAGCCAGGGCGCCTCCAGCACGATCTTGACCCCCAAGCCCAGCAGCAGCGCGGCGCCGATAAGCCGATGGCCAATGAAGGGCGGCCGCCCGTTCAGTCCACTGGGTGGCTCACGCAGCAGCTGCCAGGCGGCCACTGCCACGCCCGCGTGCAACACCCCCGACAAGCCACCGTAGCGGGTCAGCATGGGCTGCAACATCAGCCCCAGTTGGGTGAGTGGCCAGGCCAGCGCCCAGGCCAGCGTGGCGCGTTTGCCGCAGCCGCTGGCCACGCCCAGCGCGGCCACCAGTGCGGTGCCCGCCAGGTTGGCCAGCAGGTGCAATCGGCTGAGATGAACCCAGGCGGCGGTGACGCAACGCCAGGGCTCCAGCGCGGCGAGCTCGGGTTGCCAGCGCAGGGCGCTGGCGTCCAGGCCTTGCGCCACCAGTGATCCGACTGCCGCCAAGGCACTGAGCAGCAGCCAGGGCCAGGGCGGGTTCGGGGTGGGTCGCGCCGGCAACACCCGCACCGGCGGTCAGCCGAACACCGCGTGCCAGAGCGCCAGCACCGCGTCGCGCTCGCGCGCCAGGGCCTCGGGCGCAAATTGGGTGCTGCGCTCGTCGAGCCGCGCGCTGTGCTGGGCGCGGCGCAGCTCGCGGTAGGCCTGGGCGGCGGCTTCGCCCACGCCGGCGGGCAGCAGGCCCTCGGCCTCGGCGCGTTGCAGCAAGGCAATGTTGCCCACGTTGGCCAGCAGCCCGGGGTGTTGGGTGGCGTGGCTCAGCACCAGGGTTTGCACCGCAAACTCGGCGTCCATCATGCCGCCGGGGCTGTGTTTGACGTCAAACAAATCGGCCTTGACGGGGCGCGACGCACGCACCTTGTCACGCATCCCGATCACCTCGCGGCGCAGCGCGGCGGCGTCGCGTGGGGCGGCCAGCACCTGGCAGCGCACGGCGTCAAATCGGGCCGCCAGATCCGGTGAGCCGGCGCAAAAACGGGCGCGCGTCAGGGCTTGGTGCTCCCAGGTCCAGGCGGTGTTGCCACCCCGGCCCACTTGGTAGCGCTCGAACGAGTTGATTGAGGTCACCAGCAGGCCCGAGTTGCCGTTGGGCCGCAGCGCCGTGTCGATGTCAAACAGCTCGCCAGCGGCGGTGCGCAAGGTGAGCCAGGTGATGAGCTTGCGCACGAAGTGCGTGTAAACCTCTTGCGCGCGGTCAGGGTCGGGCTCGTCGGCGTCGTCGTACAAAAACACCAGGTCAAGATCACTGCCGTAGCCCAACTCTTTGCCGCCCAGCTTGCCGTAGGCGATGACGGCAAAGTGCGGTGTCTCGCGGTGGTGCTGGCGCAGCCGCGGCCAGGCCCAGCGCAAGGTGCAATCGAGCGTGGCGTCGGCCAGCGCTGACAGATCATCGGCCACCTGCTCCACCGTCAGCAAGCCTTCAACGTCGCGCACCAGCGTGCGGAACACCTCGGCATGGTGGGCGTGGCGCAGCGTGTCGAGCAGCGCGTCTTCGTTGTCCTCGCCGGCCCGGGCCCAGGCGAGGTGGCGGTCTTCCAGGTCGGCCAGATACTCGGCCGGCTTGAAGCGCTCACCGCGCAGGCGGGGGTCAGCGAGCTCGTCGATCACCCCGGGGTGGCGCATCAGGTATTGCATGGTCCAGCGCGCCAGGCCCAGCAC
>JAYWDK010000489.1:0-8496 GCA_043779845.1 Betaproteobacteria bacterium | reverse complement strand
CGGCAAAAGGGTGCGGACTGGAGAAACTACAAACGGTCATCGAGCAGTCATTCGCTCCGACTGCAGACCCTGATGAAAGACGCGCGTGGGGGGCCTATTCGTTAGCCGAGGTTGGGGTACTGTTGCCAGCACGCCAGAGCCTCCTTGAGATAACCGGCCACGCCCCACGCAGGTCCAACCTTTTGTCCATCAACGCTGGTCAATCACACGGTGGTAGAAACTATGTTGCTCGGGGCGGCGCTGCGGCCGGTGGCAAGGTGTAGGCGATCGGGGCCATCTTTGTTTTCATGGCTGAACCCCTCAGACTGGCAGCTTGAACGACTCGCCCCGGGCCAGCACGGCCCAGCACATGCGCGCGTTTTTGGCCGCGATGGCCACCACCGCTTTCCAATAACCGCGGCGCTCGGCCACCGCCAGCGCCCATCGGCTTAGGCTGTCGGTTTTGCCCTTGGCGGCATTGAGCACCGACCGCGCGCTCATCACCAGCAAGCCGCGCAGGCAGGCGTTGCTGGCCTGCTGATGCGCCCAACCGGGCGTTTCGTCCCGCGCTGTATTGGCCTACTCAGGCCGTCGAACCAAACACTCGCGCCGTTCGGCTCGGGATTTCATCGCCAGGCATCGAGCCACGCCGTCGTCCACGGGCGCCGCGCCGGCCGGTGCCGTCGTCGCCTGTCTAGCGTTTCGCCGCAGCGGTATTGAAATCTGGGGAATCGGGCGGTTGTCGGGCCGTATGTCGCTTGGCCGCGTGTCCATTGCAGACTCGACGGTGGGTGACACCTTGGACCTGGCCTCGATGCCCGACGCCGCCGCCCGCCCTGGGCTTGGCCGCTGCTGTTCGTCCGCCAATGTGGCTGAAGACGCACCTGCAGACGCGCCCGCCACCAAGGCGGCTGCGATGTAGCTGGCAATCCAAGACGTCCTAGACATGATTCACTCCGCGATTCAGGGATGAGCAAATATCCGCTCAACTGACGTCCCCGACTGTAGGAGGCAAGGCGGGGCCAGGGTAGGTCATTGCGAAATTGGTGTGCCGCCCAGCCAGTCGTCCTGACCTCGCACTTCGCGACGGCCAGTTCCGACTGTTCTTCTTCTCCCGCAACTCGACATTGATTTGTCCGTCGAGTCCATCCACCATCCAGAAGCCTTTCCGCTGGCGTCAGGCACTGGCACTTAAGTCACTCCTTCTAAGCGTCAAGTCCCGGCCGGTTAAAAGCCCGCTTCACGAACAGGTCGGGTTTTGCGGCTTTCCCAATCTTGAGCGCATGGCGGGGTGACAAAAGATTGAGCGCACAGCACCGTCACTGCAATCCCGGAATCCTCAGCTTGCAGCGGATGCCCCCGGGCAGCGCCTGATTGGCGTTGGGCAGGTGCAGCACCACGCCAAAGGTGCCTGCGGCTGAATCAACCACCCGGTCGACGGTGGCGATGTGCGCGGGGATCTCACGGGTGAAGGGTTTTTCAGGCACCACCACGGCGGCGGCGCCCACCTTGACCTGCGGGAAATAACGGAACGGCAGGATGGCCTGCACCGCCAGCGGCTGGGTCTCGGCAATCTTGAGAATGGGTTTTTTGCTGTCGCCGCCATCCACCAGTGCGCCGGGGTAGAGGTACTGGTCGACCACCACGCCGTTGAACGGGCTGCGCAACACCCGGCGGTTGAGCTGCTCGACGGTCTGGCGGTGCTCCAGACGCGCCAGCTCGGTGTTTTCAGTAGCCGTTTTGAGTTCGGCTGCGGCCTGTTTGGCCTCGGCGGCGGCGTCGTCCCGGGCCTGGGCCGAGACAAATTCTTCCAGGTACAGCTCGGCCATGCGGCGTGATTTTTCAGTGGTGGCGTCCACCTTGTGGCGGGCTTGTTGCAGCGCGCCCTCGGCACCCGCGCGAAAGCGGGCGGTGGCGGCGGCACTTTGCTCGACGCTGGATTCGATGGTCACCAGCACCTGGCCTTTCTGGATGCTCTGGCCACGGCGCGCGTGCACTTGCTGCAGCAGGCCCACCACCGGGCTGCGCACCTCCACCACCTGGGCGGGCTCGATGAGGCAATCAAATTCGGTGGGCGCGGCGGCCGACGCCGGGCCGGCCAACGCGGCAAACAGGGCCAACAAGGCCAATTCGGCCACTGATCCAGCCATTGCTGCCCGCGTGGCCTGTGTTTGCGCTGCGTGCGCCTGGGGTGTTGTCATGTCACTCGTCCTGCAAAGCCGATCAATCGATGAAGCTCGCGGTCATGCTGCAAGGTTTGCAAGCGTATGCGGTAGGCCCGGCCCTCGGCCCGCGCCTGGGCTTGTTGCACCAGCCAGCGCAGCAGCGGCGCGCTGCGCGGCGCCATGCGGCACAACCACTGGGCTTGGTGCTCAAACAGCGGGTCTTGGGTGCTGACGATGGCCTGTACCGTGCCGGGCTCACCCTGGCGCGCACTGCGGCCAAACAGTTGCCGGTCTACCCGGGGTGATTCATGGAATTCGGTCAGGATGACATGCAGGCCACCGGCCGCCTGCGCCACCGCGTCGGGCTTGATGTCGGTGCCGCGGCCAGCCATGTTGGTGGCCACCGTGATGCGGCCGGCCTCGCCGGCCTGGGCCACCACCTGCGCCTCGGTCGCATCCTGGCGGGCGTTGAGCACCACGTGCGGCACCCCGCGCTGGGCCAATGCATCGGCAATCTGCTCGGATGCCTGCACGCTGCGGGTGCCTATGAGCACCGGCTGGCCTCGCCCTGCGGCGGTGCCGGCGGCGTCGGCCACGGCCTGCCATTTGTCGGCGGCGCTGGGCAGGCACAGATCGGGCAACCGGCGCCGCTGCAATACCCTGTTAGGTGGGATACGGCTAACCCGCAGCCGGTAAACCGACCACAGCTCGCGTGCCGCCTCGGCCGCCGTGCCGGTGAGGCCGGACACCAGGTAGTAGCGGCGGAAGAAGCGCTGGTAGGTCATGCGCGCCAGGGTCTCGCGGCCCCGGCTCAGCACCACTTGCTCTTTGGTTTCGATGAGCTGGTGCAGGCCTTGCTCCCAGGAGCGGTCGGGCATCACCCGGCCGGTGGATTCATCGACGATCTGCACTTTGCCCTCGCTCAGGATGTAGTGCTGGTCGCGGTGAAACAAGTGCAGCGCCGTCAGCGCCTGGCTCAGCAGGTGCTCACGCCAGGCCACGGTTTGCCAGGTGGGGGCCACGCTGGCTGGCAATGCCAGCGCCTGCGCCAGCGCGCCGGGCAAAAACTCGACGTCGCGCGCTGCGCCGATGCGGAAATGCTGCCCCACCTGCATGGCGCGCGCTGAGGCGATGGCCCAGTCCAGCAGCGCCGCGTCGAACACGGGCGGCGCCTCGCGCGACAGGATCATCGGCGTGCGGGCCTCGTCGATCATCACGCTGTCGGCCTCGTCGACGATGGCAAAGTGCAGCGCCGGGATCAGCGGCAAGCCGCGTTGTGGCGTGCCGGGGCTGACAAACTGCTGCAAATGTGCCACCCGTGCGGGCACCACGCCGTGGCCGGCTAACCGGTCCTTCAGGTAATCGAACACCACCTCTTTGCCGCTGGCGTAGCAGATGCGGTGGGCATAGGCGGCGCGGCGCTCACCGTCTTGCATGCCGCCTTGCACGCAGCCGCCGCTCAGGCCAAAAAAACGGAATACGGGCGACATCTGCTCGCAGTCGCGACTGGCCAGGTAGTCGTTGGTGCTGATCACGTGCACCGAGGCGCCCGAGCCGGCCATGGCGGTGGCGGCGATGGCGGCCACCAGGGTTTTGCCTTCGCCGGTTTGCATCTCGGCCAGCTGGCCCGCCAGCAGTGCGCGGGCACCGGCCAGCTGCACCGGGTGCGGCCACAGGCCCAGTTGGCGCCGGCAAGCCTCGGCCACGCAGGCCAGCACGGCGGGCAGGTGCTCAAAATCACGCGCGACAGTGCGGCCCGTGCGCAGTGCTTGCACCTCGCGGTGAAAGCGCGCGGCCACGTCGGCATCGGGCCGGCTGCGCAGCGGCAGCGCTACGGCGTGCACGGCTTGTGCCAGGCGCTGGATGCGGCGGGCCGACTCGCGCGCGGGCGGTAGCCAGCCGGCCAGATTGCGGATGAAGTCTTCAACCGGGCGGGGGGCCTCGGCGGCGCGCTCGTCGCGCTGGGTGTCGGCGCGCCGAAACAAGGCGCCGGCCACGTTGCGGGCCAGGCCGGGGTCAGACATGGCGGGGTCAGACATGGCGGGGTCAGACATTGAGCCGCGCCAAAAACAACTGCCGCAGGCGCAGGAACCACTGCCAGCCCAGTGGCGCCGTGCCCAGATCAAAGCGCACGTAGGCGCGGTCGCCAAAAACGGCGGCGGGCAAGGCCTGGTCCAGCGCCACCTCCACGTCAAACACCCGCTTCAGGGTGTGCGTGCCGCCAGGCTTGGCGGGGTCGACCGCAATATCGCCGCCGCCCACTGTCCCCAGCGCGGACGACACCAGCTCAAAGTCACCCCCTGGCACCTGGCGCTTGAGCTGAGCGTTGACCGGCGCCCGCAGCGCCAGCGCCAACCGCACCTGCACGCCGTGCAGTCCCGAGCGGATGAGGTCCATGTCTTCTTGCGGCACCGCCGTGCGCACCACCTGCGACGCGCCGGCCACCACATAACCCAGCACCTCACCCCGCTTGACGTAGCGCCCGGCCTGCTCGGTGGTGGCCCGGGGCACCCAATGGCCGGCGCTGGCGGCGCGCACGTCAAGCCCAGCCAGGCGCGTTTGCACATCCACCAGTTTGGCCGTGCGCGAGGCCAGCTCACCACGGAGGGCCACGGCCTTGGCGGGCGCGTTGACCTCGGCCTGGCGCAGCTGCGCCTGCACTTGCGCCAGGCCGGCGGCGGCCACGCCCACGTCGGCGCTCAAGACCGGGCTCTCCAGCACCAGCAAGGTGTCGCCCGCCACCACCGCAGCGCCCGGGGGCACCAGCGCGCGCAGCACTTGCCCGCTGGATTGGGCCCGCACGATGGCCTCATCGGGCACCCAGACCACCGCCTGGTGGACTGAATGAAACGGCAGCGGCACCAGGCCAATGAAGCCGGCCAGCAACAGCCCGGCCACGGCGCTGCGGCGCAGGGCCGGCTCACGCCGACGGGCCAGGGACGCACCGCTGCGCAGGTGCTGCCAGCTCTTCCAGACCGGCTGCACCAGCGCCGACCACAGCGCCATCACCGCCATCATCGCGCCCACAAACAAGTACTCGGACGCCACAAACCAGATCAGCCCGAAGGTGATGACGATGCGGTAGACCGGCGAGATCAGCCCGTAGACCAGCAGCAAGCCGCGCTCGCCCCGCACTTGCAGCGGCGGCTGGGCATCGCGCGCGCCAAAGCCGTAGCGATCAAGCAGGTAAGTGCAGTACTGGCTGGCGCGCTGGCCCATGTTGGGCACCTCCAGCAGGTCACAGGCGATGAAGTAACCGTCGTAGCGCATCAGCGGGTTGCCGTTGATCAGCACGGTGGACACGCCGGCAATCAGCACCACGTTGAAGGCCACCGCCGTCACCAGCCCCGGCTCGGCCAGCAGCCAGACAACCAGCGCGATGGCGCCCAACACCAGTTCGGCCATGATGCCGGCGGCCGCCACCAGTGCACGCGCCCATTTGGACGGGAAGCGGTACGACGAGGTGGCGTCCACGTAGGGCACGGGCGTGAACACCATGAACATCAGCCCGATCTCGCGCACCGTGCCGCCAAAGGCCTTGACCGCCAGGCCGTGCGCCCACTCGTGCACCGCCTTGACCAGTGGGTAGGTCAGCCAGAGCAAGGCCACATTGCTGGCGGCCAGCACGCGGTCGGACAGGTTTTCCGTCAGCGCCGTCCAGTGCTGCCAGGCCAGGGCGGCGGCTGGCACGACCACGGCCAGCCACAGCAGCAGCACCGGCCAGGACATGATGCGGCGCGCCAAGCCGGCATGGCGCTCAAACCAGGCGTCGGGGTGCAGCAGCGGAATTTTGATGTTGAGCGGGTTGAGCCAGCTTTGTTTGATGCGCAGTTTTGATTGCTTCTGGTAGCGCTCAAACACCTCGCTGGCATCGGGCGAGACCTGGCTTTGCAGCAGATCATTGGCGTGCAGGCTGGACATCAATTGAAGCAAGTCAGTCTGCGAGATCGCGGCATGGGCGGCCTGCGCGCCGGCACGTGCAGGGATGGCGCAGGCCGTGGCCCAGATGTCGTCCAGCGTGCGCCGGCCGTCGAGCAACTGAAGTACGCCCCAGACTTGCGGTGACATGCGGTGAAAACGCTGGGTGACCGGGTCGAGCAGCAGCACCCAGTCGCGGCCCCGCAAGGGCCGGTGCAGCGCCTGCACGCCGTGGCGCAGCCGGGGCTGCAAAAAACGCACTGCGTGCCAGTGCTCGGACCAGATCGCCTGCATCGCGCCCGGCCTACCACCACCATGACCACAGCTTGAGCCGCAGCCAGTCGATGGAGCTGCGGGTCCACACCGTCAGCAGGTTGGCGCGGCCCACCTCGATCTTGGCGATGCCCTGCATGCCGGGGCTCAGGCCCGCCAGGTCGCCATCGCCTTGGCCATGCCCGTCGCCAACGCCGCCGCCCACCCAGTCGGCCTCGACCCGGAAGCCGTTGACGTTGTCCTGCACGCTGGCGGTGGCGGTGAGGTTGCTGATGCGGAAGCTTTGCACCGCCTGCGGCCGGCCGGTCAGCCGCAGCGCGCCGGTCTGGCCCAGGTGGATGCGGGCGATGTCGCGGTCGGGCACATGCAGCACCACGCGTAAACCTTCTCCGGCGGCGATCTCGAACATCTCCTTGCCGGTTTCGACCGGGCCGCCAATTTGCTGCACCCAGTCACCGCTGACGACCAGGCCATCCATCGTGGCTGTTAGGCTGGTGCGCGCCAGCTTGGCATCGATCAGCGCGAGTTGCGCCTCGGCTTGCTGCACCTCGGCCTGGGCCAGGGCCATGGCGGCGGCCTCGCGGTCGGACATGGCCTGGCGCAAGCGGCCGGCAGCCTGCTCACGCTCACTGCGATAGCGCCCTTGCTCCAGCTTCAGGTCGCGGTCGTCCAGCCGGGCCAGCACCTGGCCCTGGGCCACGCGCTGCCCCGGGCGCACCAGCACCTGGGCGATGAAGCCATCAAACGGCGCGGTGATCACCAAGCGCTGCCGGCCTTCGATCACGGTGTTGGCCGTCACCCGGTCAGGCACCGGCACCAACAACAGCAAACTCCCGGCCAGCACCGCCCCGGCGGCGCCGGCTTTCCAGGCCAGGTGGCCGGGCTCACGCAAGTGGCGCCAGCCGCTGCGCCAAAGATCGAGCGCATGGCGCCACAGCGGGCGCTCGGCCTCGTGCCAGCGGCGCAGCAAAGGCTCGGCCAAACCCAGGCTGGTGCGCAGCACGGCGGTCATGGGCTCAGTCAGGCCGGTGGCGCCGGGGGAGTCCAGGCTGGCCACCAACACCGCCACCACCTCGCCATCGTCCAGCACGGGCGCCGCCCAGGCGTGGTCTTGCTGCACCTCTTGCTGCTCCATCAAAGCCTGGCTGGCGACTTCGGCGGCGGCCTGGATGGCGGGTGAGGCTTTTTCGGCCCAGGAGGTGTCGGCGGCCACCCACCAGCGTGGCTGCCGGCCCTGCACCCGGAACAGCAGCAGGTTGAAGGGCAGCCCCGGCGCGGGCGATTCTTCGCGCGCCCAGGCGGCGCTGCGGTTGATCCATTCCTGGGCCGCCGAGCGTGCGTGGTGTTGTGAGGCCACATGGCCCAGCAGATCCAACAGGCGCGCAGCTCGCTGGCTGCGCGCCATACGCGGCGCCGACAGCGACAACTGCAACCAGCCCAGCGCCAACAGCACCAGTTGCACGGTGCGGTCGCTGTGCGGCGGGGCCAGGGCCACGCCCACCGTGCCCAATTGCCCGTCGGGCAGTTGCAACGGGGTGACTATCAGCACGTCGGCACCCGGCTGGCCGTCAACCTTGGCGACCTGGGCCACCGGCGCCGCGCCAGCGGCTTGACCCTGGCCGCGCATGGCGTGCCAGCGTTGTGTCAAGTCAGGCAGGGACGCCGGAAACTCGAGCTGGAACTGCGGGTCAGCCGCGTGCAGCGCCACGGCGCGGCAGGCGACGCCAGCGCCGGCCAGGCGCGCACGCCAGGTCTCGACGGCCTCGACCAAGCCGGCCGCGGGTGCGACGGTGGTTGCAATGACGGGTGCGGCGCCAGGTGCCGCGATGGACAGCATCGGCTCCGCGGCCCGGTCATCCGGCGGGCCAGGGTCGTCGCCGCGCGGCAATGGCAGGGCGCTCATCGCTGCACACCGCGTGGTGGGTTGCGCCCGCGCGTGGGCGAGGGCGGCTCCAGGATCAACAAGGCGTCGAGCCGATCAACATCCGTATCGATCAACTGCCCGGAAAACGACTTCAACTTGAGAAAGCTGAGCCAGGCGTCGTAACGGGCGCGCGACAGATCGCGCCGCGACTCGAACACCTTGGATTGCGCGTCCAGCACCTCGGCATTGACCTTCATGCCCACCTCATAGCCGCGCCGGTTGGCCTGGAAAGCGGCG
>JAYWDK010000488.1:0-2956 GCA_043779845.1 Betaproteobacteria bacterium | reverse complement strand
CAACCTCCCCCGGCATAACCGGCGCCGGCGCCTGTTTGTTCCAGGGCGCGCCATTCACCTGAACCCCCTCCAACCAGTCCCGCAAAAACTGCTTGTCGTAGCTGGGTGGGTTGGTGCCCTCCTGGTACGACGCCAGGGGCCAAAACCGGGACGAGTCGGGGGTCAGGATTTCATCCATCAAGGTGAGCGTTCCGTCGGCGTCGAGGCCGAACTCGAACTTGGTGTCGGCGATGATGATGCCGCGCGTCAGGGCGTAGGCTGCCGCCTCGCGGTACAGCTGGATGGCGATGTCGCGAACACGCTTGGCCAGGTCAGCGCCGATGATTTCGGTCATGCGTTCAAACGAGATGTTCTCGTCGTGCTCGCCCATGTCGGCCTTGGTGGCGGGCGTGAAGATGGGCTCGGGCAAGCGACTTGAGTTTTTCAGGCCGGCCGGCAGGGCAACGCCGCAGACCTGCCCGTTGTGTTGGTATTCCTTCCAGCCCGAACCCGCCAGGTAACCTCGCACCACGGCTTCAACCGGCAAGGGTTTGAGGCGCTTGACCAACATCGAGCGGCCGCTGACCTGGGCCAGTTCGTCGGGTGCCACCACGCTTTCTGGCGCGTCGCCGGTCAGGTGATTGGGCACCACGTGTTTGAGCTTCTCGAACCAAAACAGCGCCATCTGCGTCAGCAGCGCACCCTTGCCGGGAATGGGTTCACCCATCACCACGTCAAACGCCGAGATGCGGTCCGAGGCCACCATCAGGATGCGGTCATCGCCCACGGCGTAGTTGTCGCGCACCTTGCCGCGCGCCATCAGGGGCAGGGAATGCAGGCTGGTTTCGAAGAGGGCGGTCGGGCTCATGGCGGATGTCCGTGCAGGCTGAAAAAGATCACCGATTGTGCCTTTTGAGCACGGCAGCTCAGGACTCGCCGGTGCCGCCATGCAGCCCGCGCCGGGCTCGCCATCGCCAGCCAGCCACCTGCTGCCCACTCGCCGCAGGGCCCTGACTGCGCCGTGCCGCCAAGGTGCGGGCAGGCCCTGCTGTGCCCCATAAAAAGGGGCCCGCAGGCCCCTTCAATTCAGCGCGAGGGCCACTGTGGCCTGCGGTTGGTGGCGCTCAGGCCACCACTTGGGCGAGCTTGCCGCTGGCGTAATCCTGGGCCACGCTGACGAGCGAGCGCGCCTTGATCTTGCTGCCTTGGCCTTCACAACCGAACTGCACATAGCGCTGCTTGCAGATCATCTTGGCGGCTTCGCGGGCGGGCTTGAGGTAATCACGCGGGTCAAACATGCTGGGGTTCTCGGCCATGAAGCGGCGGATCGCGGCCGTCATGGCCAAGCGGATGTCGGTGTCGATGTTGATCTTGCGCACACCGTACTTGATGGCTTCCTGGATCTCTTCGACCGGCACACCGTAGGTCTCTTTCATGTCGCCGCCGTACTTGCGGATCTCGGCCAGCAGGTCCTGCGGCACACTGGAGCTGCCGTGCATCACCAGGTGGGTGTTGGGGATGCGGCGGTTGATGGCCTTGATGCGGTCGATGGCCAGGATGTCGCCGGTGGGCTTGCGGGTGAACTTGTACGCGCCGTGGCTGGTGCCAATGGCAATGGCCAGCGCGTCGAGCTGGGTGCGCTTGACGAAGTCGGCCGCTTGTTCGGGGTCAGTGAGCAGTTGCTCGCGGGTCATGGTGGCGTCGGTGCCGTGGCCGTCTTCTTTGTCGCCCTTCATGGTCTCAAGCGAGCCCAGGCAGCCCAGTTCGCCTTCAACGGTGATGCCCAGCTTGTGCGCGATGTCGACCACGCTGCGGGTGACGTCAACGTTGTAGTCGTAGCTGGCGATGGTCTTGCCGTCGGCGGCCAAAGAGCCGTCCATCATCACCGAGCTGAAGCCCAGGTCCATCGCGCCTTGGCAGACCGCCACGCTTTGGCCGTGGTCCTGGTGCATCACCAGTGGCACGTCGGGCCAGGATTCAACCGCCGCCTGGATCAAGTGCTTGATGAAGTGCTCGCCCGCGTATTTGCGGGCGCCGGCGCTGGCTTGCAGGATCACGGGGGCATTGACCTCGGCAGCGGCCGACATCACGGCCTGCACTTGCTCCAGGTTGTTGACGTTGAAGGCCGGGATGCCGTAGTTGTTTTCGGCGGCGTGGTCCAGCAGCTGGCGCATCGAGACGAGTGGCATGGTGTGTCCTGCTTGAGAGTTGAAAACTGGCGACGCAAGGCGATTTGGCGTGGGTGCCGGTGAGGGTCGGCGCGGCGCTTGTAACCGCCCTGTAACTGCGCAAGATTGTATCGGCCGGGCCTGCGTGTCCACCCCCGCAGAGCCAAGCGTCGACCACAAACAAGCGGCATAAAACCCGGCTTCTTGCGCTTAAAGCACGGGGGGATTCGGTCGACACTGACAACGCAACTTGGTGGCCGATGCGCCACCCGAAGGATTTGCGCCATGCCCCGTCCCCAGTTGATCGCGCTCACCACCTGGATCACCGAAGCCGCGCTGCGGTATCCGGAGTCGCTGCCCGAGCAGCTCTGCCAGCGCCTTGGGGTCAGCCGACGGATGGCCGGGTCACTGCTGCGGCAGCTGGTGGGCGCGCAATGGTTGCAAAAGCAGGGCAGCACGCGCCGCCCGCGTTTTGTGCCGGGCTTGCTGCGCCAGGTTGTGCGCCGCTATGCCCTGGCCGGCCTGCAGGAAGACCTGCCATGGGGTCAAGACTTTGCGCCCCATTTTGAGCTGCCAGACAGCGTGGCGCAAATGGCCCAGCACGCCTTCACCGAGCTGCTGAACAACGCGGTTGAGCACAGTGGCGGCACCAGCGTGACGGTGTCGATGCGGCAAACACCAATGCAGCTGCAGCTGCTGGTGAGTGACGACGGCCGGGGCGTTTTTGACGCTATTGGCCAGGCGTTTCAGATCGCCGACCCGGCGTTGGCCATGCTGGAGCTGGCCAAGGGCAAGCTCAGCAGCCAGCC
>JAYWDK010000487.1:0-8500 GCA_043779845.1 Betaproteobacteria bacterium | reverse complement strand
ACACTTGGGGCTGAGCCCGGACACCGACAGTCCTGAGGACTGTCGGTGCCTGGCGAAGGCCAACGGCCTCTGGCCGTTGGCGGCGCGGCGTTTGTTTCTCATGAGATCAGGGCCGTGCCGCGCTCGGCGTCTCTGCGGGTTCTGTAGTCTCCGGCGCCTGGGCACTGGCCAGCCAGCCCCGTACCGGCTGGCCACCCTCCTGGCGCAGCACTACAGATTCCAGCTCGATGGCTTGCCAGCCCAGCCCGTGCAACCAGCGCTCAACCGCCTCGCGGTGGTGGGCATAGCGGCCGTGGTGCAGCAGCCGATAACCTTCGGGCGTTGTATCGTCTTGCGCCTCGACCGTGAACACCAGCCAGCCGCCCGGCCGGACAACCTGGCGCGCGGCTGCCAGCACCGGTTGCAGCGCGCCAAAGTAGCACAGCGTGTCGGCCGAAACGATCAGATCGAATCGCGCCGCGTTGCCTGCCGTGTTTCCCGCAGCGTGGCCCAACAACCAGGCACCGAGCTCGCCTTGGTCAAGCCGGTCGTAGGCGCCGCGTGGGCGTGCGCGGTCCAGCATGCCGGCCGACAGGTCAACCCCCGTCAGCGTGTGCGCGTAGGGCCGCAGCAAGGGGCCGCACAGGCCTGTGCCGCAGCCCGCGTCCAGCACGGCCAGACGGCCGTCGGGTGGGCCCAGGCGGCGGCGCACCATGTCGGCGCACAGGGCCGGCCCCCGGTAGCCCAGGTTGGCCAGCTTGGCCTCAAAGCTGGCCGCAAAGCTGTCGAACACATCCACCACATAGGCGTTGGAGGCCCGCTCGGGCACGCGCTCGCCGGTCACCGCCGCCAGATGGTGCTGCGCCTGCGGGTCATCGGGGCACGCCGCCAGCCAGCTGGCAAACACCTGCGCCGCCATGTCCGCTTGGCCGTGCTGGGCGTAGAGCACGCCCAGCTGACGACGCGATCGTGGGTTGTCGGGCTTGAGCTCGATGGCGCGCGCACCCACACTCAGCGCTTCGTCAATGCGGCCCTGGAGCGTCAGCACCATCGCCAGGTTGGTGTGGGCGTCGCAGTAATCAGGTGCACGCGTGATGGCGTCGCGCAGCAAGGCCTCGGCCGCCTGCAACTGGCCGTTCTGGCGCAACAGGCAGCCGAGGTTGTTGCGCACTTCAATGTTGTCGGGCGCCAGCGCCAGGCAACGCTGGTAGGCCTGTTCGGCCTCAGCCGGCAACTGCTGGTCCAACAACATATTGCCGAGGTTGTTGTGCCAGGCGGCCACGTTCGGGTCGAGCTGGATCGACTGCCGAACCCGCTGCAGTGCGTCGTCAACGCGCTGCCGCTGGTAGAGCAACACGCCGTAGAAGTGAGTCAGGTTGGCGTCGTCTGGGCGCGCCTGCAGCAACTGGCGGTACAGGGGCTCGGCCTCGTCGAGACGGCCTTGGCGGTGCATGGCCGTGACGCTGGCCACGGCTTGATGCCAATCGACGCGAATGCGCGGTGGCGGTGGGCCACTGAGACGGCGGACCGGTTTCATCCGACGGGGTGCGGGTGCTCAGCGGGTGTTGACAACATGAATGGCACTTGCCGCCGCTATGGCCAACGGCTTGGTGACGCAAGCCACGCCGGCGCTCTTCTTGGCGAGCTTGAGCCACAAGCCCTGGGCAACGGCGGGCTGCTGGGCAAGCCAGGTCTCAAACGCTGTGGCCGTGGTGAACGCGAGCACGGGCAGGCCTGCGCGCTGCTCAGTCATGGCCCGGTTTGTTGACTGGCACGCCGAGATGCTGCGCCACCGAGGCGGGTTTTGTGGCCGCGATCTCAGGCCGCCGGTTTGACCCGCAAATCGTCTGCGGTCTTGCCGGCAGCCAGCGCCGCTTTGAACCAACCCGGCCGCTGGCCATTGCCGGTCCACTGGTTGCCCGCAGCGTCTCCGAACTTGATCACGCCTGCGGGCTTCTTGCCGGCCGGCTTGCTGGCTGCGGCCCCGGCCTTTTTCTGGACTATGCCCTTGGCGGCCGGCGCCTGCACGGCAACCCTGGCACCGGGGGTCGGGACGCGCTTGGCACCCAAGCCCAGATCCTCGGCGGTCAATCCGTAGTGGGCGATGGCCGATTTGATTTTTGCGACGACGCCGGCCATGTCCTTGGCAAGCAGGGCCTCTCTTTGAACTTTCAGCTTGTCGATCTGGGCCTGAATTTGTGCGAGCGTCTTTGCCACTTGGAGTGTCCTTGAAGTCAGGAGGATGGGGAGTCCAAGCATAAGGCAGAAGTGTCTGGCGTCTCGCCACTCGTCTCGATCAACGCCGAGCCCCCTGACACTGGCGTTTGCACCAAGGTTAACCGAGACCGGGCCGACTCACTGCCCACGCGCCGCGTTGTGCGCCAGGGCGAGCTGTGGTTGCCGGTGCGGGAGATCCGGCACAGCCTGCACGCCGCAGGGTGATGCCTTTGTCGGCCGTGCCGACGCACTGGCCGAGCTGTCGCGCCAGATCCAGTTCGGCGCACGACGCGTCTTGGTGCTCGGCGTTGGTGGCACGGGCAAGACCCGTCTGGCGATGCGCTACGGCCGCAGCTGGCTCGGCAAGTTCCTGGGCGGCGTCTGGTTCTGCGATCTGGCCAGCGCGCGCAGTGTCGACGGCATCACCATCGCGCTTTCGGCCTGGGACGACGCACCGCAGACCGTGGATGCCGTGCAGGCGCTGGTCGACAAGTCCTTCGTGAGGGCGCGAGACGGCATGCGGATCGACCTGCTGGTCAGCGTGCAGGCCCATGCCCACGAGCACTTGCACACCGAGGGCCGCTTCGCCGGCAGCGGTGACGCCGCGATGCGCGCGGCGCAGGCACGCCACGCCCGCTGGTTTGCCTCTCTCGACCCGGACGACTCGGCCGGTGGCGACTGCGCCGACCTGGACAACCTGGCGGTGGCCTGCCGGCGCGCGGTGGTGCTTGCCGACGCACCCACTGCCGCAAGCACCCTGGAGGGCGCGTGGGCGGCGCTCAGCCTGCACGGCCCGTTCAAGGCCGGCCTTGAGCTGGCCGAGTTGTTGGTGGCCATGCCGAGCCGGCAGGGCGCGTCAGTGACACGGGTGCAGATCGTGCTGGCCAAAGCCAGCGAGGCCAGCGGACGATCCAATGATTCGCACCGGCACGCGGCCGCCGCGCTGGCCCTGGCGCAGCAATCGGGCAACCGGCGCTGCCAGGCCGAGGCAACGCTACAGCTGTCGCAACTGCTGGCCCGCAGCGGCCAGTATGACCAGGCCCGGGCCATGCTGGGCCAGGCCGGCGGGCACGCACGCTCGCTGGGCAACCGCCGGCTTGAGTGCGCCGTGCTCAACGCCTGGGGCAAGCTCAAAGCCAACTTCGGGCGGCCCAACGAGGCGCGCTTGCTGTACCAGGCCGCGCTAGCGCTGGCCGCCGGGTTGCCGCATCGCTTCTGGCACGCAGTGGGCAGCAGGCCAGGTGCGCGCCTGAAGTTTGTTCGGCCGGGCGGCCGCAAAACGGGCATCAAGTCACCGTCGCCCCACCCAGGCAGGGATTTGACCTGGCGCCCCACCACAATGCGCGGGCCCGTCATCGCCGCCCCACCCGAGCCGTGCGCGGGAGCGCCCAAAAGAGCACCAAAGGAATTTCACGATGAATGTCATACGGCAAATCCAAGCCTTCAACCTGGGCCGTGAACCCGAACGCCTGGGCTTGAAATACAGCGCGATGCGGGCCGACCCCTTTGCCTTTTTGCGCGGTAGCTGCCACCTGTTTTATGACCGCCTGCCGCAGCTGGGCAGCCTGAAATCGGCACCACTCGCCTGGGTTTGCGGCGACCTCCACCTGCAAAATTTCGGCAGCTACAAAGGCGACAACCGGCTGGTGTACTTTGACATCACCGACTTTGACGAAGCGGCCCTGGCCCCGGCCACCTGGGATGTGTTGCGCTTGCTCAGCAGCGTATGGGTCTGCGCCAGCGGCCTGTCGCTGGGCACCGACCCAGCCCGCGGCCTGTGCCAGGCGTTTCTTGAGGCTTACTGCGTGGCACTGACGGCTGGCAAGGCCTACTGGGTTGAGCGTGAAACGGCGCAAGGCCAGGTACGACAACTGCTGGACGGGCTGCGAACCCGGGAGCGCCGGGTATTTCTGGACGCGCGCACCACGCTCAAAGGCAAGAAGCGCTCGCTGCGCATCGACGGCAGGCGCGCCTTGCCGGCGTCGGTGGCGCAGCGCGCGCTGGTCACCGATTTCATGCAGGGCTTTGCGGCAGGCCAGGCCCGTCCCGGTTTTTATCAGGTGCTTGACCTGGCGCGCCGGGTGGCGGGCACGGGCAGCCTGGGCCTGGACCGCTACACCATCCTGGTCAGCGGCAAAGGCTCGCCAGACGGCAATTATTTGCTCGATCTGAAACAGGCCCAGCCCTCGTCACTGCTGCCGCACTTGACGGTCAACCAGCCGCCATGGGCTGACGACGCGCACCGCGTGGTCGACCTGCAACGCCGGGTGCAAGCGGTGGCCGTGGCGTTCCTGCAGCCGGTGCTGCTGGACGAGCGCCCTTTCGTGCTGCGCGGCCTGCAGCCCACCGAAGACAAAATCGCCCTGAGTCAACCGGGCATCACGGTGGCAGATCTGGGGCAAACATTGGGCGACATGGGCCGTTTGCTGGCCTGGGCGCAACTGCGCAGCGCTGGCCGCGACGGATCCGCGTGCGCCGACGAGTTGATCCACTTTGGCCAGCGCAAAAAGTGGCGCGATGCCTTGCTCGCCTGTTCACAGGCTTGCGCGGACCAAGTATTCAAAGACGCCAAGGCCTTCAACCGCGCGTTCGACGACGGCGTTTTTGGCGTCTGATTCGGTGCCCGGCACGCTGTACGGGCTTCAGTCTTGGCCAGAGGTCAGCGGCGGCAGATCACCTGGTCTTTACAGCATGAATCCGCGCCAATGATAGTTATGTCAACTGTTGTGTCAGTGGGCGCGCACCGTTGATGCCACCAGGCCAAGTGCCCGGCGGTACGCAAGATGGTGTTGATCCAGTGGCCCCGTTGCGCGCTGCGGGGCTGGGGCGCCTCGTTTTGGGGGCCCGTCAAGGCCTGCAACCGGGCGGCCAACAAGGCGGCTTCAAGTGCCGCTGCGGCGTCGGGCGCCTGCCAGCGGCGCTGTTGCCAGCGTGTGCCCAGGTCGTCGGGCGCGCGCTGGGTGGCGCCGCCGGCCAACAGCGGCTGCAAGGCCGCCGTGGCCTCGTCTTGCGGCTTGGCTCGCTCCGGGCGGGGTGGCAGAGCAGGTGACGGCGCGGGAGGGCAGGCGTCGGCATCGGCATCGGCATCGGCATCGGCATCGGCGTCGGCGTCGGCGCCATCAGACCGGGTTGACGCCGCCAACAAAGCCGCAGCAGAGACGGGTCAGGCGTTGCCGGGCACCGGAGGATGCCCGCCCTGCCCTTCGCCCTGCCCTTCGCCATCGCCATCGCCCGTCGCGTCCACAAGCAAAGCCCTGCCCGCTCAAGCCAGCGCCTCGACATAAGCCTGCCGCAGCCGCGGAAACGCGTCGGCGTCACCCTCGGGCCGGGTGCGCTTGAGCTGCACGGCGTAGGCGCGTTTGATGGCGCGTGCGTCCTGCGTGGGCGCAATGCCTGGCGTTGCCCACATGTGCTGGCCTCATGGCATCCGTTCAACACGCCGGCCTAGGCGCCTGTCGGCCTCGGGTCTGCGCGAAGGCGGGCATTGGGTTCAGCGGTGCAACCCTTGCAACACCTGGCAGTTCGGGCCTGAGTGGCGGGGCGACGTCATGCAGCCTGTCGAGATCGGCGCCACTGTCAGCGCCGTGTTCGAACAGCGCGACGACGTCCAGCCGCCGCGCAGGGCTGGCCTGCGGGCGGGTGGCGTGGTGCTGGCGCCCATGAGTCAATGTTGCTTGGCCACTTGACTCATTCCCCCTCGGGGGGGGCGGACGACGTCTGTTGTTGGCCTAGGAGCCCTCTCAGGTCACCGGCACGGGCTGGGCGGTCTCACTGGTGGGCGGCACCAGATTGTTCACGTCCAGGGGTTGGCCGGTTTCGGTCTTGACCAACGAGCCCACGAACTCGCTGTAGGACGCCGGCGACACCGTGGCACTGGCCGGCACCTCGTTCGACGCTGGGGGCGGCACGTCGTCAGAATTGCCGCCCCCGCACGCAGCCAACCCGGCCGCGAGGGCCAGCAGGGTCATGAATTGAATGGCTTTCATGCGGCTCTCCTTACTTGCTGCCGGGGATCGGCGTGTTCAGGTACGGGAAGCCCGGCAGCAGGGGCACCACGGCCTGGTCAACGGCGTCGTGGAACTCCAGCGAGGTGGCACCCAAGGGCACGGCCGACGGGTTGCAGGCGGCGCCAAAGCCGAAAGCGTTGGTCGTGCCGTTGGCGATGCACAGGCCGCCCATCACGGCCACCAGCGACACGTCAACCACGTCGTCCTTCGGGCGGCGGCCATTCGGAAACCCGGCAAAGTCAGTGCCGCCGTCGCGGATGCTGCCGACGATGCCCAGCCGGTTCTGCTGCGCAAACGGCACCGGGGCGATGGACGTGTTCAGGCGCAGCATCTCCGAGCCCACCACGTTGCGCGGCTGGTTGACGCCGGGGATGCCGGTGAGGAAGGTCGTCACCAGATCAGTGCGTGGAAAGTTGGTGGGTGCCGCACCGGGCGCGCCCAGCACGTTGCCCAGGATTTGCGGCAAGGTCGGGTTCGTCACGTAGGTGGCGAACTGGCCGTCATTCTTGGGCGAGCTGGCGTTGAACTTGTCCTTGTCCTTCAGGCCGATGACCACCTCGTTGACCAGCGGCATGCCCAGGCGCGACACCTGCACCCAGGCGCCGCCTGGCTTTTCGCTGACTTGGTGGCCCGATGGCGGCATGGGGTTGAGCAGGCGCGACTGGCGCAGGCTGGCCGTCGTCCAGCCACCGATCACGTCGTCGCCGTTCGCGGCGCTCTTCAGGCAGTCCTTGTGCACTTCCAGTGCCAGCGTGGTGACGTTTTTGTCGCCAATGGTGTTGGGCGCGGCGCCGATGTTGGCGCGGTTGGTGATGAAGCTCACGGGCGCATTGACCAGGTCGAAGATCGTGCCCAGGTTGACCGCAAAGGCGTCTTGCCGCTGGCCAACAAACAGCTTGGCCGGCGTGCCGCAGCCGGGGATGTTGACGCTGTACACGTGCTTGGCGGCGTAGCCGGCGTAGTCGGGGATGCTCTTGACGCCGATGTTGTCGACCGGCTTGTCAAACGTGGCCGCGCCGCCCGTGGCGTTGGTGACGGCCGAGGCGATGCCGGCGCGGCGATCACCGCGCACCACCGTCACGGTGTACTGCTCGGCCACGCTGAGGTGGCCATCCTTGACGCTGCTAACAGGCCCGCCCAGCACCAACGGCGACGAAACCTGCTGGCCGGCGATGTTGAGCGTCTGGCCGTTGCCGGCGTTGTTGAGCGTGTTGGTGAAGCGGAACTGGAAGGTCAGGTCTTCACGGGCGTCGCCGTTGTTGTCGATGTGGATCTCGTACAGCGCGTTGGCGTCCATCGCGAAGTAGTTGGGGCCGCCGTAGGCGTCTTGCAGCGGCTGGTAGTTGGCGATGATCGTGACCATGTCGGTGCGGCCAGGCTCGTAGCTGCGGAACATGTAGAAGTCACTGCCATCCACCTTGGGGCTGGTGGTGATGAACGGGGCCTCGCGGTGGCTGGAGGCTTGCGCGAGCCCGGTACAGGCCAGCAAAACGGCAGCAGCCAGCGGGGCCGCGCGGAAGGATTTTGATTGCATGAGCTTCTCTCCTGGGTTGATGGCATGTGCCAACAGGATGTCTCTACGCAGCAGGGCCCGCAGCGGATGCAAGCCCGCACGGCGCTCGGGTTTGCATCCGGTTTTGCGTCCGGTTTTGCGTCCAGTTTTGCGTCCAATCGCAAGCGCGCTGCGTAGTTGACCAAGTCAAGCAGCCCTGTCACCACAACCCCCGCCAGGAGAGCCCTTCATGAATCACGCACTGTCCGCTGCCCGCAGGCTGCTTGCCGCCGCCTGCTTTTTGCTTCCCGTTGTGGCGCACGCCAGCCCGGTGACGCTGTTCGCGCCGTATGAAGGCGCTGGCAATGTGTTGGTGATCGATGCCGCAGCCGGCAAGGGCGCCTGGTCTGGCAGCATCGATCAATCGACCTTTCCGGCCGCAGCATCCCCGCTGTCGCTGGTATCGGTGGTGTTCTTTCAGCTCGACGCTGCGGGGCAAACCCTGAGCGGCAGCTTTGAATTCACCAACGCGGCCGACCTGGCATCCACCTTGTTCGGTGATGTCACGGGCAGCACCTCCAACGCCAATATTTTGCTGAGCGGCGGCCAGTTCAGCATCGACTACACCATTCTTGGTGGCACGGGCGCCTTCTCGGGCGCCACCGGCTACGGCCTGTCGTTTGTCGATTTTGACCCGGCCGGCGCCTTCAACAACTACGCCGAAGCCGGCCAGTTGGTGATCACGGTGCCCGAGCCTGCCACGTCGGCGCTGGCCGGCCTGGCGCTATTGGCGGCCATAGCCGCC
>JAYWDK010000486.1:0-8543 GCA_043779845.1 Betaproteobacteria bacterium | reverse complement strand
TCAAAATTTAAGGGGATTGCCACGAGCTATCCCGCAACAAACACTTTGCACCGATGAACATGAACAATCCAGAGAGCCGTGCCACCCCCGACCCTCTGGTCATCCGGGTGGCGCATGCGGCTTCGGCCGCTCAGGTGGCCGACTCGCTGGTTCTGATCTGGCACGGCATTGATGACGCGCTGACGCCGGTTCTTGGGCAGCGTGGCGTGGTGGCGCTTTACCAGCGTTGCCTGCACGTCACGGGGGCCACGTATCCCTGGGTGCTGGTCAAGCCCGATGGGTTCCTGACAACCGTCGTTCCGGCCGACCTGCGGCAGCTTGTCGCGAAGCGCCACCGCACTGAAGCTGAGTTGGCCGCCAATGCCTTTTTACAGACCTTTTACGAGTTGCTGGCCAGCCTGGTCGGGTCGTCGCTCACCGAGCGACTGCTGCGCACCGTTTGGGTCAATTCTTTGAGCGGCAACCCCGCGCAGGACACCTCGCCATGAGTACCAAAGTCACCATCAACCGCTTGGCCACAGGCGTGCCCGGCCTGGACGACGTGCTCGGGGGTGGTTTGCCCGAGTTCTCGTTCAACCTCATCGCCGGCCAGCCCGGCTGCGGCAAAACCACGCTGGCGCACCAGATCATGTTTGCGCTGGCCACGCCCGCGCGGCCGGCGCTCTACTTCACCGTGCTGGGCGAGCCGCCCCTGAAGATGCTGCGCTACCAGCAGCAGTTCGATTTTTTCAAGGCCGACGCGCTCAATACCGCGATTCGGTTCATCAATCTGTCCGAAGACGCCATGGCGGGCAACCTGGATCGTGTGCTGCGTCGCATCGTTGACGAGGTCACCTTGCACGGGCCGGCGCTGGTGTTTGTCGATTCGTTCCGCTCAGTGATTTTGGCCAGCGCCACCGAGGGCAACGAGCACAACCGCTTGCAGCAATTTGTGCAGCAGCTTGGCATGCTGATGACCAGCTGGCAGGCCACCACCTTCCTGATCGGTGAGTACTTCAACGAGACCGATGCCAACCCGGTGTTCACCGTGGCCGACGGGCTGATCTGGATGCGCCAGAGCGTGCAGCGCAACTCCATGGTGCGCAAGATGGAAATCCTGAAAATGCGCGGCCAGCCCACGCCGCCCGGCCTGCACACCTTCCGCATGGGCTCGGCCGGCATCGAGGTTTTTGCGCCCACGCGGGCCGATGCAACGGCGCGGGTGGCCAGCGCCGCAGCGCCGTCGTCTGCGTTGCTGACGATGGGCGTGCCGGGGCTGGACGCGATGCTGGGCGGCGGCTTGCCAAGTGGTTACTCGCTGCTGGTGGCGGGCCCGTCGGGCTCGGGCAAAAGTGTGTTGGCGGCGGCGTTTCTGGCCGAGGGCGCGCGTTGCGGCGAGACCGGCATCGTCTTGGCCTTCGAGCAAAACCCCAACCATTCCCGCAACCGCGTGGTGGCCGACCTGATCAGCCGTGGCCAGGTCAGCCTGGTCGACAGCCGGGCGCCCGATTTGTCGATCGACGAGATCGTGTACCTGTTGTTGCGCGAGATTGGCCGCAGTGGCGCCACGCGAGTGGTGATCGATTCGCTGTCGGGTTTTGAGCTGGCGCTGGCGCCCACCTTCCGCGACGACTTCCGCGAGTCGCTGGCGCGGCTGGTCAACGCCTTGGCGGGCGTGGGCGTCACGGTGCTGATGACCTCGGAGCTGGAGGATCGGTACACCGACCTGCGCTTCAGCCCTTACGGCGCGGCCTTCATGACCGACGCCATCATCGTGCAGCGCTACATCGAGGTCGACAGCCGGCTGCGCCGGGTGATGGCCGTGGTCAAGGTGCGCGGCATGGCCCACTCTGACGAGTTGCGTGAGTTCAGCATCAATGGCCAGGGCATTGTCATCGGCAAGATCCTGGCCGATCAGGAAGGCCTGCTGGGCGGCCGACCCACCCGAAAGCGACTTGCCGACCTGCCCGACCCGGGCGCAGGGCCGACCGCAGCGCCCACAGCAGCGCCCCACAGCAGCGCCGACAGCAGCGCCGACAGCAGCGCCAGTAGCGGGCAGCGCGATATCGCATGACTGAATGCCGCATGTCTGAAGGGTCTGGCGGGGTTGATCTGCGGTGAGTGGCCCGCCCGATCCTGGCAACGGTGCTGCGCCAGACGGCGCAACCGACCCAGCTCGGGTGCAAGCCCAGTTGGCGTCGGTGCGGCTTGTGCTGAGCCGAATGCTGCAATCGCTGATGGTGGCTGACAAGTGCCTGAGCGAGCACCCGTCGGCTCAACTTCGCGATGCAAACGAGCAGCTGATGTTGGCGGCAGTGCGCAGCCAGGAGGTGGCCGACGCCGCGTTGCAGGCGCTGGGCCGGGTGTCGCGCTCGGCCGAGCTGGACGCACTCACGCATTTGCCCAACCGGCAATTGCTGCTGGATCGCCTGGCGCAGGCCATGGCCGTGGCCGAGCGCCATGGCACCTCCTTGGCCGTGCTGTTTCTGGACCTGGACAACTTCAAGCCCATCAATGACCAGCTGGGCCATATCGTGGGCGACGCGGTGCTGCAACTGGTGGCGCTGCGCTTGTCGTCGTCGGTTCGTGCGGTGGACACCTGCGGCCGTTACGGCGGCGACGAGTTTCTCGTTCTGGTCACCGATGTGGCGCAGCGCGCCGACGTGGTGGCCATCGTCAACAACTTGCGGGCCGCGCTTGCCGCGCCGGCCGCTGTTGGCGAGCGCAGCCTGTGCCTGACCGCCAGCATCGGCATCAGCGTCTACCCCAGCGATGGCACTGACGCTGCCACGCTGATCCACCTGGCCGACAGCGCGATGTACCAAGCCAAGAAGGGTGCGCCGGGCGGCTATGTTTTCCACGCTGAAATCACGGGCACTGACCCCGGCGCCCGGCCCCTGTTGGCCGCAGAGGCGCCGTCTGCCGGCCCGCCGGCCACTGCAGGCCGGATGCCCGAGCTCGACAATGCCTTGCTGCGTGAAGCCAATGCCCAGCTGGTCTTGAGCGCCTTGGCCGCCCAGGCGCTGCAGGCCGCGGCAGAGCAACGGCAACAGCGACAGTTGCTGCTGATGGCGCGCCTGGCCCAGACGCTGGCTGAACCCACATTGCCCGCTCGGTTGGCCGCCGCCTGCCGGGGTGACGCACTGGCCGACGAACCCAGAATGGCCGAGCTGGAGGCCTTGGCCCAGCAGCAGATCACGCTGATGTCCGGGCTGCTGGAGCCGATGCTGGCTGGTGGCGGCGGCGCGCAAACCGCCCCGGCATTGCCACCACAAGGCCCGGGCTGACGCGATGTTGCGCTGTCGTCCGACAGCACGCCGTGCGGGCCCGGCCACACTGAACCGGTGTCTGAATCGGAGGTCAAAATGACCCAAATCCGCAAGGGGCAGGCGCCCGCGCCACTCAGCCGCGCCGAGTTTCACGAGCGCTACCAGCTGCGCTTTTTTGACCCGGCCTATGCCACAGAGTCAGCGGCCATCAGCCGGCTTGAGGACATCGCCTGGGCGGCGCTGCAAGAGGGGCGCAAGGCACCGGTCACCCAGCCGGCGGGGGCCGATTTTGCCGATCCCACCTACCCGATTTCAACCCAGTGGCTACACACCCGCCAGCGCCTGCTGGACGCCCAACGGGGCTGGCTGGACGGCAACGCGCCCACCCGCGTTTTGCTCATTTGCGGCAGTGCGCGCAATGACGGCACCTGCCCTGGCGAGATGTCCAAAACCTGGCGCCTGACCCAGATCGCGCAGCACGTAGTGACGGGCCTGGGCGCCGCGGCCGACGTGCTGGATCTGAGCCTGGTGACATCGGAATACGGCCGCGCGATCCACCCCTGCAAGGGCTGTGTGTCGAGTGCCATGCCGCTGTGCCACTGGCCTTGCAGTTGTTACCCGAACCACGCGTTGAACCAGGCCGACGACTGGATGGCCGAGATCTACGAGCGCTGGGTGGCTGCGCACGCGGTGATCATCCTGACCCCGACTTATTGGTACCAATCCCCCAGCCCACTGAAGCTGATGATCGACCGCCTGGTGTGCGCCGACGGGGGCAACCCCGACCCCACCACCACGCATGGCAAGACGCTGACCGAAGCCAAGCTGATCGAAAAAACCGGCTGGAGCTACCCCAAGCACCTGGCCGGGCGCGCCTACGGCGTGGTGGTGCATGGCGACGTGGCCGGTGTGGAGGGCCACCGCCGTGACCTGTGTGACTGGCTGGACTGGATGGGCTTGCTGGACGCGGGCGTGCTGGCCAGGCTGGACCGCTACATCGGTTACTTTGAGCCCTACTTCAGCAGCCACGAGGCGCTGGATCGGGACGAGGCGGTGCAAGAAGAAACCCGCAACGTGGCGCGGTCGGTGATGCAGGCGGTGAAGGCTTTGCGTGCCGGGCGCCTGAACCCACCCGACACTCGCGGCAAGCCCATCCGAGCGCCCCGGCCCAAGTGATGGCTGGGCGCGTGCGCCCCACCATCAGGCCGGCTTCAGCCCAACCGCGCTCGGTGCCGCGCCACCTGCGCCAGCACCTGGGCCGGTGCCGTACCGCCGCGCACGTTGCGGGCTTCCAGTGATCCCCGCAAGGTCAGCACGCCAGGCGCGTCGTCGCCAATCAGCGGGTGCAGGGCTTGCAACTCGGCCAGCGGCAGCTCGGCCAGATCCAGCCCGTGTTGCAGGCCCAGCTTGACGGCGTGGGCCACCACCTCGTGCGCGTCGCGGAACGGCAAGCCACGTTTGACCAGGTAATCGGCCAGGTCGGTGGCGGTGGCATAACCCCGGCGCGCAGCGGCCTCCATGGCGGCGGGCTTGACGACGATGCCACTCACCATTTCGGCCAGGATGCGCAGCGTGCCGGCCAGCGTGTCCACGGTGTCAAACAGCGGCTCTTTGTCCTCCTGGTTGTCCTTGTTGTAGGCCAGGGGCTGGCCCTTCATCAAGGTGATCAAGCCCATCAAATGGCCCACCACGCGCCCGCTCTTGCCGCGGGCCAGCTCGGCCACGTCGGGGTTGCGCTTCTGCGGCATGATCGAGCTACCGGTGCAGTAGCGGTCGGCCAGGTTGATGAAGCCGAAGTTCTGGCTCATCCACAGCACCAGCTCTTCAGCCATGCGCGACACGTGCACCATGGTGATGGTGGCAAACGACAAAAACTCGATCGCAAAATCACGGTCGCTCACGGCGTCCAGGCTGTTTTCACACACGCCATCAAAGCCCAGCGCCAGCGCCACGGCTTCGCGGTCCAGCGGGTAGCTGGTGCCGGCCAGCGCAGCGGCGCCAAGCGGCAACCGGTTGCAGCGTTTGCGAACATCCATCAGGCGCTCGGCATCGCGTGAAAACATCTCCACGTAGGCCAGCAAGTGGTGGGCAAAGCTCACCGGTTGCGCCACTTGCAAGTGGGTGAAGCCCGGCATCACGGTGTTGGTGTTGACGGCGGCCACCTCCACCAGCGCGCTTTGCAGCTCGGTCAACAAAATGGCCAGTGCGTCGATCTCGTCGCGCAGCCACAAGCGCACGTCGGTGGCCACTTGGTCATTGCGTGAGCGGCCGGTATGCAAACGCTTGCCGGCGTCGCCCACCAGCTGCGTCAGGCGGGCTTCGATGTTCAGGTGAACGTCTTCAAGTTCGAGCTTCCACTCAAAGCGGCCGGCCTCGATGTCGGCGTGGATCTGGCCCAGGCCACGCTGGATGTCGACTAAATCTTGCTGGCCGATGATGCCCTGGGCCGCCAGCATGCTGGCGTGCGCCAGGCTGCCCAGGATGTCGGCCCGCCACAGCCGCTGGTCAAAACCCACACTGGCGGTGTAGCGCTTGACCAGCTCGCTCATGGGCTCGGAGAACAACGCCGACCAGGCCTTGGATTTGTTGTCCAGCGAGTTGACGGCCAGGTTGGTGGCTGCTTGGGGGGCTGCGTGGATGGCAGCTTGGGTGCTGGGCTCAACAGGGGCTTGGCTGGATGGTTGGGCGGCGGGGCTGCTTGACATTTTTTGGGGCTGCTCGTGGCAACCATCTGGAGGTGGGGGTGGCGGGCTTTGGCCGTGGCCAACAAGCGGGGGCGGCACCTGAAATGCCCCGTATTATCTCGCCGCAAACTCCCTGGCCATGAACCACCGCCCACCCAAAGACGACGACTCCGACGGGCCCAAGCGCCGACGTGGCGATGCGGACGCGCCTGCGCCGGCGGATCGGCGAAGCGCCGCGCCATCCCCCCCACCCGCACCCGCACCCGCACCCGCACCCGCACCCGCACCCGCACCCGCACCCGCACCCGCACCCGCACCCGACACCCGGCCGGCCAGTTTGTGGCCGGAGTCCGCGCAGCGCCTTGACGGGTCACGCTGGCTCGACGCCGCCAGCCGCTTTGACCCGCTGGGTGAGCAAAGGCAACGTGACGAGTTGCAACGCGCGGCGCGTTTTGAGCTGTGCCGGCCAGCGCTATCGCTGCGCGTGCTGCTGGCGGTGCAGTGGTTGGTATTGCTGGCGGCCCTGCCGGTGTCCAGTGGCTGGCGTGACTGGGCCTTGACCGCCGTGGCTTTGTCGTGCGCGGCCTTGGCCGGCACGCTGTTGTGGTTGTCTTTGGTGTGCAGCTTGCGCACGGTGTTGCCACACTGGCCGGCGGCCGCAGCCAGGGCTTTGGTGGTGGTGCTGGGCGCCGCCGCCGCGCTGGTGGGCTGGGGCGTGATCGTGCTGCTGGGCAATGCCACGCTGGGCCGGTGGCCGGCGTTTGCCGCCGCTGCCTGTGGCGCCAGCCTGGCGGGCGCCACCTGGGCCTGGCTGGCGTTGCGCAAGCAGGCCGCGCGGCCAGCCGAGGCCAGCGCGCGGCTGGCCGAGTTGCAGTCGCGCATCCGGCCGCACTTCTTGTTCAACGCGCTCAATACCGCGCTGGCCTTGGTGCAGGTGGATCCAGCCAAGGCCGAGGGCGTGCTGGAGGATCTGGCCGAGCTGTTCCGCGCGGCCCTGGCCGAGACCAACGCTTCGGTGTCGCTGGACGAAGAAATCGAGCTGGCGCAGCGCTACCTGGCCATCGAGCAAGTGCGCTTTGGCCACCGCTTGCAAGTGGCCTGGAACCTGGACACGGCCGCCTCGCTGGCGCGCTTGCCGCCGCTGGTATTGCAGCCTTTGGTTGAAAACGCCGTGCGCCACGGCGTGGAGCCCGCCGCCGATGGCGGTCACATCCTCGTGCGCAGCCGGGTTGCGCGTGGCATGGCGGTGCTGGAGGTCATCAACTCCTTGCCCGACGACCCGGGCCTACCGGGCAACGGCATGGCGCTGGCCAATGTGCACGAGCGCCTGCGCCTGCTGCATGACGTGGCGGCCACGCTCGAAACCACCGTTGAAGGGGGGCGCTTTGTGGCACGCATCCAGGTGCCGCTGTGAGCGTTGAGCCCGGTCACGTTGAACCCGGCTTGGGCAGCGCGCAAGCCGAACCCGCCACGCCCGCAGCGGCTGCGGTTGCACCCGCGCCGCTGCGCGTGTTGATCATCGACGACGAGCCGCTGGCCCGATTGCGCCTTCGCAGCCTGCTGCAAGCCATCACCGAGCCGCCGCTGCAAGTGGTGGGCGAGGCGGGGGACGCCAACGGCCTGCGCGAGGCGCTGGCCGCGCTGGGCCACGAGGGCTGCGACCTGGTGCTGCTGGACATCGCGCTGCCCGGCCGCGACGGCCTGCAACTGGCTGACAAACTCAACCAGATGAGCTGGCCGCCCGCCGTGGTGTTTGTCACCGCCCACACCGAGCACGCACTGCGGGCCTTTGAGCTGGACGCGGTGGACTACCTCACCAAACCGGTGCGACGCGAGCGCCTGCAAGCCTGCTTGTCACGCGTGGCCGAGCGCCTGCGGCAGCGGCGCGCGCAGCGTGAGGCGTTGGCCTTGCCCGGGCTGGCGGCGGCACTCACGGCAGCCAAGGGCGTGCTGGGTGCCGTGGGCGCGGGTGGCCAGGACGGCGCGCTTGACGCGCCGGGCGACGCTGTTTTGCCGCCGCCGCTGACTGCCGAACCCGTGTTGGTGGCCCAGGACCGGGGCCGTGTCTTCCGGGTGCCGGTGGCCGAGGTCATCTACCTCAAGGCCGAACTGAAGTACGTCACCCTCGTCAGCCCGCACGGCGAGTGGCTGCTTGAAGAATCGCTCACTGACCTGGAGCAGCGCTTGGGCCCCGGCTTCTTGCGCGTGCACCGCAATGCCGTGGTGGCCGTGGGCGCCGTGCGCGCGCTGGAGCGCGTAGCCTGCGAAAGCGCCGCCCCCGGCGAGGCCGGCGACACCTGGGGCGTGCGCCTGGTCAACGGCCACGTGTTGACTGTGTCCAGGCGCCAACTGCCGGCCGTGCGTGAGGTGTTGGCGCGGGCATCGGCATGAACCTGTGTCCGGGCTTGGGTGGCTATAGACCGGATCGATGACCAGCAGGCTGTTGTCGGCTCTTTGCAGTCGTAGCGACGGGCTGCTTTGATGCTCGCCCGTCAGGCGGCCTTGGTTAGGCGCGAGGCCAAGGCCACCGGGTAACTGGATGCCTGCGTGTCACCCGAAGCCGGCCTGAGGCGGCCGTCATCTCCTTCTTTACCTCCGGCATCCAGTCACC
>JAYWDK010000485.1:0-21068 GCA_043779845.1 Betaproteobacteria bacterium | reverse complement strand
TCCATTTTTGAGCGGCGGCACTGATCAGCATTTCGCGCACCTGGGCACCGCCCAGGCGCAGCTTGTCCCAGCCATCGCGCACAGAAGTTGAGCCCCCGGTGATCTGCGCACCCAGCAAGGCGTTGGCATAAATCGCGCCGGGCGGCGCAATGTCAACCTTGATGCGGGTGATGTCGACGTTGAGTTCCTCGGCAATCAGCATCGGCATGGAGGTGTAGACGCCCTGCCCCATTTCTGAGCGCGCGGAAATCAGGGTGATGGTATTGTCATCGGCAATGTGCACCCAGGCATTGGGCGTGTGCAGCGTGCCCGCGGCTTGGGCCGGGCCGGCCACGGGCAGGCTGGTGCCCACCATCAGGCCGCCGGTGACTGCGGCCGAGCCCTGCATGAAGCGGCGGCGCGAGACCGGCGTGCCGGCGATCTTGGTGGTATCAACGATGTGCGTCATGTGATGCTCCTTCAGCCCTTGGCGCCGCGCATCTCGGCGGCGGCAGTTTTGACGGCGGCGTGCACGCGCACATAGGTGCCGCAGCGGCACAGGTTGCCGCTCATGGCTTGATGGATGTCGCCGTCGCTGGGGTTCTTGTTTTTGGCCAGCAAGGCGGCCGCGCTCATCAGCTGGCCACTTTGGCAGTAGCCGCACTGTGGCACGTCATGGGCGATCCAGGCCTTTTGCAGCGGGTGGCTGTTGTTGCGCGACAAGCTCTCAACCGTGCTCACCGATTTGCCCGCCACCGCCGACAAAGGCGTGCCGCACGAGCGCACCGGCTGGCCGTCCAGGTGCACCGTGCAGGCGCCGCACAACTGCGCGCCGCAACCAAACTTGGTGCCTGTCAGGCCGATCTCGTCACGGATCACCCACAGCAGCGGGGTGTCGGCTTCGGCTTGGGCCTCAAAAGGCTTGCCGTTGATCTTGAATCGGATGCTCACTGTTGTCTCCTTGGGGCGGTTGACGGGCGCAAGGCGCCGCTGACCAGCGGCATGGTGGCGGGAACAAGTCGCATTACCGAGAGGAAAAACCCCCAACTGTGGCGGCCAGGCACTGCGCCAAAACGGGTCAACTGCCTGACGCGGGGCATTGGCGAGGCACAGGCTTCAGGGCCTTGCAATGAGCCGCCGACGCGCCGTGGCACAGTGCCGGCATGACAGCCGCCACTCCCATGCCCGCCCCGCTGCGGGCAAATTCACCGCCATTGATTCCTGCCACCTGGGCCGTGGTGCTGGCCGGCGCGCTGACCTTGGCGGCGGCCATGGGCATTGGCCGCTTCGCCTTCACGCCCCTGCTGCCGCTGATGATGCGGGACGGGCAAATCAGCGCCGCCGGTGGCGCCGAGCTGGCGGCCGCCAACTACCTGGGTTATCTCGTGGGGGCCATGACGGCCGGCCGGCTGGCCACCCAACCCTTGCGTCTGGTGCGCCTGTGCCTGCCCTTGATCGCCGCGCTCACCGCCGCCACCGGCCTGGTGCAAGGCTTGCCGGCCTGGGATGTGCTGCGCTTTGGCGCCGGCCTGTGCAGCGCCTGGGCGCTGGTAGGTATCAGCAGCTGGAGCCTCTCGCTGCTGGCCCAGCGTGGCCAGGGCGCGCTGGGCGGCCTGGTGTTTGCCGGCGTGGGCGGGGGCATTATTTTGGCTGGCGTGATGGCCTGGCTGGCAGGTGCTCTGCCGGCCCGCCAGTTGTGGCTGCAATTTGCGCTGGCCGCTCTGCTGATGAGCTTGGCCGTGCTGGGTTTGCTTTGGCGGGTCCGGCCACCTAACCCGCAAAGCACGCGTGCAGCCCTGCCTGCCCAAACTGCCCTGGGGGTGCCGGCCCGACCAGCCAACGCCCACGCGCCCAACCCGCTGCCGCCGGGGAGCTGGCCGATGGTGATCTGCTACGGCAGTTTTGGTTTTGGCTACATCTTGCCGGCCACATTTTTGCCGGCGATGGCGCGCGCGCTGCTGGACGACCCGCGCAGTTTTGGCCTGGCATGGCCGGTGTTTGGCCTGGCCGCGATGTTGTCCACGGTGCTGACGCTGCGCTGGATCGGCCGCTGGCCACCGCTGCGCGCCTGGGCTATCTGCCAGGGTTTGATGGGCCTGGGCGTGGCCATGCCCCTGCTCAGCCGGTCGGCCTGGGCCATCGCCTTGGCGGCCTTGCTGGTGGGCGGCACTTTTTTGCTGGCCACGGTGATTGCCATGCAGCAGGCCCGCGCCATGGCGCCCTTGCAACCGGCGCCCTTGCTGGGCCGTTTGACGGCGGCGTTTGCGCTGGGCCAGATGCTGGGGCCGCTGTGCGTGCGGGCGCTGTCCGGCGTGCAATGGGGCGGGGCGGGTGGCATGGGCGCCATCGAGATCACCTCGGCGCTGGCCACCGTCTTGCTGCTGGGCACGGCGGCCTGGCTCTGGCGCCAGGCGCCGGCCGGGCGCTGATCAGGCGGGCCGGGTCAAGACCTCGGGGTTCAGCGCCGTGGCCGGGCGGCCGGCGTTGGGGCCCTGGCCCAGCGCGGCCACCAAGTTGTTGGCCGCCAGATCGGCCATCGCCCGCCGGGTGCGCAGGCTGGCGCTGGCAATGTGCGGCGTGAGCACCACGTTGGGCACGCTCAGCAGGTCGGGGTGAATAGCGGGCTCGCCTTCAAAAACGTCCAACCCGGCAGCGGCAATTTGCCGCTCACGAAGCGCGTTAGCCAGCGCGGCGTCGTCCACCACGCCGCCACGCGCGATGTTGGTCAGCGTGGCACTGGGCTTCATCAGCGCCAACTCGGCGGCGCCCACCAGGTGGTGCGACGCGGCGCTATAGGGCACCACGATCACCAGGTGGTCGCTCTGGCGCAGCAAGTCATGCTTGCTCACCCAGCGCGCGCCGAGTTGCAGTTCTTGGGCGGCATCCAGCCGGCTGCGGTTGTGGTAGATCACCGGCATGCCAAAGCCCAGCGCGCCGCGCCGGGCGATGGCCGAACCAATGCGGCCCATGCCCAGCACGCCCAGCGTGGCGCCGTGCACGTCGGCGCCGGCAAACAGGTCGTAGGACCAATGCGTCCACTTGCCGGCTCGCAAGAAGTGCTCGCTCTCGGTGATGCGGCGCGCGGTGGCCATCATCAGCGCAAAGCCAAAATCGGCGGTGGTCTCCGTCAGCACGTCGGGTGCGTTGCTGACCAACACGCCGTGCGAGGTGCAGGCCGGCACGTCAATGTTGTTGTAGCCCACGGCCATGCTGCACACGGCGCGCAGATCGGGGCAAGCAGCCAGCAGCGCGGCGTTGATGGGCGGCGCGCCGGCCACCAGCACGCCGACACAGCCTTGCAGCCGCGTGGCCAGGGCCCCGGGCGTCCAGTCAATGGCCAGGTCGGTGCCACAAGGTGCGTCGACGTCAAAGTGCTGGGCCAGCAAGGCCAGCACCTCGGCAAACATCGGGATGGACACCAACACGCGGGCGCGGGAATTGATGGGGATCATTGCGGAAGTCATTGTTTCGCTCCAAAAGCGACGGCCGCAGGCGCCGTCCTGGCCTGCTCGGGGGTGGCCACTGTGCCTTGCTTGATCGGGTGGCCGTGCCAGCCCACCAGGGCCAACATCACAAAAAAGCCCAGCACGTAAGCCACCGCCACGTGCCAGCCGCCCTTCAGCCAGGCCGTCACCGAGCGCGCCTCGGGGTACATGCCGGCCAGGGCCACGCCGGCCGACGAGCCAAACCAGATCATCGAGCCCCCAAAGCCTACCGCGTAGGCCAAAAAGCCCCAGTCAAAACCGTCTTGCCGAATGGCCAGCGCCGTGAGCGGGATGTTGTCGAACACCGCTGACACAAACCCCAGGCCGAGCGTGGAGGGCCACGACGGCGCGGGCAGTTGATCCACCGGCATGAGCGACGCGCACCACACCAGGCTGAGCAAAAACACGCTGCCCTTGAAGGCACCCGGCAGCAGGCTCCAGGTGGGGGCGCGCAATGGCGCGGTGGCCAGCAGCGCGGCCAGCACGGCGGCGCCAATCACCGGAAACTGATCCAGCACGGCCGGGTCCCGCAGGTTGAACCACAGGTTGGCGCCAATCGCCGACAGCAGGATCTGCGCCGACACCCACAAGCGCCCGGCCTCAGCCTGCACGCCCGGGGTGTCGTCCTTCTGGATGGGCTGGTAGGCGTGTTGCTGCTTGGCCGCCACCACGCCAAAAAACATCAGCGCCACAAAGCCCCCCACGTAGGCCTCCAGCACCCACATCGGGCTGGCGCCGGCAATCCACATCATGGTGGTGGTCGTGTCGCCCACCACGCTGCCCGCGCCACCGGCGTTGGACGCGGCCACGATGGCCGCCAGATAGCCGATGTGAACCCGGCGCTTGAACAGCACGGCGGCCATGGTGCCGCCAATCATGGCGGCGGCAATGTTGTCTAAAAAAGCCGACATCACGAACACGCCGATCAGCAGCACAAAGCCGCCCTTCCAGTCATCGGGCAGCCAGTGGGGCAATAACTCAGGCAACCGGCTCTTTTCAAAATGGTCGGCCAGCAAGGCAAAACCCAGCAGCAAGCCCAGCAAGTTGGCCAGCGTGACCCATTCATGGCCCAAATGGCCCAGCAAACCGGCCAAGCCCGCGCCGGTTTTGAAACCCGTGGCCAGCAGTTGATAACCCGTGATCACCGCGGCACCCAGCACGGCCACCTTGAGCGTGTGGTGATGGAACATCGCCACGCCGAGCAGCACCAGCGCGAAGAGCACAAAGTCCAGCGGCATGCCGGCCAGTGCGGGCCGCGCGGCCAAAACCACAGCAGCGGCGGCCATCACGGCGCTGGGCGCCAACATCAACAAGGCGATCAACAAAGCGGACAAAGCCGCAGCCACCCGGGCGGTGATCGGTTTCATGGTCTCCTTTTTGAGGCTTTTGGCGCGGCACTCACTGCGGCAGCGCGCCGCATTCTAGGGAGCCTGTCGGGCTTGGGGATCATGGGCCGGGCTGTCGTGGCCTTGCCAGAGCGTGCCACGCGTTCAGGGGGCCAACGTGCTTTGCCACAGCTCCCACGCCTGCCGCGCCAACTGCACCGTGCGCAGGTGCACCGCCACGGTGGTGCCGATGTCGTGGCCATAACCCCCGGCCATCAGCACGGCCACCGGCACGCCACGTTGGCGCAAAAACTCGAACACCCGCTGGTCGCGTCCGGCCATGCCGGCATCGCTGAGCTTCAAGCGGCCCAGCCGATCGCCCTGGTGGGCGTCGGCGCCGGCCAGATAAAACGCCAGCCCTGGCGCGCCACCCGCCGCCACTTGCCGGGCCCAGGCGGCGTGAAGCGCGGCATCAAGCGCCTCAAGGTAAGGCGCGTCGGTACAACCGTCGGGCAAGTCCACATCCAGATCACCGGCCACCTTGCGAAACGGAAAGTTCTTGGCACCGTGCAGCGACAAGGTGAACACCGTGGGGTCATCCTGAAAAATCGCCGCCGTGCCGTTGCCCTGGTGCACGTCCAGATCAATCACCCACAGGCGCAGCAAGCGCCGCTCGGTGCCTGCTGCCAGGCGGTGGTGCTCGGCCTGCATCAAACGGCCCGCCACGGCCACATCATTGAACACGCAATAGCCTGAGCCTTTGTCGGCATTGGCGTGGTGCGTGCCACCGGCCAAGTGCAGCGCCACGCCCTCGGCCAGCGCGGCGCGCGCGGCGGCGATCGTGGCGCCCACCGAGCGCTGGCTGCGCAGCACCATGCGCTCGCTCCAGGGGAACCCGATCTCGCGCTGGGCCTCGGCCGACAGCGTGCCGCAGGTGACCGCGCTGATGTAGTTGGGCGTGTGCGCCAGCGCCAGTTCACCCTCGGTGGCAGGCTCGGCCTCGGCCAGGCGCAGCCCGCTGCACTCGGCCTCCACCGCGTCGCGCAAGCGCTGGTATTTGGTGCTGGGAAAGCGATGGCCCGGCGGCAAATCCAATGAAAAACGGTGGTTGCTGAAGACCTGCATGGTGCGGCGCATTGTGCCGAGCGGCTGGTTTGCCCCGCCCACACCACGGCCACACAGCCCGCCGATCAGGGCCTGAAGCCCAGCGGTGCAAGCCAGTCACAAGGCTTTACAACTAGTTTGCTGCAACGCAACAAAAACACTTGCAATCGCCCATTTTTTGCCTATACTCCGTTGCATGTTGCAGTGCAGCATCCCTGCAACAGACCGATCACCGCAGTACCGACATCCCACTTACTTAACGGAGCTTCACATGAACATGATGACCCCTGACCAATTCGCCGCCGCCAGCAAGGCCAACCTCGAAACCCTGTTCGGCCTGACGAGCAAGGCTTTTGAAGGCGTGGAAAAGCTGGTCGAACTGAACCTGCAAGTGGCCAAGGCCACCTTGGCTGAGACCGCAGAAAACGCCCAGGCCGCCCTGACCGTCAAGGACGCGCAAGAGCTGATCGCTCTGCAAACCAGCCTGCTGCAACCGTCGGCCGAAAAAGCCGCTGCTTACAGCCGTCACCTGTATGACATCGCCACGGCCACCACCAGCGAAGTCACCAAGGCTGCTGAAGTTCAGCTGGCTGACCTGCAAAAGAGCTTTGCTTCGACCGTTGATGCCGCTCTGAAAAGCGCGCCTGCCGGCAGCGAAAACGCCGTGACCCTGGTGAAGTCGGCCATCACCGCCGCCAACAACGCCTACGAAGGCGTGCAAAAAGCGGCCAAGCAAGCCACCGAAATGGCTGAAGCCAACTTCAACTCGGTGACCAGCTCGGTCACGAAGGCCACCCAAGCCGCGACCAAGTCGGTCAAGCGCGCTGCCTGATGACGCCGGGTCAGCCCGGCTGAAATCGCTGCGGAACTAAATTCCGCGCACCAGCCTCTGACCCATTTGTTGCGGTGCTTGCACTGCGGCTTGCGTGAATGGTTGTCTCCTCGGTACCTTTCGAATTCATTTCAGGGTACCTTTAGCCCAGTAGCTTGCTACTGGGCTTTTTTACGTCGGGCTTTTTTACGTCGGGCTTTTTTATGTCCGCTCGCTAACGAGCTTCAGCGCCTCAGGAGCTTCAGCGCCTCAGCGCGTGGCCGCCAACACCCGCAAACGCAAGTTGGCCAAGCCGGCCAGCGCCGCCTCGCGGCCTGACTCGATCGCCCGCTTGCGCGCCGTGAAATCGGCGCTGCTCACGCCCAGCAGCCTGGGCCGGATGACGATGTCGGCATCCTTCAGCTCCAACTGGTTGATGCTCTTGCCCATGATGGCAAAGGTTTGCAGCAGCATCTTGAACGGGTCACCGGTGGCGTTGCCATCGGGCGGCGATGAAATATCGACAGCGATCACCAGATCGGCACCCATCTGCCGGGCAAAGCGCACCGGCACGGGCGATACCAGGCCGCCGTCCACGTACTCACGGCCCGCAATCAGCACCGGCTGAAACACCGCCGGCACCGCGCTGGACGCACGCACCGCCGCGCCAACATCGCCGCGCTGAAACAGCACGCCCGCGCCGTTGTCCAGGTCGGTGGCCACAATGCCCAGCGGCATGGACAGTTGCTCAATCGTGCGGCCACCGGTTTGCTCGCGCACATAACGCGCCAGTGCTTCACCCCGGATCAGCCCCCGGCCCGGGAACGACCAATCGGTGATCGCCGATTCGTCCATCATCAAGGCCACGCGCGCCAACTCGGCGCCGCTGCGGCCCGCCGCGTAAAGCGCGGCCACCAAGCTGCCCGCTGACGTGCCCACCACCAGATCAGGCCGAATGCCGGCTTCTTCCAGCACCTGGATCACGCCGATGTGGGCAAAACCCCGCGCGGCGCCACCGCCCAGCGCCAGGCCGATGCGCGGTGGCCGGGGCGGTTTGATGGGCAAAGACGGTGGTGCGACAGGTGCCGGTGCCGGCGGGGTTTGACAGCCGGCCAGGCCCGCTGCTGCAAAAAAAGCCAAGAGGTTTCGGCACGATTGACGTCGATTCATGCGCCGATTGTAGAAAACGCCAGCAAAGCCTTGGTGCGCACTTATTCCAACAGAGCATTAGCAATCAACTAATGTGTAGTTCTTGTTTATATGGAGCACCGCTACAGTCGCGCCTCGGTCAGGGCATGCTGCTCTGCAACATGAATTGGCAACAACATGAATTGGATGGTGGACTGGATCGCGGTGCTCAGCGGCTTTGGCATTGGTGCCATCGTCGGCATGACGGGCGTCGGCGGTGGCTCCTTGATGACGCCGCTGCTGATCAGCGTATTCAAGCTGAACCCAGCCGTGGCCATTGGCACCGACTTGTGGTTTGCCGCGGCCACCAAATCGGGCGGCGCCTGGGCCCACCACCGCCATGGCCATGTGGACTACCGCATCGCTGGTTTGATGCTGGCCGGCAGCATTCCGGCGGCGCTGGCCACCATCACGCTGATGCATTTCACCGGCATAACCAAGGGCTGGGCCAGCACGCTGACGTTTTCTTTGGGCATTGCTCTGCTGCTGACCGCCGTGACCGTGGCCTACAAACAAGCCTGGCACGCGCTGGGCATCAAACTTGAACGCTGGTTGCCCGAGCGGCGCAAAGCCGGTTTGACGGTGGCCTCGGGCGTGATCCTGGGCGTGCTGGTATCGCTCAGTTCCATCGGCGCGGGTGCCGTGGGCGCCACGCTGATCTTGCTGCTGTATCCACGCTTGCCCGCGCACCGGCTGGTGGGCACCGACATTGCCCACGCCGTGCCCTTGACGCTGGTGGCCGGCATCGGTCATGCATCGCTAGGCCATGTCAACTGGGCGTTATTGGCCGCATTGCTGCTGGGCTCGTTGCCCGGCATCTGGCTGGGCGCGCAGCTGACAAAATCAATGCCCGAACGCCTGGTGCGCGCGCTGTTGTGCATCTCGTTGGTGACGGCGGGCATCAAGGTCATCCAATAGCCAAGCGACCAGGCCGCCAACCCGCGCCGCCCATTCACTGAATTCACCGCAACAAACCGCTGCACTTCCAGCCCCCAACGATGTACGCCTACACCGACTTTGACCGCCAGTTCGTGCGCGCCCGCGCCGCGCAGTTTCGCGACCAGCTTGACCGCCACCTGTCGGGCAACCTGCCCGAAGACGACTTCAAGGCGCTGCGCCTGCAAAACGGCTGGTACGTGCAGCGCCACGCGCCCATGCTGCGTGTGGCCGTGCCCTACGGCGAGCTCAACAGCGCCCAGCTGCACACGCTGGCGGGCATCGCGCGTGAATACGACCGTGACTACGGCCACTTCACCACGCGCCAGAACCTGCAATACAACTGGATCCCGCTGACCCAGGCCGCCGACGTGATGGACCGCCTGGCCACTGTCGACATGCACGGCATCCAGACCAGCGGCAACTGCATCCGCAACATCACCAGCGACGCGCTGGCCGGCGTGGCGGCCGATGAGCTGGTAGACCCGCGGCCGTATTGCGAGGTGATGCGCCAGTGGAGCACGCTGCACCCCGAGTTCGCGTTTTTGCCACGCAAATTCAAGATCGCCGTCACCGGCGCGCTGGAAGACCGGGCCGCCACCGGCTGGCATGACGTGGGCCTGCATTTGCTGAAAAACGCCGCCGGCGAGATCGGCTTCAAGGTGCTGGTGGGCGGTGGCATGGGCCGCACGCCGATCATCGGCAGCGTGATCCGCGAGTTTTTGCCCTGGGCGCAAATCCTGTGTTACCTCGAAGCCATCGTGCGTGTCTACAACCGCTACGGCCGGCGTGATAACGCCTACAAGGCGCGTATCAAAATCCTGGTCAAGTCCGAAGGGCAGAAGTACTTTGACGCCGTCGAGGCCGAGTTCAAGCGCATTCTTGAACAAGACGTGGGCGCCGGCGTGCAACTCATCCCGCAAGCCGAGTTTGACCGCATCGCCGCCAGCTTTGTGCGCCCCGCCGGCGTGGTGCCGGCACCCGAGCTGGCCACGCCCGCCGACGCGCCTTTGGCCTACCAACGCTGGTTGCAGCGCAACGTGCATGCGCACCAGGTGCCGGGCTACCGCGCCGTGACCCTGTCGCTCAAGCGCGCGGCCCTGCCCCCGGGCGACGCCACCGCCGACCAGATGGACACCGCCGCTGCGCTGGCCACCACGTTCAGCCACGGTGAATTGCGCGTCACGCACGACCAAAACCTGTTGCTGCCCTGGGTGAAATCCAGCGAGCTGCCCGCGCTGTTTGAAGCGGCCCGCGCGGCAGGCTTTGCCACACCCAACATCGGCCTGATCACCGACATGATCAACTGCCCGGGCGGCGATTTTTGCGCGCTGGCCAACGCCCGGTCTATCCCCGTGGCGGCCGCCATCACCGAGCGCTTTGCCGACCTGGACGAGGTCTACGACATCGGCGACATTGATCTGCACATCAGCGGCTGCATCAACAGCTGCGGCCACCACCACAGCGGCCACATCGGCATCCTGGGCGTCGACAAAGACGGCAGCGAGTGGTACCAGGTGTCGCTGGGTGGCTCAGACGGCAGCACCATCAGCGGTGATTCACAGGCCGGCAAGGTGATCGGCCCGTCGTTTGCCGCCGAAGAAGTGCCCGACGTGCTGGAAGCCATCATTGACACCTACCGTGAGCAGCGCAAACCCGGCGAGCTGTTCATCAACACCGTGCGCCGCATTGGCTTGGCCGTGTTCAAGGCCGCCTCTGATGCGCAGCGCCAAGCCACAGCGCAGCGCTGAGCCCCGCCCAGCGCACTTCAGCACATCGCTGGTCACCCAGTCATCCAAGCCCTTGCCCCATGAAATTCATCGATTCCCACCGTGACCTCTGGCGCCTTGCCGGGGGTGAAGACGGCCCACAACCCCACCCACCCGCGCGCGCCAAAACGCTGTTGACGCTGGAGCAATGGCATGCCGTACGCGACCACTGGCCCGTTGATGTGGCCGTGGGTGTGACAGTGCCCAACACGCTGGACATCGAAGTTCTGGCAGCCGACTTGGCGCGCCTGTCGCTGGTGGTACTGCACTTTCCAAAATGGGTGGACGGCCGCGCCTACACCCAGGCCCGGCTGCTGCGCGCGCGCTATCGATTTGCCGGCGAACTGCGCGCCACCGGCGACGCGCTGGTCGACATGGTGCCGCTGATGGCGCGCACCGGGTTCGATGCCGTGCAGCTGCGCCCTGACCAAAACATTGAAGCGGCCGAACGCGCGCTGGGCTTTTTTGCCGGCCACTACCAGGGTGACACGCAGCAACCGCTGCCAGCCTTTGCCCGTGATCTGTCACGCGAAGTGGGCATTGACGCTGCCCGCGCCAACGCCGGCTTGTTTGCCGGCCAGGGGATCTGACCATGAGTGCCATAGCCCTTTACGCCCGCGCCACGCCGGGTTTTGACGAGCGTGTGGCCCACGCACTGGCGGTGCTGCAAGCGGCCACCAACGAGCACGCTGACGCCGTGGTGCAAGCCACCAGTCTGGGCGCCGAAGACATGGTGGTCACCGACCTGATCGCCCGCCACCAGCTGCCTATTGCCATTGCCACGCTGGAAACCGGCAAGCTGCACCCCGAGACGACTGCGTTGATCTCGACCATCACCCAGCACTACGGTGTGGCGGTGGAGGTGTTCAAGCCACAAGCCGAGGCGGTGCTGCACTTTGTCAAGGCCAACGGCGAAGACGCCATGTTCAAGAGCCTGGATCTCCGCAAAGCCTGCTGCGGCGTGCGCAAGATGGAACCACTCGCCAGAATGCTGGCGCCGCGCAGCGCCTGGGTGACGGGCCTGCGCCGCGAGCAAAGCAATGCGCGCGGCGAGGTGCCGTTTTTAGACCACGACGACGCCGGCCGCATCAAACTCAACCCGCTGGCCGATTGGTCATGGGCCGATGTCTGGCACTACATCCAGCAAAACAACGTGCCCTACAACCCGCTGCATGACCAGTTCATGCCCAGCATTGGCTGCGCGCCCTGCACGCGAGCCATTGCGGTAGGTGAAGAGTTCAGGTCGGGTCGGTGGTGGTGGGAAAGCGACGGCGCCAAGGAATGTGGCTTGCATGTCAAGCCGCATGACGCCGACGCGAACGCGTCGTCCGGCTTGCGCAGCGAGACGGTTAGCGCCATCACTTCGGCGCCGGCTAACTTCGGCAACGCCGAAGTCAAGGCCTCGCCAGAGGCCGGCCAAAGCCAAGATGCGGGCGCCAAAGAGTGCGGCTTGCAACTCAAACAAGACAAGTTTCAATGATTGGATCTGCGGCATGAATGCCCCTGCGAATGTGAACCACCTGCTCGACACCCTGTTGCCCGAGTTGGACCAGCGCCACCTCGACTGGCTGGAAGAAGAAGCCATCTTCATCCTGCGTGAAGTGGCCGCCACCTTCGAGCGCCCTGCGCTGCTGTTTTCGGGTGGCAAGGATTCTTGCGTGGTGCTGCGCCTGGCCGAGAAGGCGTTCAAGACAAGAATCAACTTGCCCCTGGATCCGGCACTGCGTGCCGGATCGTCCCCCGAGGGGAGCGGGCCGGCTTCGGAGCGGCCGAGCGCCGGCCCCGGCAACGACTTCAAAGGCAAGCTGCCCTTCCCGCTGCTGCATGTGGACACCGGCCACAACTTCCCCGAGGTGATCACTTTTCGGGACCAGCGCGTGGCCGAAATGGGCGAGCGCCTGGTGGTGGGCCACATCGAGGATTCGATCAAGCGCGGCACCGTTCGCCTGGCGCACCCGCTGGAGTCACGCAACGGCCATCAAACGGTGACGCTGCTTGAATCGATTGAAGAACACCGCTACGACTGCCTGATTGGTGGCGCCCGCCGCGACGAAGAAAAAGCCCGCGCCAAGGAACGCATCTTCAGCCACCGCGACAGCTTTGGCCAATGGTTGCCCAAAGAGCAGCGGCCCGAGCTGTGGACGCTGTTCAATACGCGGCACCGCCCGGGTGAGCATTTCCGCGCGTTCCCGATCAGCAACTGGACCGAGCTGGACGTGTGGCTCTACATCGCCCGCGAAAACATCCCTTTGCCCGGCCTGTACTACTCGCACCAGCGCGAGGTGATCCGCCGCAAGGGCTTGCTGGTGCCCTTGACCGAGGTGACACCGCCCGAGGCCGGCGAAACCGTTGAAACCGCCACGGTGCGATTCCGCACCGTGGGCGACATGACCTGCACCTGCCCGGTGGAGAGTGATGCACAAAACGCGGTGGACGTGGTGGCCGAGACGCTCACAGTGACCGTTAGCGAGCGCGGCGCCACCCGCATGGACGACCGCACCTCGGAGGCCTCGATGGAGCGCCGCAAGAAAGAAGGGTATTTCTAGGCCCCCCCCCGAAGCGCCTGCGGCGCCTCCCCCCAGGGGGCGACGCCAGCAGCCCGGCAAAGCCGGTTCTGCGGCGCCCACTGGGTGGCGCCGATTCACATGACGAGTGTGGCGCGCCGGTGCCACGGAGAAATGAGATGAATGTTGTTTTGCAATCCGACGTGGCCTTGGCCGACCCCCACGACACCTTGGAAGTCGCCGACCACCGCGCCTTGCGCTTCCTCACCGCCGGCAGCGTGGACGACGGCAAGAGCACGCTGATCGGCCGCCTGCTGTTTGACAGCCAGGCCATCCTGGCGGATCAATTGGACACGCTGGAAAAACGCGCCGCCGGCGCGCCGGTGGACCTGTCGCTGCTCACCGACGGCCTGGAGGCCGAGCGTGAGCAAGGCATCACCATCGACGTGGCCTACCGCTACTTTGCCACCCGCAAACGCAAGTTCATCATTGCCGACGCGCCGGGCCATGAGCAGTACACGCGCAACATGGTCACCGCCGCTGCCGGCAGCGACGCCGCCGTGGTGCTGGTCGACATCACCAAGATCGACTGGCAAGCCCAGCCGCTGGTGCTGCTGCCGCAAACCCGGCGTCATGCGCTGCTGGCGCATTTGCTGCGTGTGCCCAGCATTGTTTTTGCCGTCAACAAGCTCGACGCGGTGAATCAGCCGCAGGCTGCGTTTGAAGCCACGCGCACCGCGCTGCTGGCCTTTGCCAAAGAGGCTGGCATCGCCGAGGTGGCGGCCATCATCCCTGTCAGCGCGCTGCGCGGCGACAACGTCACCCAGGCCGGCGGCGCCGCCACCGATTGGTTTGACGGCCCCAGCCTGCTGCAACTGCTGGAGCGCCTGCCCACCACCCAAGAGCGCACCGAAGGCGCGCTGCTGCAACCCGTGCAGTACGTGGCCCGCGACGCGGGTGACGGCAGCGACGGTGCGGGCCACCAGCCCCGCGTTTTTTGGGGCCGCATTGCGCACGGCAACGTCAAGGCGGGTGACGCCGTGCAGGTGTTCCCCAGCGGTGAAACCGCCGTGGTGGCCGAGGTGCGCCGCGCCGGCAGCACGGTGGCCAACTCGGTGGCCGGTGAATCGGCCGGCATCGTGCTGGATCGCCAGCTCGACATCTCACGCGGCGACTGGATCGCCAGCCCCGGCAGCCTGCACCCCACGCAGCGCTTTGCCGCCACTCTCGCCTGGCTGGACACCGAGCCCGCCACCGTGGGCCGCAAATACTGGGTGCGCCACGGCAACCGCTGGGTGCAAGCCCGCCTGGCGGCCATCGAGCACAAGCTCGACATCCACAACCTGCAACCCATCGCTGCCGTTGATCTGACCGTCAATGAGATCGGCAGCGTGGTGGTGGAGTTGCAGCAGCCGCTGCCGGTGGAGGCCTACCTCGACAACCGCGTGGGCGGCGCGCTGATCGTGGTTGACCCCGCCAGCAACCGCACCAGCGGTGCGCTGCTGGTCAAGGCGCCGGCCTGAGCGTTTGAAGGGAACTTGATGACGCTGCCCTTCGCATCCAGCACGCTGATGACGTCTGGCACAGCGCCTGCGCGCGTCGTTTTCATCGGCGCCGGCCCGGGCGCGGCCGATCTCATCACCGTGCGCGGCGCCAGCCGTTTGGCCAACGCCGAGGTGGTGTTTTTTGACGCCCTCACCGACCCGGCGCTGCGCGATTTGGCGCCGCAAGCCCGCTGGGTTGACGTTGGAAAGCGCGGTTTTGGCCACGCCACAGGCCAGGACGCCATCAACGCCTTGTTGTTGCAGGCTGCAATGGATAACACCCATGTGGTGCGGCTCAAAGGCGGTGACCCCAGCATCTTTGGTCGGCTTGAAGAAGAGCTGGCCACCTTGCGCGCCCACGGCATCACTTGCGAGGTGGTGCCGGGCGTGACCGCCGCGCTGGCCGCCGCTGCCCACACCCAGCGCCCGCTGACACGCCGGGGCGGCGGGCGCAGCGTGAGCCTGACCACCGCCATGACCCACCTGGGCACGCTGCGCGCCACGCGCACGGCTGATACCGAGGTGTTTTACATGGCCGGGCGCCAATTGCCCGCGCTGTCGCGCAAGCTGTTGGACGCAGGCTGGGCGGGCGACACGCCCGTGTGCGTGGTGTCGCGAGCCGGTTGGCCCGACGCGCGCGCCACCGATCACACGGTGGCCACGCTGCCCGACGCCGCCGCGCCCCACGACGGCAGGCCGGCCATCGTCACGCTGGGCGCTGGCGCCGGGGCGGTGACGGCGGCAAAGGCCGACAAGACCCCATCACTTGAGCGGCATCAAGGCCGGCAGGCCGGCCCCACCGCTTAAAATCAAACATTGCCCTGGCCACCAGCGCGCCCAGCGCCGGTGGCCAGGGCTGAATATCTCTTTCACCGCGCCAAACTGCGCCAAACTGCGCCAACCCCGCGCCAAGCCCCCATGACCCACGTCGTCACTGAATCGTGCATCCGCTGCAAATACACCGACTGCGTCGATGTTTGCCCGGTCGATTGCTTCCGCGAAGGCCCCAACTTTCTGACCATCGACCCCGATGAATGCATTGATTGCGCGGTTTGCATCCCCGAATGCCCCGTCAACGCCATCCTGCCCGAAGAAGACGTGCCCAGCGAGCAACTGCACTTCATCAAGCTCAACGCCGACCTGGCCAAAAATTGGCCCAGCATCACCAAGCGCAAGCCAGCGCTGCCCGACGCCGATGACTGGAAAGACCGCAAGGACAAGCTATCCGAACTGATCCGCTGAGCGGCAAGCTGGGTGGACACCAAGCCGTGATCGAGTGCGACGCGCTGGTCATCGGCGCCGGCCCGGTGGGTTTGTTCCAGGTGTTTCAGCTGGGCCTGCAAGACATCCGCGCCCACATGGTGGATTCACTGCCGGTGCCGGGCGGCCAGTGCATAGAGCTTTACGCCGACAAGCCGATTTACGACATCCCGGCCGTGCAGGTGTGCACCGGCCGAGAGTTGATTGACCGCTTGCTGCAACAAGTGGCGCCGTTTGCGCCGCAGTTTCACCTGGCACAAACCGTGAGCCAACTGGCGCCGCGCCCCGACGGCCGCTTTGACCTTGAAACCCGGCAAGGCACACGTTTTGTGGCGCGTTGTATTTTCATCGCCGGCGGCGTGGGCGCGTTTGAGGCCCGCGCCCTGAAGGTTGAGGGCGTAGATCGCCACCTCGGCACGCAGCTTTTTTACGGCGTGCCCGAAGCCACTGTGCTGGCCGGCCGCCAGGTGCTGGTGGTGGGCGGTGAAGACGCTGCTGTCAACGCCGCGTTGCAACTGGCTGACTCACCGCATGGCCGCCCTGCAGGCATCGCCTTGCTGCACCGCCGCGAAACGCTCACGGCCGAGTCCGGCGCGCTGGCCCGTTTTCAAGCGTTGCGGCACGCCGGCGCCGTGCAGTTTGAAGTGGGCCAGATACTGGCCATCGATGAATTGCCAGGCGCAGCAAGCGACGCTGAACCCCGCCTGGCGGGCGTGCAAATCATCGGCGACGACAGCGTCACCCGCCACTTGCCGGTAGACGCCCTGCTGGTTTTTTTGGGCCTGAGCCCCAAGCTCGGCCCTATCGCGCAATGGGGATTGGCCATGGAGCGCCGGCAACTGGCCGTGGACACCGCACGGTTCGAGACCAGCACGCCGGGCATTTTTGCCGCCGGCGACGTGGTCAGTTACCCGGGCAAAAAGAAACTCATCCTGTCGGGATTTCATGAGGCCACGTTGGCGGCTTTTGCGGCCGCCGCGCACCTGCGGCCAGGGCACCCAGTGCTGCTGCAATACACCACCACCAGCCCACGCCTGCATCAGTTGCTGGGCGTGGGCACGCCTGGGCGCGACTGATAACTTGCAGGGTGTGCGGCCAGCGATGAGGCCACCAGTGCAGACGTCGCGCAAGCTTCTTGGCTTCGGGTGAATTGCTTGCCCGTCTCAAGAATCAAAAAAACGTCAGACATAATCCAGTCCGTTGTCAGCCTTTTTTCGGGGCCGGCGGCATTCGCTAGGGGTGTTGCGCCGCGTTGGTGGTGCGACTGAGAAAGTCCCTTTGAACCTGATCGAGGTAATCCTCGCGTACGGGAAGCGGCCTGAATCGGTGCACAGCCAGCCTGTGCGCGTCGTCCAGTGCTTAGCCCACCTGCGCCGCACTTGAAGGCAGCACGATGGTCAATCCAATTTTCCAAAAATCGCCCGGCAACGATGATCGCGCGCCTGTGCGCTTGCCGCGCCGCCATGCAATCGCCTATGCCGTTTTGCTGCTATCAGCATGGCCCAGTCATGCCCAAACCATGGCGCCACAAGCCAACGAGCCCGCGCCGCAATCCATCACCGTGAGCGGCCGCAACGCCGCCAACGCGGTGAGCCTGGCCGGCTTTGGCGACGTGCCGCTGTCCCGCGCGCCGTTCTCGGCCACCGTCATCACCAACAGCCAGCTGGTGGATGCGGGCGTCAGTGGCATTGGCGATCTGACCCGGCTCGACGCCGGCGCCACCGATGCCTACAACGCGCCCGGTTACTGGGGCCAGTTGGCGGTGCGGGGCTTCACGCTCGACAACCGCTTCAACTACCGCCGCGATGGCCTGCCAATCAACGCCGAAACCGCCATCGCGCAGGGCAACAAGCAAGCGCTTGAAATCCTCAAGGGCACCAGCGGTTTGCAGGCCGGCACCAGTGCGCCCGGTGGCCTGGTCAACCTGGTCGTCAAGCGGCCCACGGGCCCCGTGCACAGCATCATGCTCGACTGGACCCAGCCCGGCAGCGTGGGCGCAGCGCTGGATATCGGTGACCGCGCGGGCGTGGACGGCGCGTTCGGCTGGCGTGTCAACGCCGGCTACGAGCACCTTGATCCGCTAACCCGCAACAGCCGCGGCGAGCGCAGCCTGCTGGCGGGGGCGTTTGACGCCCGCCTGGCGCCCGGCAGCTTGCTGGAAGCCGAATTTGAAGTCAGCCGCCAGAGCGAGCCCAGCACGCCGGGATTCAGCCTCTTGGGCTCGCAACTGCCCGACGCAAAAACCGTGGACCCGCGACTGAACCTCAACAACCAGCCCTGGAGCTTGCCGGTGGTGATGGCCGGTCGCACCGCTTCGCTGCGCTTCACGCAAGCGCTGAACGCCGACACCAACCTGGTGGTGCACGGCATGCGCCAGCGGCTGGACACCGATGACCGCATTGCGTTTCCCTACGGCCTGTTTGACCCGGTGAGCTACGACTGCGCACCCTGCGACCGCTACAGCAGCGACGGCAAATTCTCGATCTGGGACTTCAGAAGTGAAGGTGAGCGCCGCACCAGTGACGCGTTAGACCTGTCCGTCAACGGCCGCAGCCAGCTGCTGGGTTTGAGCCATCAGTACAACGCCGGCTTGATGGCCACGCGCTACCAGGCCCGCTTCAACTTGCAGGCCTACAACCTGGTGGGCGTGGGCAGCGTCGACGGCCTGAGCGTGGTGCCGGCCGACCCCGGCCTGTACGACCAAAACACCAACCGTGACGAGCGCAGCACTGAACTGCACCTGCAAGACAACATCACGCTCAACCCACAATGGAGCTTGTGGGCCGGCCTGCGCCACAGCCGCCTGCACCGTGAAAGCGTGCGCACCAACGGCTCACGCGCCACCCAATACGAACAAGGCTTCACGACGCCCTGGCTGGCGCTCAGCCACGCCATCAATGCGCAAGACATGGCCTACCTGAGCTGGGGCCAGGGCATTGAGTCCGAGGTGGTGCCCAATCGGGGCATGTACGCCAACGCCGGCCAATCTTTGCCCGCGCTGAAAAGCCGACAGGTCGAGGCGGGTTTCAAACACGGCGGCACAACGCTGGACTGGCATCTTGCAGCCTTCGACATCCACCGCCCAGCTTGGCGCGACATCGGCAGTTGCAGCGCCAATGACAGCTGCATCCGCCAGCTTGACGGCGAAGCCCATCACCGCGGCCTGGAAGCCGAACTGGATTGGCGCCTGGGCGCCTGGAACCTGCGCACCAGCGCCATGGCCTTGCAAGCCCGCCGCGACGGATCATCCGACACCACGCTCAACGGCCTACGCCCCACCAACGTGCCCGCATCCAGCCTGAAGGCCCAAGCCGCCTACAACGTGGCGGCGCTGCCCGGCTTGGCGTTGCTGGGTTTTGTGACGACCGAAGGATCGCGCATGGTGCTGCCCGACAACAGCATCGCCACCCCAGGCTGGACCCGCATCGACCTGGCCGCCCGCTACAAGCACAAGCTGGGGTCGCAAAACGTGGTGTGGCGGGCAGGCATCGACAACCTGGCCAACCGCCGAGCCTGGAAAGAAGCGCCCTACCAGTACGACCACGCCTACCTGTACCCACTGGCGCCACGCACATTTCATGCGTCCATTCAGATTGGCATTTGACATCGCAAGAAAAATAGAGCTATACTGAAAAGCGAAATTCCTCGATAGCTCAGTTGGTAGAGCGCCGGACTGTTAATCCGTAGGTCCCTGGTTCGAGCCCAGGTCGAGGAGCCAAAATTAGGTAGTAAAAAACAAGGACTTAGCCGCGAAAGCAGCTAGGTCCTTTGACTTTGGGTGGTCTCGTGTCCAACTCGTGTCCGAAAACTCGCCAGTAGTGAGCACACGTCGCACAGGCGCCACTCCTCGGTATGTTCGTTCAGGATCTCCGCGAAATTCGGCGGCACCAGCCAACTCAACACCGCGACCTTTGTTTTTCGATCCATTGCAGTCGGATCCATGAACTGATTGCCGTGACAGTTTTTAGCCGAAATTCATTGCGCGCAGCCCAATTGAGGCAGCCTGGAGTGGGCACAACCACCCCGCTTGGGAGAACTGCACCATGCGCCCGGTTGAATCCCCTACAGAGTCACGCGTATCGGACGCCGAGAGCGCTGAGTTCCTGCGTATGGCCTCGGTGATGCGACGGATCGGCTTGGGCCGATCCACGATCTACCGGCTGATCGCCGCGCAAAGCTTTCCGGCACCAGTGAAGTTGGCGGGTCGTGCCGTGGGCTGGCGCCGCACGGACTATCCGACGGGTAGCAACTTACGTGAGGCAACAGGTCAGCACGGGTAGCAATTCTGATGAGTCAATGCGCGGCCAAGATAGTTGACGCCGGCCGCACTGCGCCAATGCGGCCAAAGCGGCAAGGTATGGCCATGCGGGGGCGAGCCACCGCGCTGCTGCGGCGTCCACCCGGCATTGCGCTGACAGTGAACAGCGCCTTGCGTGCGGCGCACCCGTGTTTTGCCCCGTCTTCTTGTGCGGTCTTGGCCAATTACATTGCGCACAATTTAATTGCTGGCTATATTTAAGCCATGTCCAGCCGCCAAGCCTCCGCAAAATCCAACCCCACGGTGGATGCCAGCGCCTGGTTGGCGCTGGATCACCAACTGTGCTTTGCGCTGTATGCCGCCTCGCTGGCCATGACCAAGGCCTACAAGCCGCTGCTGGCGCCGCTGGGCCTGACCTACCCGCAATACCTGGTGATGCTGGTGCTGTGGGAGCGCGACGGCATCACCGTGTCGCGTTTGGGCGAGCGGCTCACGCTGGACTCAGGCACGCTCACCCCGCTGCTCAAACGCCTGGAGGCGCTGGCCTTGCTGCAACGCCAGCGTGATGCCACCGACGAGCGCCGGGTGCTGCTGACCCTCACTGCCGCCGGCCGCGCCATCAGGAAGCAGGCGCTGGCCGTGCCGCAAGCCATTGCCTGCGCCACCAGCTGTGATTTGCAGCAGATCGGCGCGCTGGCGACGCAGCTCACCACGCTGCGCCAGCAACTCGCCGCCCATCCCCCACAGCTTGCCCAGCCCGTCGGCCGAAAGTTGAAGACCAAAAGTTGACCGCTCAATACGACAGCTAGGCAAGCTGCATCCCGCGCCCGAACCGGGCATTTTTTGACCTCCCACCACCTGGAATCCACCATGGCACTCGACAAAGTTATCTACACCGCCACCGC
>JAYWDK010000484.1:0-2975 GCA_043779845.1 Betaproteobacteria bacterium | reverse complement strand
TGCAGCAGGTCCAGCAGACCAAAAGTGGCGAGCGCGTCACGCACCGCCGAACTCGTCGCCACCAGCTGCAAATCCTGGCCACGCTCGCGCAGGCTGGCGCGGGTGGACAGCAGCAGCTGCACGCCGCTGCTGTCGAAATCGCTCACGCCGCTCAGGTCCAGTGGCAGGTCGCCATCACGGGTTGCGTCCAGCGCGGCGGCCAGCACCGCCTGGGTTGAGGCGGCGTAGGCAATGGTCAATTCAGGCCCCAGGCTCAGGACTGACGCTTGGGGTTGAGCGGTCATCGCGCCCAACCTCAAACGCAGAGCTTGTTGACGGCGTCCACCAGCGTGGAGGGCTGAAACGGCTTGGTGATCCAGGCCCGGGCGCCGGCTGCGCGGCCTTCAGCCTTTTTGCTCTCCTGCGACTCGGTGGTGAGCATGATCACGGGCGTGAACTTGTAGGCGCCCGTGGTTTTGAGATGCCGCAGGAAGGTCAGGCCGTCCATGTTGGGCATGTTCACGTCGCAGACGATCAGGTTCAGTTTCTGGCCGTTGAGCTTGGCCACGGCGTCCTGTCCATCCACGGCCTCCACAACGCCATAGCCGGCCTTTTGAAGGGCCAGTCGCACAACGGTGCGGAAGCTGCCCGAGTCGTCAACGACCATTACTGTTTTGCTCATGGTTCAAGCCTCAAAGGAAAGGGGGTTCAAGAGATTGCAAAAACTGCGGGCACAAGGGCGTGAAGATGGCGTGGCGAGCGCGCCGAGGTCGAGTCGAGCAGCGCAGCCGTACACCCGTACGGCGAGCAGCACAGGCTTGAGATCGGTGTGCGCAGCCGGCATATTCAGCCCTTGTCAGAAGAATTCAATCTCGCTGCCACGGTCGATGTGCACGTTGCCGTGGTGCTGGGCGCGCTGTTCATCCATCGTGTAGCTGCTTTCCAGGTTGGCCAGCCACTCGGCGGCGTCGGTCTGGGTGGCGTAAGGGTTGACGGCCACCCAGCGCGCAAAGTTGTGCATGTCGGTGCCCACGATGGTCAGCATCTGGCTCAGCCGGTCGCCAAACTGGAAGTGCACAAAGGCTTCGTCGAGTTGGTCGCGAAGGCGCGCGCTGGTGGCTCGCAGGTCGCTGGAGCCGTGCATCGAGGCGCCCATCGAGCCCAGCAAGCCGTTCAGGGCTTCGCGCGCGCGCAGGCTCAGCTCCATCTGCAGTTCATTGGGTGTGGTGTCGTCGATCTCGCGGCTCAGGCGCCGCGCCGACAAGGTGCGGTCCAGCTGCGAAACCAGGCGGTCGATTTGCTCGCCCACCTCGCGCATGCGGGCGGCGAGCATGCGGGTTTCGTTGGCCACGGCCTGGCCACCGCCGTCGGTGTTGTTGCCGGTGCGGTTGGCCTCGATGGACGCGTTGAACGCCACCAGGCGGGTGTGCTTGCCAATCTCTAGTGCCTGTTTGCCAAGCAGGCGCAGTTCATTGATAGCTTCGGCGCATTGGGTGAGCTCGGACACCGCCGCGTCACGCTGCTCAAACGCGCGTTGACTGGGTGCGAGCAGCGCGGTGAGGGCCGACGACTGCTTGCCCAGGGCTTTGTCCACCGCGCCCGCGTCCACCATCGGCGTGAAGTTTTCGAGGTTCTCGCTCAGCGAGCCCAGCGCGCCCGACATCTCGCTGAAACATTCGAGCAGCTTGCCCAATTGGTTGGCGGCGGCCGTGCGGGTGACGTCGATCTGTTGGCTCCACACCGGCACCACCTGCCCCACCATGACCTCGGCGCCCACCCGCCCGGCGTTGACCCGGGGCTCGGCCGTGGCGCGGGCCCGGGGACCAGCCTGCATGGGGGGCTGGGAGCTGGATTCAGTGCTGGGGTCGTTGGCGCCAGCCGATGCCCGGGCATCGGCCTCACGGAGCAGCCAGGGCACGGCCAGTCCGGCTGCCAGCACGCCGGACGCCCCGAGCGCGCCTCCGGACCATCCCAGCGCCAGGGCGGCGGCACCCAGGCCGACTGCGGCAAGGCGCAAGCCGAGGGCGCCGGGGCGAATCCGGGGTGTTGGGGCTGCGGTGGAAGTCTCGTCAGGCGGCATGGCGGGCAGGGTTGTCATCGGTCGTGCGGACAGAGGGGACTCAGCGTTGATGGACCCGACGACACAGCGCTTTTGGGGAGCGGCACCGCAATGGCGTGGCGTCTTGCTGGCTTTTCGGCCCCCGCCGCGAATACTGAAGCCCGGTCCGCAAAGCCGATGCGCTCAGATGCGCCGACTTCATTGACCATCTCCGCTTGTTCGGCGACGGGCGGGCCCCAACTCGGCACTCAAGTGGTTGCGGGTTGTTGCCGATAGTCAAGGCAAGTGGCCGGGTATTTGCCAAAGCACCCTGGCGCACTTGCACTTTGCGGCTGGCCATTTCTCCCGCTTTTCCTCTCTTGAAGGCCATCAGATGACACTACTGGGTTCGTCGACCCCTCTGCCAGCATCCGCCGCACCGTCTGGCGCCGCCGCCGGGCCCTGGCAGGCCACGGTTGAGTTTTTCGCCTACCACGGCGTGTGGGCCATTGGCGTGCGGTCGATGCGGCTGCTGTCCATGCGTTTGAAGATGGTGTTGGTGGTGGCCGTCATGGCCGTGCCGCTGGTGCCCTTGACCGTGCAACAAATCCTCAGCAGCAATATCACCGTGCATGAAAGTGCGCTGCGCATCACGGGCCTGCGGGCGGTTGACAGTGCCTACAACTTGCTGACGATGCTGGGCCAACAGCGCCAAGCCCTGGAGGCGGGCCTGCCGGCAGCGGGCGACGGGCAGGCCGCAGCGTTGCAGTCAGTGATGCAAGACATGCACGCGGCGGCCGAACAAGGCGTGCCGGTGGCGGCCCTCTTGCGCACCCATCAGGCCGTTTTGGATGCGCTGGCGAGCAGTTCACAGCTTTCGGTTCCGGCCAGGTTGGAGGCGCTGGCGAGCGCCCGCGACGCGCTGCTGGCGATTCGCGGCCAGGTCATTGAAACCACC
>JAYWDK010000483.1:0-8591 GCA_043779845.1 Betaproteobacteria bacterium | reverse complement strand
CGGCTGGACGGATGCACAGTGGCTGTATATATTTACAGCATGCGCACCATCCCCATTCAGCCGATCCAATCTGTCGCCACTGACGGCACCAACCTGCCCCTGCATGGCTTGCAGCAAGCGGCGCTCAAGGGCCGTGGCACGGCTTGGTCGCTGACGCATCGCTTTGCCCACGACAGCCGGCAAACTTTTGACGATGGCTGGGGCACGCTGGAGCAGGCCACTCAACACGAGGTGCTGGCGCCCCGCACGCAAGTGCTTGAAGAACACGTCAAAACCATCCTGTCGGGCAATGATTCACCCGACATCAGTTTTGATCTTTCGATCAATCCGTACCGGGGCTGCGAGCACGGCTGCATCTACTGCTATGCCCGTCCCACGCACAGCTTTCTCAACCTGTCGCCGGGCATTGACTTCGAAACGCGCATCGTGGCCAAGGTCAACGCGGCGCAACGCTTGCGCGAGGCCTTGTCGGCCAAAAACTATGAGCCGATGTTGCTCAACATCGGGTCGGTCACCGACGCCTACCAGCCGGCTGAGAGAAAACTGGGCATCACACGGGCGGTGATTGAGGTGCTGGATGAGTTCAGGCACCCGTTTTCACTCATCACCAAGTCATCGGGCATCGAGCGTGATCTTGATTTGATCGGGCCCATGGCGTCCAAAAAACTGGCGGCGGTATACGTTTCTCTTACCACGCTTGACCCAGCGCTGGCCCGGGTGATGGAGCCCCGTGCGGCCTCGCCTGCGCGGCGTTTGTTGACCATCAGGCGGCTCGCCCAAGCCGGCGTGCCGGTGGGGGTGAGCGTCTCGCCGGTGATCCCGTTTCTCAACGAGCCTGAACTGGAGCGAATTCTTGAGGCGGCACAAGAGGCCGGTGCCACTTCGGCCTTCAGTATCGTGATCCGCTTGCCTTGGGAGGTGAACCCGCTGTTCCAGCAATGGCTTGAGCAGCACTTCCCCGACAAGGCAGCGCGAGTCATGGCGCGCATCCGCGAAATGCGCGGTGGCGCCGACAACAGCAGCCGCTTTGGTGAGCGCATGACCGGCAGTGGTGTCTGGGCGCAGCTGCTGCGGCAGCGCTTTCACAAAACCAGTGCGCGCTTGGGTTTGCAGAAGGCGCGGGTTGAACTGGATCTCACCCAGTTTCAGCGCTTGGGGCGTGCCGCCGTGGTGCCGCCAGCCCAGGCCAGTTTGTTCTGAGCCGCGCAAAAAACCCAAGATCCCAATGGGCCGGCGCGGCCTGATTCGAGCTGATAAAAAAAGGCCGCAGCGGCGGCCTTTGGTATCGGCGAAGGCGGTGGCCCCTGACCAGGACACCCAACGGGCATTTATTTGAACAAGTCCTTCACCCGATCCGTCCAGCTCTTGGCCGCCGGTGAGTGTTTTTCGCCACCTTTTTTCAGAGACTCATCCAACTCTTTGAGCAGCTTGCGTTGGTGCTCGGTGAGCTTGACCGGTGTCTCCACCGCCACGTGGGCGTACAGGTCACCGGGGTAGCTTGAACGCAATCCCTTGATGCCCTTGCCACGCAGCCTGAAGGTCTTGCCGTGCTGCGTGCCTTCGGGCAACTCGATTTCGGCTTGTCCGGCCAGCGTGGGCACTTCGATCGACCCACCCAGTGCCACCGTGGTGAACGATACCGGCACGGTGCAGTGAAGATCATCACCGTCGCGCTCAAAGATGTCGTGTTCCTTGATGCGGATCTCAATGTACAGGTCACCGGCCGGGCCACCATTGGTGCCCGGCTCACCATTGCCGGCCGAGCGAATGCGCATGCCTTCGTTGATGCCGCCGGGGATTTTGACTTCGAGCGTTTTTTGGCGCTTGATCTTGCCCGCGCCGTTGCAGCTGGTGCAGGGCTCGGGGATGATCTTGCCGGTGCCATGGCAATGCGGGCAAGCCTGCTGCACGCTGAAAAACCCCTGGCGCATGTGCACGGTGCCGGCGCCATTGCAGGTGCCGCAGGTTTTGGCGCTGGTGCCGGGCTTGGCGCCCGAGCCGTTGCAGGTGTCGCAGGTGTCCCAGCTTGGGATGCGGATCTGGGCGTCCTTGCCATGCGCCGCTTCTTCAAGCGAGATCTCCATCGCGTAGCTCAGGTCAGAACCGCGATACACCTGCTGGCCACCGCCACGCCGGCCACCGCCGCCGCCATTGAAGATGTCGCCAAAGATGTCGCCAAAAGCCTCGGCAAAACCGCCCATGCCCTCGGCCCCCGGGCCACCCCGGTTGGGGTCAACGCCGGCGTGGCCGTGTTGGTCGTAGGCGCCACGCTTCTGCGGATCAGACAACATCTCGTAGGCCTCTTTGACCTCCTTGAATTTGTCTTCGGATTTTTTTGCATTGTCACCCTGGTTGCGGTCAGGGTGGTGTTTCATGGCCAGCTTGCGGTAGGCCTTTTTGATGTCTTCGTCGGCGGCGTTTCTGGGCACACCGAGGATGTCGTAATAGTCGCGCTTGGCCATGGGATTTCTCAGCACTTTGGAAACAAAACCGCCGCGTTGAGCAACCGACCGATTCGGTTGTTCAAACGCGGCGAGATATCACAGCTAAACCGCAACCCGATGGGGCGCCGCAGCTTGGCCGAGACACCAACAGATCACTTCTTGACTTCTTTGAACTCGGCGTCCACCACGTTGTCGTCTGCGGGTTTGGACGCGCCGGCATCCCCCTTGGGTGCTTCACCGCCAGGCGCCGCACCGGCACCACCGGCTGCGCTAGCCGCCGCCGCTTGCTCGGCATACATTTTATCGCCCAGCTTCTGGCTGGATGTCATCAGCGCTTCGGTCTTGGCTTCGATGGTGGCTTTGTCTTCGCTCTTCAGCGCTTCTTCAGCCTCTTTCAACGAGGTTTCGATCTTCTCTTTTTCGCCGGCGTCGAGCTTGTCGCCGTACTCGGCCAAGCTCTTCTTGACGGAGTGGATCATGCCGTCCGCTTCATTGCGGGCCTTGACCAGCTCCACTTTTTTGGCGTCTTCGGCTGCGTTCAGCTCGGCGTCTTTCACCATCTTCTGGATCTCTTCTTCATTCAGGCCCGAGTTGGCCTTGATGACGATTTTGTTTTCTTTGCCGGTGGCTTTGTCCTTGGCGCCCACGTGCAGGATGCCGTTGGCGTCGATGTCGAAAGTCACTTCAATTTGCGGCAGGCCACGCGGTGCGGGCGGGATGCCTTCGAGGTTGAACTCGCCCAGGCTCTTGTTGCCCGAGGCCAGCTCACGCTCGCCCTGGTACACCTTGATCGTCACCGCCGGCTGACTGTCGTCGGCGGTTGAAAACACCTGCGCAAACTTGGTCGGGATGGTGGTGTTTTTCTTGATCATCTTGGTCATCACGCCACCGAGCGTTTCAATGCCCAAGCTCAGTGGCGTCACGTCCAACAGCAGCACGTCCTTGCGCTCGCCGCTCAGCACCTGGCCTTGAATCGCGGCGCCCACGGCCACGGCTTCGTCAGGGTTCACATCCTTGCGTGGCTCTTTGCCGAAGAACTCTTTGACCTTCTCCTGCACCTTGGGCATGCGGCTCATGCCACCGACCAAGATCACGTCATCAATCTCGCTGACCTTGACACCGGCATCCTTGATGGCGATGCGGCAAGGCTCCATCGTGCGCTCAATCAGCTCATCAACCAGGCTCTCCAGCTTGGCGCGGGTGAGCTTGATGTTGAGGTGGCGCGGGCCATTGGCGTCGGCGGTGATGTAGGGCAGGTTGACGTCGGTTTGTGTATTGCTCGACAGCTCAATCTTGGCCTTTTCAGCGGCTTCTTTCAGGCGCTGCAGGGCCAACACGTCCTTGGTCAGGTCAACGCCTTGTTCTTTCTTGAACTCGGTGACGATGTAGTCGATCAGGCGCTGGTCAAAGTCTTCGCCGCCCAAAAACGTATCGCCGTTGGTCGACAGCACTTCAAATTGCTTTTCGCCATCGACATCGGCGATCTCGATGATCGAGATGTCAAACGTGCCGCCGCCCAAGTCAAACACGGCGATCTTGCGGTCGCCCTTGGTGTGCTTGTCCAGGCCAAAGGCCAGGGCCGCAGCAGTGGGCTCGTTGATGATGCGCTTGACGTCCAGGCCGGCAATGCGGCCGGCGTCTTTGGTGGCTTGGCGTTGGCTGTCGTTGAAGTAAGCCGGCACCGTGATCACGGCTTCGGTCACTTCTTCGCCGAGGTAGTCTTCGGCGGTTTTTTTCATCTTGCGCAGCACTTCAGCGCTGACTTGCGGTGGCGCGATTTTTTTGCCGCGCACTTCAACCCAAGCGTCGCCGTTGTCGGCGGCGGCAATGGTGTAAGGCATCAGGTTGATGTCCTTCTGCACTTCTTTTTCGGTGAACTTGCGACCGATCAGGCGCTTCACCGCGTACAGCGTATTGCGTGGGTTGGTGACGGCCTGGCGCTTGGCCGACGCGCCAACCAGCACTTCACCATCTTCTTGGTAGGCAATGATCGACGGAGTGGTGCGCGCACCCTCGCTGTTCTCGATCACTTTGGTGGTATTGCCTTCCATGATGGCCACGCACGAGTTGGTGGTGCCCAAGTCGATGCCAATGATTCTGCCCATGTGATGTGCTCCTGAAAGAGAAATTTGAATGAAGAAGAAGTGCGGGCCAGTGCGGTGCTTTCAAGAGCGGCACTGGCTGCCGTATTGCTTTAGGTCACTTGGGAGCGGTCACGGTGACCAGCGCCGGCCGCAGCACGCGGTCCGAGATCAGGTAGCCCTTTTGCAGCACGGCCACCACGGTGTTGGGCTCTTGATCGGCGGGCACCACGCTGATGGCCTGGTGCTGGTGCGGATCAAACTTGGTGCCCGTCGGTGGCGCGATTTGCAGCACCTTGTTGCGCTCCAGCGCGGCCGTCAATTGACGCAAGGTGGCGTGCACGCCTTCAAGCACTTGCTCCACGTTGGCGCCAGGCAGAGCGATGGCCGCTTCCAGGCTGTCCTTGACGGGCAGCAGGCTGTCGGCAAACGACTCCACCGCGTACTTGCGCGCTTTGCTGATTTCTTCGTCGGCGCGGCGGCGGGTGTTTTCGGCCTCGGCTTTGGCGCGCAGGTAGGCGTCTGACACCTCCGTGTGTGTGGCCTCCAGTTCGGCCAGGCGTTGCTCGGCGCTGGGCACGGCGGCTTCAGGCGCCGCATCGGCGGGGTCGGTGTAGCGGTCGCTTGAGTTGGGTACGATGAAATCGTTGTCCGGCGTCGTCATGTCGGGGGCCTTGGGAGTTTTTTTGAAGGGATTGAACACGGTCGATTCAGGAGTTGGGGGTTCTATCCCGCAATTCAAGAGGGGATATTTCGGCGGGCGCGGCGCAGGCTGTGGCGGCTGGCCATCAACCTGGGGCCGTGAGCTGCGCTCAGCTATCGTCGATGCCCGCGCTCCAGCGCTGCCAGTTTTGCTGCGTGCGTTCAATCTCGCGCCGATCGCGCTTGGTGGGCCGGCCTTGCTCAATGCTGAGCGCGGGCTCGGCCGCCAGGCGATGCAACTCGGCGGCGCGGCTGCGTGCTGCGATGCTGTCGGCGGTTTCGTCAAACAGCAACTGCGCCACGGGCGCCGGGCCACGCAGCGCACTCAAGCCTTTGACGATGATCGTGCGCTGTACGGGGCCTTGGCGCAGGCCCAAGGTGTCGCCCACGCGCAGGTCACGCGAGGCCTTGGCCACCTGGCCGTTGACGCTGACCCGACCTTTGCCGATTTCGTCGGCGGCCAAGGATCGCGTTTTGTAGAAGCGCGCGGCCCACAGCCATTTGTCCAGGCGCATGGCGGCCGTCGGGGAGGGCTTCTTGTCGGGCGGGCTCATCAGTCGGTGGCGCCCAGGGCCAGTGCCCGCGCGCGTTGGGCCTGTTGCGCCGCCAAATCGGGGGCACCTTGCGTTGGCCAGCCTTGCAGGTGGCGCTCGGCCAGGTCACCCAGCGCGGCGATCCAGTCGGGGGCGTCGTTCAGGCAATCGATGAAGTTGAACTTTTCGCCACCGGAGGCGATGAAGGCATCGCGCGCTTCGATGGCGATTTCTTCCAGCGTTTCCAGGTTGTCGGCGGCAAAGCCCGGGCAGATGGCGTCGATGTGCCGCAGGCCCTCGCTGGCCAGCCGTTTGACGGTGGGTTCGGTGTAGGGCTCCAACCACTTGGCACGGCCCAAGCGGCTCTGGAACGTGACGATGAAATCGTCTTTCGACAAGGCCAGGGCTTCCGCAAGCAGGCGGGCCGTTTTGTGGCACTCGCAGTGGTAGGGATCACCCAGTGCCAGGCTGCGCGCGGGCACGCCGTGAAAACTCATCACCAACTTTTGGCCTCGGCCTTTTGCCGCCCAGTGCACACGCACGCTGTTGGCCAAAGCGGCGATGAAACCGGGGTCGTCGTGGTAGTGGTTGATGAAGCGCAGCTCGGGCACGCGCCGCGTGCGTTGGGTCCAGGTCGCCACGGCGTCGATGGCGCTGGCGGTGGTGGCCGCCGCGTACTGCGGGTAAAGCGGCAACACCAAGATACGGGTGACGCCGTCGCGCCTGAACGCGTCCAGCGTGGCGTCAACCGCCGGCTCGCCGTAGCGCATGGCCGGGCGCACGATGACGTCATGGCCCCGGGCGTGCAGCACGGTTTGCAGCAACTCGGCTTGGCGCACCGTCCAGCGCAGCAGCGGTGAGCCGGCGTCGGTCCAGATGGTGGCGTATTTGGCGGCCGACTTGGCGGGGCGAAGCCGCAGGATCACGCCGTGCAAGATCAGCCACCACAGTGGGCGCGGAATTTCAACCACGCGGGGATCCCACAAAAATTGGCCCAAATAGCGTCGCAGCGCCGACGCGGTGGGTGCTTGCGGCGTGCCCAGGTTGACCAGTAGCACGGCGCAGCGCTCGGGGCTGCCATGTTTGTACAGGGGTTCGGGGGCAAATTTCATGGAATCGATTGTCGGCGATGGTCGCAGGCCGATGGCTTGGTAAAGCTTGGGCTAGCCGGGTCGATGCGACAGCAGCGTGGCGATCACCAGAGCCGCAGCGACGGGTTTGACCCAGTACCCGGCAAAGCCGGCTTCGCGAGCACGGTGCAAGTCTTCCGGCTCGCCGTCGGCCGAGCACATGTAAGCGGGCACATGGGCCAAGCCCGGCAGGGCGCGAAGCCGGCCCAGCAGCGCGTGCCCAGTGATGTCGGGCAAGTGGGCGTCCAGCACCAACGCGTTAGGCGTCCAGTCTTTCACGGCGGCCAGCGCCTCGGCACCGTCGTCGGCCACGCGCAGGTCGATGTGGGGTTCTTCGAGCAGCATTTGGGTAAACAGCAAGGCGGTGACGCGGTCGTCTTCGACATACAGCACACGTATTGGCGCGCGTGCTGGCATCGGCTGGAAGCCGTCAAGGCCGATGTGGCACCGTGTCGCTGAACGACAGCAAATCGAAGCGCACGCTGGGAGCGGTAGGGTCGCCGGGCGAGCTGCCCAGCCCAATCGAGCCCGAGCCATGCAGCGTGCAATTGCCTCGGCGCAAGCTCACTACTTCTTCGGCGTCGCCAAAGCGCACGTAGGTGCCGTTGTAGCTGAGGTCAGTGAGTTGGAACGAGCCGCCGTGCCAATCAAGCCGGGCGTGTGATCGAGACACCCGGTTGTCGTCCACCCGAAAATGCGCCTGCGGGCTGCGCCCCAGCACCACGGGCATGCGCTCGCCATCGAAAATCTCGGAAACGTCGAGCCATGTCAGTCGCACGGCTTCGGGTTCAAGCGTGGTGGGCGGGGCGCCGAACTGGGTGGGCGACATGTCGACGCCGCGTTTTCCGCCCAGCACATGCACTTGCACGGGCTCTGCGCGGCCCCGCAGCTGCATCCAGTCAAGTGAGCGAAAACGCGGCTTGGCCTCGGGCCCGAGGCCGGCCAGCACATCACCGGTGATCAGCGTTTCGTTGTCGCTGGCGTGGTCGATCAGGCGAGCCGCCACGTTGACGGCGTCACCAAAGTAATCGCTGTTCATCTCGACCACCTCACCACGCGCCAGGGCCACCTGCAAACGCAGGCCACGCAGGCCGGCCGACGCGCCTCGCTCACTGCCGCGCAGCACCAGGCGGTCGAGTTCGTCGTGCATTTGCTGCGCCGACTGCAGGCCCTCGGTGGGTGAATTGAACACCGCCATCAGGCCGTCACCCAGAGTCTTGATCAACGCGCCACCGCACGCCTGCACGCAGCGTGAAAGCGTGGTGACGGTGTGCGTCACCACAGAGGTGGCCTCGGCATTGCCCAAGGTTTCGTAGAGCGCCGTGCTGCCTCTGAGGTCTGCGAAGAGCACGGTGCGCTCGGATATGCGCGTCATGGCCGAAGTTTAGTCGTGAATGAATGCCGCCAAGAGATCCTGTGCCCGCTGCGCGCCAGCAGGTCACAAAAGCGGTGGGTTGATGCCAGTTTCAGACGCCGCTGAATTGGCACCAATGAACCGTGTGATGACTTGCCGAATTCACCCGGTGGCACACCTCAACGGGCCGCAGCCGCTGGCCGGTTTTTGAGCTCTGCGGTCAGGGCGATCAGCGCATTACGACGCTCGGTGGCGGCCTCTGACAATTCGCCCGATTCGATCAGCCACTGCAACTCATCGGCCACCGCCCGCTGGCGCAGCCGCCGCAAAACGTCTTCGACCAGCAG
>JAYWDK010000482.1:0-8612 GCA_043779845.1 Betaproteobacteria bacterium | reverse complement strand
CAGGCGATGGCGTCGCGCCACTTGCGCCGCCACAAGCCTGTTGCGGCCTTGTGGGAATTACGGACTGCGCGCGGCGGCCTGAACCTCCATCATGGGTGATCCAGGAGAAGCGCATGGCACAAACCCCCACGTCAACGGCACGCCGGCCGTTTTACCAATCGCTGTACTTGCAGGTCATCACGGCCATCGTGATTGGCGTGTTGCTGGGCCACTTTTGGCCGGCCACGGGCGAGGCCATGAAGCCGCTCGGCGACGGCTTTATCAAGCTGATCAAGATGATCATCGCGCCGATCATTTTTTGCACCGTGGTGGTGGGCATCGCCGGCATGGAAGACATGAAAAAAGTCGGCAGGACCGGCGGCTTGGCCTTGCTGTACTTCGAGGTGGTCAGCACCATCGCGCTGCTGATCGGCCTGCTGATCGTCAATGTGGTGCAGCCCGGCACCGGCATGCACATCGACGCCAAGGCACTTGACACCAAAGCCATCGCGGCCTATACCGGCCCGGGCAAGATGGTGGGCACCACTGATTTTTTGCTCAACATCATCCCGACCAGCGTGGTGGACGCGTTTGCCAAGGGCGAGATCCTGCAAGTGCTGCTGTTCTCGGTGATGTTCGGCTTTGCGCTGCACGCTTTTGGCGGCCGTGGCACCCTGATTTTTGACTTCATCGAGAAGACCTCGCACGTGCTGTTCCGCATCGTGGGTTTCATCATGAAAGTGGCGCCCATCGGGGCGTTTGGCGCCATGGCTTTCACCATCGGCAAGTACGGCGTAGGTTCACTCTTGAGCCTTGGCCAGCTGATGGCCACCTTCTACGCCACCTGCCTGATTTTTGTGTTTGTTGTGCTCGGCGTCATTGCCCGCATCCACGGTTTTTCGGTGTGGCGCTTCGTCAAGTACATCAAGGAAGAATTGCTGATCGTGCTGGGCACCAGCAGCAGCGAGAGCGTGCTGCCACGCATCATGGTCAAGCTTGAGAACCTGGGCGCCAGCAAACCCGTGGTCGGCCTGGTGGTGCCCACGGGTTATTCGTTCAACCTCGATGGCACCTCGATCTACCTGACGATGGCCGCCGTGTTCATCGCCCAAGCCACCGACACGCCCATGTCGCTGATGCAGCAAATCACGCTGCTGGCGGTGCTGCTGCTCACCAGCAAGGGCGCGGCGGGTGTCACCGGCTCGGGTTTCATCGTGCTGGCCGCCACCTTGTCGGCGGTGGGCAACGTGCCGGTGGCCGGCCTGACGCTGATCCTTGGCATCGACCGATTCATGAGCGAGGCCCGCGCCCTGACCAACCTGGTGGGCAACGGTGTGGCCACGCTGGTGGTGGCCAAGTGGTGCGGCGAGCTCGACAGCGCGCGCCTGCAATCGCAACTGGCCAACGAGACCCCGCTAGAAGCCAACGCGCCGGAGTTGGTGCTCGACGCCAAGACCGACAAGCTGGCCGCTTGACAACAGCGCGCCGGCGGCCAAGCGGTCAGACCCGGCAAGCCCTGGTGCGCCGCAAGTACCAGCCAATGGCGCCCAGGCCAACCAGCGCCATCCAGCCGGCCTGAGGCTCCGGCACGGGCGAAACGCCATACAGAAACTGTGCACCGGCGATGTCGTCACTTTTAAGCTGCTGCGTCACCAGTGAAAGATTGCCGCAGCTCGCAGTGGGATTGCCGCACATCACCGAGCTGATGTCTGCCGAATGCAGCAGACCGAGCGTGTGGCCGATCTCGTGCAAGGCCAGGCCGTTGATGTCGTTCATGTAAAAGCCGCCACCGGCCGGGAACAGCTGCAAGGCACTGCCCTCGATACCGCTGGCCAGCTGGAAGCCCACTTGGGTGTTGAACAGCAGGTCGCCCTCTCCGGTGCCGCCGTTGGGCGGTGGTGAATAGCCCACTGCGCCGGAAAACCCATTAAAAGCATAGGCCCCGACACGAATCATCGGGATGATGGCGGCGGGGTCGTTGATGGCCAGGCCCGAGTTATCGACACCGACAAACTGGAATTGCACATTGGCCACTGTCGACCATTTGTCGAACGCCGCCTGGATCGTGGCCTGCAGGCTGAGCAGGCTCAGCGGCGAGGTGGTGTTGTTGTTCGCCGGATCGGCATAAAAATTCGGCAAGGTCAGCGTGCTGCTGCCCGGGCAAGCATCGCCGCAGTACGCACTGCCCGGCGTGCCAGCGGCGATGAAGCCCCAGCTCACCACCCCACCGGGCGTGCCAGCAGCCCCTGCTGTGGGCCACTTGTTGTAATTGCCGCCGCCCTGCGGGATGACGGTATAGGCCTGGGCCGCACCTGCGCAGGCCAGCGCCAGCAGCCCGGCGAGCTGGAAGTGTTTGAACGACTGTGTCATGTCGGATACCCCTCAATGATGGCGTGAACTCGATTGATGGCGAACAGGTGACCGTGAGGTGCTCGACAACCGCGCTCCGACGGTGTACCGGGTTCTCTCACGGTCCGCCCGTCACCACAAGGCGCATCCCCTTGAATGAGGGGGCGGCCGCAGTGCCAAGTCGGCGGTCAGGCAGAAGGCGCCAAGAACGACGGGCCCCGCGCCGGGGCCCGCCGGATCACCGTGTCACCGGATGCGCCGCCACACCCCACCCCTATAATCGCGCTTTACCTACTGAGCATTCCTGAAGCCTTTTTGAGGCCCCCAACAGGGTGCGGCACGACATGACCAAGTACGTCTTCGTCACCGGCGGTGTGGTGTCCTCGCTCGGCAAGGGCATTGCATCCGCGTCGCTGGCAGCGATCCTCGAATCGCGCGGCCTCAAGGTCACCCTCATCAAGCTCGACCCGTATCTCAACGTGGACCCGGGCACCATGAGCCCGTTTCAGCACGGCGAGGTGTTTGTCACCGACGACGGCGCCGAAACCGACCTTGACCTCGGCCACTACGAGCGTTTCATCACCACCCGGATGAAGCGCACCAACAACTTCACGTCCGGCCAGATTTACAAAAGCGTGCTCGAAAAAGAGCGTCGCGGCGACTATCTCGGCAAGACGGTGCAAGTGATCCCGCACGTCACCAACGAGATTCAGGATTTTGTGCGCCGTGGCGCGGTGGATGTGGATGTGGCGATCGTTGAAATCGGCGGCACGGTGGGCGACATTGAGTCCCTGCCCTTCCTTGAAGCCGTGCGCCAGATGAGCCTGAAGCTCGGGCCGACCAACACGGCGTTTGTGCACCTGACCTACGTGCCCTGGATCGCCGCCGCCGGCGAGCTCAAAACCAAGCCCACGCAGCACACGGTGCAAAAAATGCGCGAGATCGGCATCCAGCCTGACGTGCTGCTGTGCCGCGCCGACCGTGAAGTGCCTGAAGAAGAGCGCGAAAAAATCTCGCTGTTCACCAACGTGGTGCCGCATGGCGTGATCAGCATGTGGGACGTGGACACCATCTACAAAGTGCCGCGCCTGCTGCACGAGCAAGGCCTGGACGAGCAAATCTGCATGAAGCTGCAGCTGCTCACCAAGCCCGCCAACCTGGCGCGCTGGGATCACCTGGTTGACGAGGTGCTGCACCCCACGCAAGAAGTGACCATTGCCATGTGCGGCAAGTACACCGACTTGTCCGACTCGTACAAATCACTGAACGAGGCCTTGCGCCACGCCGGCATTCACCACCATGCGCGCGTCAAGATCGAGTACGTTGACTCCGAGACGCTGGACGCCGGCAATGCCGCTCAATTGGCCGCGTTTGATGCCATCCTGGTGCCCGGTGGCTTTGGCAAGCGCGGCGTTGAAGGCAAGATTGTTGCCGCGCAATACGCCCGCGAGCACAAACTGCCTTACTTGGGCATTTGCCTGGGCATGCAAGTGGCCACGATTGAATTTGCGCGCCACATGGCGGGCATGGCCGACGCCAACTCCACCGAGTTTGACCCCGACACCGCGCACCCGGTGATCGCGCTGATCGACGAATGGCAAGACCGCGATGGCTCGATCCAGAAGCGTGATGCCTCGTCCAACATGGGCGGCACCATGCGCCTGGGCGCGCAAAGCTCCGACGTCAAACCCGGCACCCTGGCGCACCAGATTTACGGGCCCGTGGTGACCGAGCGCCACCGCCACCGCTACGAGGCCAACGAGCAATACCTGGCCCCGCTGCAAGCGGCTGGCTTGGTGATCTCAGCCATCACCCAGCGTGAAAAGCTCACCGAGATGGTCGAGCTGCCCACCAGCGTGCACCCCTGGTACGTGGGTGTGCAATTCCACCCCGAGTTCAAGAGCACGCCCTGGGATTCGCACCCGCTGTTCATCAGCTTCATCGCCGCCGCGCTGGCGCACAAAACAGCCAAAACGGCGCTGCTTGCCGCTGCCACTGAAGCCCCGGCCGCCGCTGCGCCTGCAGCCATCTGACACCAGGATTCGTGATGAAACTTTGCGGCTTTGACGTGGGCTTGACCCAACCCTTTTTTCTGATCGCCGGCCCCTGCGTCGTTGAGTCGCTGCAACTGCAGATCGACGTGGCCGGGCACCTGAAAGAGATCACCACCGAGTTGGGCATTCCGTTCATCTTCAAGAGCAGCTACGACAAGGCCAACCGCTCCAGTGGCGCCACCTTTCGCGGGCCCGGGCTGGAGCAAGGCCTGGAGATTTTGGCCACGGTCAAAAAGCAACTTGGCGTGTCGCTCTTGACCGACGTGCACAGCGAGGCCCAAATACCGGCCGTTGCCGCCGTCGTGGACGTGCTGCAAACGCCGGCGTTTTTGTGCCGGCAGACCGATTTCATCCAAGCCGTGGCGCGCAGCGGCAAGCCGGTGAACATCTAGAAGGGCCAGTTTTTGGCGCCGCACGACATGAAAAACGTCATAGCCAAAGCCCGCGCCGCTGCCCGCGAAGCGGGTTTGTCAGAAGATCGTTTCATGGCCTGCGAACGCGGCGTGAGCTTTGGCTACAACAACCTGGTGTCCGACATGCGCGCACTTGCCATCATGCGCGAGACCGGTGCGCCGGTGGTGTTTGACGCCACGCACTCGGTGCAGTTGCCGGGCGGCCAGGGCACCAGCTCGGGTGGCCAGCGCGAGTTTGTGCCGGTGCTGGCGCGTGCGGCCGTGGCCGTGGGCGTGGCGGGCCTGTTCATGGAAACCCACCCCGACCCCGCCAACGCCATGAGCGATGGCCCCAACGCCGTGCCGCTCAAACACATGCGCGCGCTGCTGGAGCAGCTGTTGGCGCTGGACCGCGTGATCAAAGCCCAGCCGCTGCTCGAAGACAACTTTGGCTGCTGACGGCCGCAAATCCGTCCCCGCGCAGCCTTCAAGAACGCCCGCCCCAATGTCCGCCTACATCATTGCCGACGTCGCCGTGACCGACGCCGAAAAAATGACGCAATACCGCGTCTGGTCAACCCAGGCCATCGCCGAGCACGGCGCCGAAATCCTGGTGCGCGGCGGCGAGCTTGAAGTGCTCGAAGGCCCTTGGACACCCGGCCGATTGGTGCTCTTGCGCTTTGACAGCCGCGACGCCGCCAAAGCGTTTTACAACAGCCAAACCTACAGCCATGCCCGCACGCTGCGCGAAGGCGCCGGCGTGATGCGCATGGTGGTGGTGGATGGCGTGCCAGCTTGATGTTTCACCCGGCGCACGGGTTGGCGCAGGTTCATCACCCAAGCTGCGGCACACTGCGCCTCTCAAGAATTCCATTCCATAGAAAGTAACCCAGCCCATGAGCGCCATTGTTGACATCGTCGGTCGCGAAATCCTCGACAGCCGCGGCAACCCCACCGTCGAATGCGACGTGCTGCTTGAGAGCGGCACCATGGGCCGTGCGGCCGTGCCCTCGGGCGCGTCCACCGGCAGCCGCGAAGCCATTGAGCTGCGTGACGGCGACAAGAGCCGCTACCTGGGCCGTGGCGTGCTCAAGGCCGTGGAGCATGTCAACAGTGAGATCAGCGAGGCCGTGCTGGGCCTGGATGCCTCAGAGCAGGCCTTTCTGGACCGCACGCTGATCGACCTCGACGGCACCGAAAACAAGGGTCGCCTGGGCGCCAACGCGATGTTGGCGGTGAGCATGGCCGTGGCCCGCGCGGCGGCCGAAGAATCTGGCTTGCCGCTGTACCGCTACTTTGGTGGTTCGGGCGGCATGAGCCTGCCGGTGCCGATGATGAACGTCATCAACGGCGGCGAGCACGCCAACAACAACCTCGACTTGCAAGAGCTGATGATCATCCCCGTGGGCGCGCCAAGCTTCCGCGAGGCGCTGCGCTGGGGGGCCGAAACCTTCCATGCCCTGAAGAAAATCCTGCATGACCGTGGCATCAGCACCGCCGTGGGCGACGAGGGTGGCTTCGCGCCCAACGTGGCCAACCACGAAGCCGCCATCCAGATGATCCTGGAAGCCATTGACAAGGCCGGCTACACGGCCGGCACACAAATCGCGCTGGGCCTCGATTGCGCGGCCAGCGAGTTCTACAAAGACGGCCAATACGTTCTGGAGGGCGAAGGCGGCATCAAGCTCAGCGCCCCGGCCTGGACCGACATGCTGGCCAGCTGGGTGGACAAATATCCCATCATCAGCATCGAAGACGGCATGCACGAAGGCGACTGGGACGGCTGGAAACACCTGACCGAACGCCTGGGCAAAAAGGTGCAACTGGTGGGCGATGACTTGTTCGTCACCAACACCAAAATCCTGAAACGCGGCATCGACGAAGGCATCGCCAACTCGATCCTGATCAAGGTGAACCAGATCGGCACGCTGACCGAAACCTTTGCCGCCATCGAGATGGCCAAGCGCGCCGGCTACACGTCAGTCATCAGCCACCGCTCGGGCGAGACCGAAGACTCCACCATCGCCGACATCGCCGTGGGCACCAACGCGGGCCAGATCAAGACCGGCTCGCTGAGCCGCAGCGACCGCATGGCCAAGTACAACCAACTGCTGCGCATCGAAGAAGACCTGGGTGATATCGCCAGCTACCCGGGCCGGGCCGCCTTCTACAACCTGCGCTGACAACACCACGCCCGACGGGGTGCAAGCCATGCCGATCACCAGACGCTGGGCCACCTTTGTATTGCTGCTTTTGCTGGCAGCCGTGCAAGCCCAGTTGTGGCTGGGCGACGCCGGCTTGCCGCAGGTGATGCGCTTGCGCACCAACCTCGAAGCCCAGCAGCAGCGCAACGTCGAACAGCGCATGGTCAACACCCGCCTGGTGGCCGAAGTTGATGATTTGCGCCAGGGCCTGGAGATGGTGGAAGAACGCGCCCGCGCCGACCTGGGCATGGTCAAGCCCGACGAGATCCTGGTGCAGTACGCACCCTCTGGCGCACCCTCCGGCGCCCCCAGCAGCGCAGCCGCACGCGCGCCCCGGCCTTGAGCGGCCTGCTTGCCCTCACCGCCCCGCTGTTGCTGCCGGCCTTCACCTGGGGCGGCAGCGCCTTCACCTGGCTGGAGCTGGTGGCCACTGTGCTGGCGGTGTGGATGGTGGTGTGCAATCTGCGCGTCAACCCGCTGGGCTGGCCGCTGGCCATCGCCAGCTCGGCGCTGTACGGCCTGCTCTTCGCCCACAGCAAACTCTACGGTGAAGCCGCCTTGCAGGGGGTCTTCATCGTGCTGGGCGGCTGGGGCTGGTGGCAGTGGCTGCGCGGCACCGGTGGCGATGGCCGCAAGCTGCAGGTGCGCCAGCTCACGCCGCGCCAACGCTGGGCAGCGCTGGCGGCCACGCTGGCGGCCTGGCCGCTGCTGGGTGCCCTGCTGTCGCACCTGACCGACAGCGACCTGCCCTACCTGGACGCCCTGCCCACCGTGGGCAGCCTGCTGGGCCAGTACCTGCTGGCGCGCAAATGGCTGGACAACTGGCCGGCCTGGGTGGCGGTGAATGTCTTCAGCGTGGCGCTGTTTGCCACCAAGGGCCTGTGGCTGACCACCGGGCTGTACTTGCTGTTCGTGGTGATGGCGCTGGCCGGCTGGCGCGCCTGGGCGCGCCTGCTGCCGGCGGCCGAAGCGGCCACCCCGCATGCCTGAGGCCCTGCGCATCGCCATCGTCGGCGCCGAGAGCACCGGCAAGACGGCACTGGCCCAGGCCCTGGCCGGCCGGCTGGCCGAACTGGCCGGCAGTCGCTGCACCTGGGTGGGCGAGTGGCTGCGCGAGTGGTGCGAGCGCGAGGGCCGCACGCCCCGGCCCGACGAGCAGGCGGCCATTGCCGAACATCAACACCGCCTGATCGATGCCGCAGCCGCCGACCACGAGGTGGTGATCTGCGACACCACCGCGCTGATGACCGCCGTCTACAGCGACCTGCTGTTCGACGACCGCAGCCTGGCGGCCTATGCCATCGCCCAGCAGCGCCGCTGCGATTTGACGCTATTGACCGCGCTCGACATCGCCTGGGTGGCCGACGGCCTGCAGCGCGACGGCCCGCAGGTGCGCGGGCCGGTAGATGACCGGGTGCGGGCCTTGCTGATCGGCCACCAGATCCCGTGGTCGCTGGTCTCGGGCCAGGGCCAGGCGCGGCTGGAGGCGGCGGTGGACGCGGTGGCGCCGCTGCTGCGCCGGGCGGGCGCGGGGGGCAAGGGGCTGTTCACCCGCCTGGCAGCGCGTGATGCCGCGCAGCCGGCTTGGGTATGGGCCTGCGAGAACTGCGATTCGCCCGAGTGCGAGCATGCGC
>JAYWDK010000481.1:0-8613 GCA_043779845.1 Betaproteobacteria bacterium | reverse complement strand
TCAGTCGGCCAGTTTGGCGTGCTGTCCACCGCGCAGATCTCGGCCCTGACCAGCAACCAGGCCAGCAATCTTGAGACGGCCGACCTGGCCGCGCTGACCGCCGCCCAAGCCGCAGCCTTGACCACCCGTGCCATCAACTCACTCGACAGCGCGCACATCGCCGTGCTCACCGCCGACCAGATCGGTGCGCTGAGCTCCACGCAGTTTGCCGCCATCGTCTCGACCGAGTTGTCGGCCATCACCACCACGGCCCTGGCCGGCATGACCTCGGCCCAGATCGCTGCTTTGTCGACTGCGCAACTGGGCAACTTCAGCTCGGCCCAACTGCAAGGCCTGACCGAGTCGCTGCTCAAGGCGCTGACCACAGCCCAGATCTCGTCGATGGCCACCGACCACCTGAACTGGCTCACCAGCAACCAGTTTGCGCTGTTGACATCGGCCCAGATCGGCGCACTCACCACCGGCCAGGTGGCCGGGCTGGAAACCGCTGACCTTGGCTCGTTCACCCGGGCCCAGATCGCCGCGTTCTCCACCCGCAACATCGCGGCCATGAACAGCGCCAACTTCGCCACCTTGAGTGCCGACCAGTTTGCCGCGCTCACCTCTGTGCAAGTGCAGGCCATCCAGTCCAGCAACATCGGCGCCATTGCCACCAACACCCTGCCCAGCCTGACCACGGCGCAGATGTCGCAGCTCACCACCAGCCAACTGGCGGCCCTGCATTCCAACCAGTGGCAAGCGCTGAGCGACGACCAGATCAAGGCGCTGACGTCAACACAACTGGCCAGCCTGGCCACCGACAGCCTGAACTCGCTGACCTCCAACCAGTTCAGCATCCTGACCACCGCCCAGATCGCGGCCATCACCACCGCCCAAGCCGCCGGCCTGGAAACGGCAGACCTGGCAGCCCTGAGCGCCACGCAAGCCAGCAAGTTGAGCACCGTGGCCATCGCGGCGATGGACAGTACCCATATCGGCGCCATCACGGTTGACCAACTGGCGGCCTTCAGCACCAGCCAGTTGCTGGCCATCAGCTCCGCCGACGCGGCGGCGATCACCACCGCTGCCCTGGCCGGCTTGTCGACCTTGCAAGTGGCCTCGTTCAACACGGCGCAGATGAGCCAGTTGACGTCGACGCAGATCAAGAGCCTGGCCGATGAACAGATCAAGGCCTTGACCTCCAACCAGCTCAACTCGCTGGCCACCGCCTCGCTCAATGCGCTGAGCTCCACGCAATTTGCGGCGCTCAATACCTCGCAGATAGCGGCCTTCAGCAGCAACCAGGTGGGCAACCTGGAGACGGCTGACCTGATGGCGCTGTCGGGCAGCCAAGTGGGCGCCATGCTGGTCAAGGGCATCACGGCGATGGACACCGCGCACATCGCGCTGCTCAGCGCCGACCAGTTGGGCGGCATGACCACCGACCAGGTCCGCGGCATCAGTTCGTCGGAGATGAGTGCGCTCACCACCACCGCGCTCACCGGCATGACCGCCGCCCAGATGGCTGCCATCAGCACGGCCCAACTGAGCCAGATGGTCACCAACCAGCTCGCCCACCTGGACGACTCCTTGGTGCGGGCCCTGACCACGGCGCAAATTGCATCGCTGGCCACCAACATGCTCAACGGCCTCAGCGCAGGCCAGTTTGAAATCATGACCACCACGCAGGTGCAGGCGCTCACCAGCAACCAGATCGCCAACCTGGAAACCGCCGACCTGGCCGCCATCTCGCCAAGCCAAGTCGGCACCTTCAGCACGGCTGACATGTCCAGCATGGACACGGCCCACCTGGCCACGCTCACCGCCGACCAACTCTCGGCCTTGAGCACCACCCAAGTGCGGGCGATTGCGTCTTCATTCATCAGCGCCCTGACCACCACCGCACTGGGTGGCTTCAGCGGCAACCAGGTGGCGGCGCTCAAGTCGGCCCAGCTGGGCGCCATGACCACCAACCAGCTGCAAGCCCTGAACGACACCCAGGTGCAAGCCCTGACCTCGGCGCAACTGTCCACCCTGGCCACCGATGACCTGGACGCCCTGACCCTAGGCCAGTTCAGCGTCATGTCGTCGACTCAGATCGGTTACCTCACGAGCAACCAGGTCGCCAACATGGAGACGGCCGACCTCGCTTCACTGACGCAGTCTCAAGTGCAGGCGCTGAGCACGGCCGATCTGAAGGGCATGGGCACGCACCAGTTGTCGGTGCTCACCGCAGACCAGTTCGGCGCGCTCTATTCCACCCAGATCCGGGGCATCCTGTCGACTGACATCGGCGCCATCGGCACGGCGGCCCTGAGTGGTTTTGGCTCGGTGCAAATTGCCGCGCTCACCTCGTCGCACCTGGGCCTGATGACCAGCATCCAGCTCAATGCCTTGTCAGACGTGCAGATCACCGCACTCACGGCGGGCCAGTTGAGCACCCTGAGCACCGATGACCTGAACTACCTCACCAGCACGCAGTTCCAGCTGATGACCAGCACGCAAGTGGGCTACCTCACCAGCACGCAAATCGGTAGCCTGGACACCCAGGACCTGGCCGCCCTGTCTCAGCAGCAAATCAAGGCCTTCAGCACGGCCGACATCGGGGCACTGGACACCCACCACCTGTCAGTGCTCAACGCCGACCAGCTGACCGGCCTGAGCTCGGCCCAGGTGCACAACATCGCCAGCGACTACATCATGGCGCTGACCACCGCCGCCATGTCGGGCTTCAACTCGGCGCAGATCGCGGCGCTGTCGTCCTCGCAACTGGGCCTGATGAGCACCGGGCAGATCAAGTCACTCAACGACAGCCAGTTGCCAGGCATGACCAGCCAGCAGTTGGCCAACCTGACCAGCAACCAGCTCAACGCCTTCACCAGCTCGCAGTTCCAGATGCTGAGCAGCCAGCAGATCGCCATGCTGACCAGCACCCAGGTCTCGACGCTGGAGACCAACGACCTGGCCGCGCTGACGCCCGAGCAGGCCCGCGCCCTGACCACCGCCGACTTTGCGCTGATGGACACCTTGCACCTGTCGGCGCTCAACGGTGACCAGTTGGGCGCCCTGAGCGCGGCGCAGGTTCGGTCCATCCAGACCGCCAACCTCGGCGCCATCGGCACGGTGGCCTTCGGTGGCTTCACCGCCACCCAGATCTCGGCGTTCAGCTCGGGCCAACTGGCGGCACTCACGTCCAATCAGATGATCTCGATGTACGACGAGCAGGTTCAGGCGCTGACCACCACGCAGCTGGTGAACATGTCCACCACCACGCTCAATACGCTGACCGTGGGCCAGTTCCAGGCCCTGACCACCGCGCAGATCGCCACACTGACCACCGCGCAACTGGACAACCTGCAATCGCAAGACATGGCGGGCTTGCAGGACTACCAGGTGCATGCCATCACCACCACCGACCTGGCCGCCATGGGCACCGCTGCCTTTGGCAAGCTCACGGCCGACCAACTGGGCTACCTCACCTCGACACAATCGGCCGCACTCAGCAGCGCCGACCTGATGGTGATGACCTCGACCCAGATGGACGGCCTGACCAGCTTGCAGATTTCGGCCTGGAGCACAGCGCAGTTTGACGCGCTCACCTCGGTGCAACTGCCGCACTTGTCTGACGTGCAACTGCATGCCCTGAGCACCGCGCAACTGGCGGGCTTCTCCAACAGCACCGACATCAATGTGCTGACAGGTGACCAGATCGCGGCCTTCACGTCGCACCAGATTGGCTCGATGTCGACCACGCAACTGTCATGGTTCAGCACCCTGGACATCCAGTCGCTGATCGTTGAGCAGATCCCCGGCCTCACCGCCGGTCAGATGGCCTCACTCTCGTCTACGCAAGTGGCCGCCTTCGAGCTTGAAGACATCGCCGCGATGAACATGACCCAGGTGCTGGCGCTGACCACTGCCCAGACCGCCGGCATGGACGCTGACCAGTTGGCCGCGCTGGTTGCCGCCTCGCCCATCGTGCTGGACCTCAACGGCGACGGCGTGCACACCTTGTCGGCCGGGAACGGCGTGCAGTTTGACCTTACCAACTCGGGCCACACGTCTCAAGTGGGATGGGTGGGCAGTGGCGACGGCTTGCTGGTGCGAGACGTTAACGGCGATGGCCAGATCAACAACGGCAGCGAGCTGTTTGGCGTCGCCACCGTGTTGGCCAATGGCCAGCGCGCGGGCAACGGCTTCAACGCCCTGGCCGATCTGGACAGCAACGGCGACGGCAAGATCGACGCTCAGGACGCCAATTTTGGCGAGCTCAAGTTGTGGGTGGACGCCAACCACGACGGCAAAACCGACATCGGCGAGCTGAAGGGCCTGATCGACATGGGCGTGGCCTCACTGAACCTCGACTACACCCGGTCCACGGCCACTGACAACGGCAATACGCTGGGCATGATTGGCAGCTTCACCGGCACCGATGGCGCCGTGCATCAGATGGTCGACGTGTGGTTTGCCAAGGCCCAGACTGCGGCATCACCCACGCTCGGCGACCTGCTGGCCGAGGCTCCGAAAGACTTGATGCCCGGCCACACCGACCCCGTGCCACTGGCGCCCACCGCTGCTGCTGCCACCACTGCCCACGAGGTTCTGGGTGCCGCACCCAACCTCAAGACGATGGACGAGGAATGGCTGCAACACCAGAGTGGGCCGCTGATCTAAGGCGATAGCCAGCGAGCGCGCGGGCAGTACCCGCGCGGTCAAAGCCCAACCGCAATGGTTGTTGGGCTCAACCCAAAAAAAGGGCCGCAGCGTTTTGCTGCGGCCCTTTTTGATGGGGGATTCAGACGGTGATTTATCAGCGCTTGATCAAAAACCCCTGGCCCGTTGGCAAGGGAAATACGCGATAACCGCGCGCAAAAAACCAGGGGTCCTCGGCTTGCTTCTGCGGGCGATAAACGCCAGCCCATTCGTAGTCGTCCATGATCACCATGCCGCCAGGCACCACACGGTCAAACAGCCGCTCAAGCGCCGCCAATTCACCCTCGACATTGTTCAGGTCAATATGCAGGTAGGCCACTTTGTCGGGGCAGCCCTGGGCAAATGAGTCGGGGATGAACCCCTTGATCAGCTTGACCTGCGGGTAGGCCGCAAAGCGCTGCTGCACCTTGTCAAAAAAGCCTTCTTCCTGGCCGGCAAACTTGTGGCCGGCCACCGGGTTGTAGTCAAAGGTGTCGTAGCCCCAGAAGGTTTTTGCAAACGCCGGCCCACCCAGGTAATCCATCACCGTCTTGATGCCTGTGCCCGTGTAGACACCACACTCCACAAAATCGCCTTCAAGCTGCGAGCAATGAAAGGCCGCGCAAGTGAGGATGTAGCGGCGCCAGGCAATCGCCTGATCCGCGTCGTTTTGCAGATTGCTTTGCCAGGCCTGCACAAACGGCTTGTCTTCAAACAGCGAGTTGTTGCGGCCCCAGGTGAACAGGTTGTCGCCCAAAAAGTGGCCCGAAGTGACGAGGCTGCGCGCCTCGTCCAGCAGCTCCTTGAAGCGCACCGGATCACTCACGCCCCAGTATTTGTGGGTCGCAAAATTCATCACCGCGTCCATCCGCAACTCGCCCAGTTCGGGCAACCCGGGCCTGGGGGCATCTACTGTCATTTCCATGGAATGGTTCTCCTGTAAGGGCAACGCACGCACATGCCGCGCCGTCAAATGATCGTAAATCGGGCTCCCCGCGGCCGCAGCCCGAAACTGCCGGGCAAAACCGGCGTTGATCCCACGACGCCCGGCTGCGGCGCGCCAACTTCGGCAGCCAACGCGCCTAGGAGCCCATCAAACAAGCCCGCCACAGTGAGCCTGTTCAAGGTTTTGCTTGCCCGCGCCGCTGCCTAGACTGAGCGCGCCCATGACAAACACCCTGGTACTCCTGAATGCCGCCGACTTGCCGGCGGCCACGCAAATCATCGCGCAGCAAGGCCCGATGACGATCCTGGTGACCGACCCATCGCTGGTGGATCGCGCCCGCAGCGCGCGCTTGGGGCCGGTGGAGTTTTTGACCTGGCACGACGCTCTGCCCTACCGCGAACGCGCTGACGCGGCGCACCAACAATCGCGCCAACTGTGCCAGCAACTTGATGCCGTGGTGGAGCCCATCTGGCCCGGCCTGGCCTTGGGCTCGTGGCAACACCTGAGCCTGTACTACCTGCACATGGCGCTGGAATGGCACAGTGGCCTGTTTGAATCGCTAACACCCAAGTTGCTGGGGCGAAAGTTATGGGTGCCTTTTGCCGACAACCCGCAAACCTATTACTTTCCGTCGTTTGTGCCCGCGCTGATGTTGCTGTTGCAAGCACAGCGCCACGGCATCGGCTTTCAGGCCTACACGCACAGCCACACGGCCGACTCGCCACAGCTTGTGCCCAACCTTGCAGGGTCGCGCACGCCAGGTGATGCTGACTTTTTACTCACCCATCTGCCCACCTGCTTTTACGACGCCGGCTACATCAACAGCGAGATCAAGGCCTCGGGCCTGGCGGTGGTGGATCTGGTGGCGCGCTACTGGCACGTGCCCTTGACTGCGGGCACCAGCATCCGCCCGGTCGACGAAAAATCAATAAGCCACGAACTGAGCGACACCGACCAAGCCCGCATCCAGCGGGCGATGCGTGCCCTGCGTGCACCGATTGACGCCCACCTGGCGCAATGGATCACCGCCCCCGCCTACCGCGCGCGCCAAGTTGAGCAATTGCTGGCCGTCTACCACGCCCAGCTCAGCACGCTGGCCTTGCTGCAACAGCACTTTGCCGCAGCAAAGCCGCGCCGGCTGATGCTGTCAGACCACGACACCGATTTCCACGGGCCGCTCGCCGCCTACGCCCGCGCGGCCCAAGTGCCCTTGCTGGTGCTGCCGCACTCCAAGGCCTCCACCGACATGGACTTTGTGGCCCAAAACGCCACCGTGCTGTACCACGCGGTGCAAGGCGACACGGTGTACGACGTGCACGGCCACCGCCCGGCGCAAGCCGTGATCGACCTGCCCACCCAGATCAACTTTGACACCGCCGCAAAGCCCGGCGTGCGCCGCGTGGGCCTGCTGCTCAACGGCGTGGCGCTCAACGGCGTGCCCGGCGTGGACCTGGCGGCGTATGCGGCTGGCCTGAAACGCATCATGGCGTGGAGCGACGCGCACGGCCTGGAGCTGATCGTGCGCTCGCGGCCTGGCCAAACCATTTTTGAGCCCCTGCTGCGCGAGGCCGGGTTCAGTCTGTCGCAAATGATGGCCAGCGCCCAAGGCACGATGGCCGAGTTTGCCCAGCGCTGCGACCTGTGCCTGATGTTTGACGCGCCCACATCGGGCGCGCTGGAGTGTTTGCAGCGGGCCATCCCCGTGCTCAACCCGGTGGCCGGCACGCTGACCAAGCGAGAAACCGGCTCAATGAGCGCGGCCATTGTGCCGCGCGCCGACATGGAGGTGTCGCTGCGCTACGCCTCGCAATTGGTGGCCGACCCGGTGGAGCTGCAACGCTTTCGTCTGCAGCAGTTTTTGGCGTTTGTTGAGCGCCTGCGTGAAGCCCAGCCGCTGCGCGCCTTTCTCTAACCCCTGAGCCGCCCATGCTGACCTTGCGCCATCCCCGTCAATTTGCCATCGGTGAACGGCTCAAACGCTGGCGATTTGACCGCGAAGACCAACAATTTGAAGCGCGCTACGGCTTGTCGCTGGCTCAACTGGTGCCGCACGAGCAACTCGTCAGCAGCAACCAAGCCGCCCTGGCCCACGCCACCGCCTACCAAGGTGTGTGGTGCCGCAATGTGCGCACGCTGCTGCTGGAAGCGCTGCGCTGCAACCCGGGTCTGCGCCACTTTGTAGACCTGGGCTCGGGCAAGGGCAAAGCCTGTTTTTATGCCGCCACCCAGCACGCTTTCGAGCGCATCGTGGGCGTGGAGTTTTCAGAGCCCCTGGTGGACATCGCGAATCAAAACCTGGCGTTGTTCGAGGCCCGCCACCCCGGTGAGGCCATTGCGTTTCTGGCCGCCGACGCCAGCACCTTCGAGCTGCCCCACGGCGCCACGCTGGTGTTCATGTTCAACCCATTTGACGGCGTGATCCTGGAGCACTTTTTGCAGCACAACCGCGCTCACTTTGCCAAGCACCGCTCCCTGGTGGCCTACGCCAACGACATCCACCGCAGCGTGCTGCGCGAGCAGGGTTTCGATGCGGTTTACCGCGATCCCGTGCGCTGCGTGTCGCTGTTTTGCGCGGGGTGACCGCTGGCTCGACGGACGTGGCCCGAAGCGACTGGGAGTTGCCCGTCGCTTGTCGGCTCTTTACTGACTTTGCTGGGTTACTGGAAAGCCGGTGTTTGACGGCTTGTGGCGGGCGCGCCGGGCCGGGTCGCCGTGTTTTGCTTCGTGCCCGTGGCCGGAGGCCCCGGGCGTTCGCCAGGCAAAAACAGTCCTCAGGACTGTTTGTGTCCGGTCTCACTCCGCCCGATCACACCCACCGCAGGACGGCGGGCTTGATTTCCTCCTTTACCTTCGCAAAACACGGCAACCCACCCCGACGCTGAATCAGCACGGTGGCCTGCGCAGTTTTCAAACCCGTCGAGACGCCACCCTGCACCTGGGACGAGGGCGCCGGGTGACTGGATGCCGGAGGTAAAGAAGGAGATGACGGCCGCCTC
>JAYWDK010000480.1:0-2996 GCA_043779845.1 Betaproteobacteria bacterium | reverse complement strand
GTGACTGGATGCCGGAGGTAAAGAAGGAGATGACGGCCGCCTCAGGCCGGCTTCGGGTGACACGCAGGCATCCAGTTACCCGGTGGCCTTGGCCTCGCTCCAGCAGCTTTGACCTTTGACCAACTTGCGCCAAAGCAGCCCGTCGCCACGACCGCTCAGAGCCGCAAAGAACCGTTCGACAGCCGTCACTCGCCACCCAATCGAGCCACTGGCCGCCGCGTCAACTCAGACCAAACCACCCGCCCGCATCAGCTCAACGGTGTCGCGGATCAAGTGGCCGGCGATGGAAAACCGCGGGGGGATGCCGGGCAGCGCGTCGATTGAAAACCACTGCGCGTCTTCGATCTCGGCCACCTGCGGCACGATCAAACCGGACGCGTACTTGGCGGTATAGGCCACCATCAAGCTGTGCGGGAACGGCCAGCTCTGGCTGCCAAAGTAGCGCAGGCCATTGACTTGCAGCCCCACTTCTTCAGCCACCTCGCGGTGTACGCAATCTTCCAGTGATTCGCCGGCCTCCACAAAGCCGGCCAAGGCGCTGTACATGCCCGCCGCGTAGTGCGGCGACCGGGCCAGCAGCAGCTCGCCCGGTCGCCACACCAGCGCCATCATGGCGGGGCTCAGGCGCGGGTAGGCGGTGTGCTTGCAGGCCGGGCAGACGCGGGCGCGCTCAAAGGCTTGCAGCTCGGTGGGCGTGCCGCAAACGCCGCAAAAACGGTGGCTGCGGTCCCACTCCAATATTTGCGCAGCACGGCCCACCAGCGCGCCCAGCCGCGCGTCAAATTTTTGCATCGCCGTGCGCAGCGGCACCGGCCGCCAGCCGGCGGGCGCCTGCGGCAACAGCAGCGCCCAGCAATCCAACGCGGCCAACGTGCCCAGGTAATGCTGGGCGGTGGCCTCGGCCATCAACAGCGCCTGGGCGTCACTGGGCGCCAAGGCTTGCAGGCCGGACTCGCCATCGTCTGGCAACAGCAACTGGTTGCCGACAAAGGCAAAACACCACACGGCCGGCGTGGCGTTGGCGGGGGCTTGAATGGCGGCGATGAAGGGCATGTTTTTGCTCGGCTGAACGTGGGCCACATCATCGCCGATCAGGCATCCGCCGCCTCGCGTGGCCGGTGACTTGGCCCGTTGCCTTGGCGCGAGTGCCGGGCTCAGCGCTTGGTTTGGCGCCGGGCGCGCGTTGCCACACCCAAGCCCACCATGCCGGCCAGCAACAGGGCCAGTGAGGCGGGCTCGGGCACCGCGCCCGTCACCTGCAAACCAAACTGCAAACCGGCATAGGCTTGGTAGGCGCCGTGCTGGCTGCCATCGGCAAAGGCCGTGGCGCCAGGCATCACCAAGCCACCGCTGGGGGCGTTGAAGGCGCCGTCCAGGCCCTCCACGCCCAGCCAGTAGTGGCCGGGCGTCAGCTGCCAGCCCAACGCCTGGGCGCTATTCCAGCCATCGGCGGCAAAGCTCACGGTGGTGCTGGCCACCAGGTCACCGGGCAGGTCAGGGGCGTCCTGGTAGAGCGACAGCGCGAAATGATCACCGGCGTTGGCGCCCACAAGGTAAGCGGCCACGCCGTCGATGCGCCAGGGCTCGGCGGCATCAAAGCGCACGGCCACCCAGTTGCTGGCGTCCACGGCGGTGGCGAACTGGCTGCCATCGGGCGTGCCGGTGTCAATCAAGGTGGCGGCCTGCGTTGTGCCGGCTGCGATCAGGGTGGCCGCAAGGGCCACAGTCAATTGGCGAAACATGGTGATGGGCCGAAACATGGTGATGGGCGTGTTGGGCTGTTGCATCAATGGGCCAGCGTGACTTGCTTGAGCACCTGCGTGGGGCCGTAGGCATCCGAGAAACCGTAGGCGGTGATGTCCACCTTGCCGCTCTTGCGCACGGCCACCGTGGCCCATGAATAGCTGCGGTCGGTGGCCGGGTTGTTGGACGCCACGCCCAGCTTGGCATCAAACGGTGAGCCGCCCGCGCCCACGATCACCTGCCAGGCGCCGCCGGTGGGCTGCGACATGTTGAAGATGTGCTCGTGGCCGGCAAAGTAGGTGGCGCCATAGCTGGAGATCAGGGTCCAGAAGGCATCACGGGGGGCGATGGTTTCAGGCTTGACATCAAGCCCGCCATTGACCACGCCGGCCGCGTAGAGGTAGGTATAGGCCGGCTTGTGGCCGAACACAAAAAAGTTCTTGGCGCCACGTGATTGGGCCGCGCCAAAGTCGGCCGACAACCAGGCAGTGGGCGCCGTGTTGTCCGCACCCACGGGGTCGGTGTTGACCACGGCAAAATGCGAACTGCCCACGTCAAAACTGTAAGACAACTGGTTTTGCGGCGTGGCCAGGTTGTCAAATGCCTTGTTGTCGCCAGCGTTCACGTGGGTGGCGTCAAAGCCGGTGGTGGCCTTGAAGCGCGCGGCGTCGATGATCAAGTCGCCCATGTTGGCGCGCCAGGCGTTTTCGTTCTCCACCTTGGCCACTTTGCCGCAGGTCTTGCACTGCACTTCATGGTTGCCCGGCACCGGCACGACGTAGGTGCCGGCTTCCATCACCGGCGCCACCATGCCGCGCCAGAACGCGTACTGCTGGTAGAACTTGACCAGGTCGCTATTGACCACTTCACTGACTTGCGTGGGCGCGGCATTGCGGCTGAAGGCCGCGCCCGAGGCGTTGGACGTGTGCGTGAAATCGGCCCAGCCGTAGCCGTGCACCATGTCGCCGTTGAAGAACAGCATGCTGGGTTTTTGCGCCTGGATGGACCGCAGGATGCGCGAAAACGCCCGGCTGTTTTGCAGCCACAGCCTGTCCTGGCCCGACATCGTGGCCAGCGGCGTGGTGGCGTCCGGCGCCACCGGATCCTGGCGCGAGTCGCCCACGGTTGAAAAGCTCAGCACCACGGGGTCGGCGTCGGCGGCTTGCACGCCGCCCCCGCCGGTGATGGCAAAGGCCAGTGCGGTGAGCGCCAGCAAGCGCAGCGAGGCTGCCGAGAGCGTCTTGGAGGGGGGC
>JAYWDK010000479.1:0-21189 GCA_043779845.1 Betaproteobacteria bacterium | reverse complement strand
CCATCGTGCGGTGGTAGTCGGCGAAGTCGTAGCGCTTCTGGATGGCGCCGTCGACGAGCGCCCAGCCGGGGGCCTGAGTGAGATGGCGGGCGATCTCGTTGGCGCTCATGGGCGCCTGGCCTTCCAGGGGCTGGCAACGCTGGCTGGCAAGTGGGTTCATGCTGAGGTGGCCGCCGAGGGCAGGGCGGCGCTGAGCGCGGCGGACGGGGCCGGCGCGGGCAGGGCGGCCAGCCGCTCGGATGCCGGCGGGTGCGAGTAGTAGAAGCGCACGTACATCGGGTCGGGCGTCAGCGTGGCGGCGTTGTCCTCGTGCAGCTTGAGCAGCGCACCGGCCAGGTCGCTGCCGCTGGACTGAGCGCAGGCGTAGGCGTCGGCCTGAAACTCGTGGCGGCGCGATACCTGGGCCAGCAGCGGCGAAACGAAGAAGGCGGGTGCCGGCAGCGCCAGCAAGAACAGCAGCAGCGCCAGCGCATCGTTGGGCGCCGCCAGATTGGGCGCCACGCCCAAGCCGGCGTAGAAGGCGGCGTTGCCGGCCAGCCAACCCAGCAACGCCAGCGCCGCCAGGCTGATGGCGAAGATGCCGATCATGCGCTGCTGCACATGGCGGTGGCTGAAGTGGCCCAGCTCGTGCGCCAGCACGGCCTCGACCTCGCCCGGCGTCAGCCGCTGCAACAAGGTGTCGAAGAAGACCACCCGCTTGGATGCGCCCAGGCCGGTGAAGTAGGCGTTGGCGTGCGCCGAGCGGCGGCTGCCGTCCATCACGAACAAGCCCTTGGCGGCAAAGCCGCAGCGCTGCATCAGCGCCTGCACGCGGGCCTTGAGCGCCTCGTCGGCCAGCGGCTCAAACTTGTTGAACAGCGGGGCGATCAGCGTGGGGTAGGCCAGCATCACCAGCAACTGAAACGCCGTCCACGCGCCCCAGGCCCACAACCACCACCACGAGCCCGCAGCCCCCATGATCCACAGCACCAGCGCGGCGAGCGGCAGGCCGATCAGGGCGCCCAGCAGCAGGCCCTTGAGCTGGTCGGCCAGGTACTGCCGCCAGGTGTTGCGGTTGAAGCCAAATTGCTGCTCGATGCGGAAGGTGCTGTACAGCTCAAACGGCAAATCCAGCAAGCCGCCGATCAGGGCAAACGCGGTGAGCAATGCGAGTTGGTAGGCCATGTCGCCAAAACTCGGTTGCACCGCCTCGCGCACGGCCAGGTTCAGCGCGTCCAGGCCGCCCAGCAAGGTCCAGCCCAGCAGCGTGATGCTGCCAAACGCCATCGCCAGCAAGCCAAAGCGGCCCTTGGCCAGGGTGTAGTCGGCGGCGCGCTGGTGGGCGGCCAGGCCCACCGACGCAGCAAATGCGGCGGGCACGGTATCGCGGTGCAAGGCGACGTGGCGCATCTGTCGGGTAGTCAGCCATAACTTGATGGCCAACGAAGCCACCAGCGCGGCGGCAAACAGCAGGGTGAGAACGGTGGGAGACATGGCGCGAAGTGTAGGTGGGCCGGGTGAATGGGGTGGCGCACGCTGGCCCTTGGCCCGCCTGGCGCTGCGACAATCCGGGCATGAGCACATCCGACCTCAATTCAACGGGCCGAGCGTCCAACAACCCGTCCAACAATCTGCCCAGCAATACCGCCGCCGCCGCCGCGCCCGCCACCCTGGCGCTCAGCGAGCAAAACCTGATCTGGATCGACCTGGAGATGACCGGCCTGTCGCCGTTCACCGACCGCATCATCGAGATGGCCGTGGTGGTGACCGATGCCCACTTGACGGTGCGCGTCGAGAGCCCGGTTCTTGCCATCCATCAAAGCGACGCGGTGCTGGACGGCATGGACAAGTGGAACAAGGGCACGCACGGCAAGAGTGGCCTGATCGACCGCGTGCGTGCGTCCACCATCGACGAAGCCAGCGCCCAGGCCCAGATGATCGATTGGCTGAAGGCCTACGTGCCCAAGGGCAAAAGCCCGATGTGTGGCAACTCCATCTGCCAGGACCGGCGGTTTTTGGCCAAGGACATGGCCAAGCTGGAAGACTTTTTCCATTACCGCAACCTCGATGTCAGCACGCTCAAAGAGCTGGCCAAGCGCTGGAAACCGGCGGTGCTGGACAGCTTCAAAAAAGCCCAGGCGCACACCGCGCTGGCCGATATCCACGAGTCGATTGACGAGCTGATGCACTACCGGCAGCACTTCCTGGCACTCTGACCTCAGCGCTGCGTTCGCCATGCCACCCATTGCTCCTCTCCCTCCCGTGCCGGTGGCTCGCGCTGCCCAGCCGTCCATCAGCTGTGTGGTGCCGGCCTACAACGAGGCGGGCAACATCACGCGGCTGCTGACCGAGCTCACCGCCACGCTGGCCACCTTGACGCCGCGCTGGGAGGTGATCGTGGTGGACGACGGCAGCACCGATGCCACGCCCATGGTGCTGGCGCCGTGGCTGTTGCACCCGGGCGTGCGCTACCTGCGCTTGTCGCGCAACTTTGGCAAGGAGGCCGCGCTCACGGCTGGCATCGACCACGCCGAAGGCGAGGTGGTGGTGCTGCTGGACGCCGACATGCAGCACCCGCCGTCCATGATCGCCGCCATGTTGGCGGCTTGGCGAAATGGCGCCGACATGGTGTGCACCGCGCGGGCGTCCCGGGCCGATGAGTCGTGGCGAAAGCGTTTCGGCACCTGGGTGTTTTATTGGATGGTGAACAACAACGCGGCCACGCCGATCCCGGTGGACGCGGGTGATTTCAGGCTGATGGATCGCTTGGTGGTGAACGCCCTGAAAGCCCTGCCCGAGCGCAACCGCTTCATGAAGGGCTTGTATGCCTGGGTGGGCTTTCGCACCGAGGTGCTGCCCTACACGCCCGCACCACGCCACGCCGGCCAGAGCAGCTTTTCATTGAAGACGCTGTCGCGCCTGGCCTTCACGGGGGTCACGGCGTTCACCAACGCGCCGCTGCGGCTCTGGAGCGCGGTGGGTGGCGTCATCGCGGCGGTATCGTTTGCCTTTGCGCTCTGGATCGTGGTGGCCGATTTTGTGGTGGGCCATGCGGTGCCCGGTTGGGCCACCTTGGTCACCGGCATGGCGTTTTCAACCGGCGTGCAACTGCTGTCGATCGGCATCCTGGGCGAATACATCGGGCGCATCTTTGACGAGGTCAAGCAGCGGCCGGTCTACATCGTGCGGGATGCCTTGGGGCGAGGCGGCCTGGACGCCGCCAGCGGCGGGCCGGGTTTGGCCGCCGTGGCCTCGCCGGCTCCACCCGCAGCCCCCGAAGCCCTGGTTCGGCGACATGGTTGACATCGATCTCGGTGGCCTTGCCGGCGGCGATGCCAGCGGCGACACCAGCGGCAAGGTTGGCAATGCAAGCAGCAAGCCGCCAGACCTCAAACCAGCGCGTTTGCTGCTGCTGTGCGCCGACGACTTTGGGCTCACCCGGGGCATTGACGAGGCGATCGCCAAGTTGGTTCGTGCCGGTCGCTTGAGCGCTTTTTCATGCCTCACCAATGGCCCCGCATGGCGTCATGACGGGCCCAAGGTGGCCAAGTTGCGTGGCCAGTCGCAGGCCGGGCTGCACTTCAATTTGACCGAGGGCCGGCCGCTCAGCCCGGCGCTGGCGCGGCACTGGCCCCAGATGCCATCGCTGCCACGGCTGCTGCTGGCCGCGCACGCGCGCCGCTTGCCCTCGGCGGCATTGGCCGATGAGCTGGCGGCGCAGTGGCGGGTTTTTGAGCAGATCAGCGGCCACGCGCCTGATTTCATCGACGGCCACCAGCATGTGCATCATTTGCCCGGCGTGCGCGACCTGGTGCTGGGATGGGCACGCGCGCGGGGCTTGCCGGTGCGCTCAACCGCTCATGTTGCCGGGCCCGGATCTGCCATCAAGCGCTGGCTGATTGAGCACACCGGCGGGCGGACACTGGCGCGTAGTCTGGTCCAGCGTGGCCTGCCGCACAACCGCTTGCTGCTGGGCGCTTATGACTTTGTGGCCACCGATTACCGGGCGCTGATGCAGGCCTGGCTGGCCTTGGTGCCGGTGGACGGCGCGCTGCTGTTTTGCCACCCGGGCCAGGCCACGCGGGCGGGCGCCAAGGGCGTGGCCGTCGAGGCGCACGACGGCATCGCAGCCGCCCGCACCCGTGAACTGGCCTACCTGGCGGGGCCTGATTTCAGGTTGGATCTGGCGGCTGCGGGCGTGGAACTGGCGGCGGTTTGGCCGACCAGCAGCCGCGCGCCCCACTCGGCAAGCCGTTGAAGCGCGGTGGCCCACTCAGCCAAAAGCCCAGCGCCGGTTGATGCAGTAAGTCAGCACCAGCGCCAGCAGTGTGGCGCCGGCCTGTGCCAGCAGGTAGTGCAGCCCGAGCCGCGTGCCCCCTGCCACCACCACCACGCTGACCAGGCCGCCCAACAGGGCCGTTAGCTGAAAGCGCCACCAGGCCGGCAGCAGCGCGCCCTGGTGGCCAAAGGTGAACCAGCGATTGCCCACAAACCCGAGCTGCGCGCCCAGCGCCGCGCCGGCCCCGGCCGCCAGTGGGGGCGGCCAGTGGCCGTGTTCAACGGCGGTCCACAGCAGCAGGTAGTGCGCGACTGTGGCCACGCCGCCCACGGCCACGTAGCGCAACCAGGCCGGCCAGGCGGCGACAAGGGCGGCGGCCCGGCCGCTCATCGTGCAGGGCAGGGCAGCGGCTCGGCCCGCCACAGCTGCGCGTGGCGGCCCTGCATCTGCTTGACTGCGCCCGGCACGGCGCCCAGCCTGGTCTCGTTGCCATCGTGCGCCACAAACCACACGCGCTGGCCTCGGCACACCAGCGCGGGCAGCGCCTGAATCGGGTACAGCAGGGCGGCCGCGCGTGGCGCGTCAAAGCGGTCGGTGTCGGCCAGCTCCTTGCGCCAGTTGTCGCGCTTGCGCAGGTCGGGGTCGTCCCAGTGGCTGGCCACCAGCGGCGGCTGCGCCAACTGGGCGTAGAACACCACGTCATTGAAACCGTTGTCGATCAGCACCACCAGATCGGTTGGGGTCACCTGGCGGCGCAACGCCAGGCCAATGTCGCGGCTGGAGTTGGGCGCCTTGACGGCCAGCGTGATGATCACGCCCATGCAAAACACCGCCGCCAGCACGGCCACGGGCCGCCACCAGCGGCTGCGCAAAAACGGCATGGCCAGCAGCGCGCAAAAGGGCGCCACGGCCGGCATGATGTAGCCCACCAGCTTGGACGCGGGCAGCGAGAAGAACAGCAGCACCACAAATGCCCACCAGACCATCAGCCCGGTCCAGCGGGGGTCGGAGGTGGTCCCAGGTGCGGCGCCTCGTTCAAGCCAAAGTTGGCGCAGCAGGGCGGGCAAGCCGGCGCTCCAGGGCAGGGTTAGCAAAGGCAGCACGCCCCACATGAACCACCAGGGCTGCGCGTTGTTGAAGCCCGTGGTGGCGTAGCGGCGGAAATGCTGCTCGACGATGAAGTAATCAAAAAAATCCGGGTAGCGCTGCTGCATCAGCAGGTGCCAGGGCAGGGCCACCGCCGCAAAGACCAGCAGGCCCAGCGGGTTCAGCAGCCGCAGCATGTCGCGCCAGCGGCCTTGGGCCAGCAACCACGGGCCGATCACCAGCGCGGGCAGCACCACGCCGATCAAGCCCTTGGACAGCACCGCCAGGCCGCACGCCACCCAGGCCGCGAGCAGCCAGCGGAATTCGGGGGCGCCGCCCTCGAGCGCACGCGCAAAACACAGCACGGCCACCGTCACTGTGCCCGCCACCATCATGTCGTGGTTGGCGTATTGGCCACCGATGAAATAAAACGAGCTGGTGGCCAGCACCACCAGCGTGATGCCCGCAGCGCGTGGGCCCTGGTGGCGGCGCAGCGACAACCACAGCGCGGCGCCCATCATCCAGGCGCCCAGGGCGGGCGCCAGGCGCACCGCAAACGGCGTCACGCCAAACACCTTCATGCCCAGCATGTTGACCCAGTAGTTGAGCGGTGGTTTGTGGAAAAACGGCAGGCCGTTGAGCAGCGGCACCAGGCCATCGCCCAGCAGCATCTGGCGTGCCACCTCGGCGTAGCGGCCCTCGTCGGGCAGCAGCAGCGGACGCAGCCACGCGGTGGCCAGCAGCCACAGCGCCAGCAGGCCCAGCACCCGGGGCGCCGAGCTGGCCCAGGCGGGCCAAGCGCTGGCTGCGGACGGCGAGGTTCTGAGAGCGGTCATCGCTGCGCAATCATCCAAGGTCAGTCAAGTGGAGAGGCCCGGGGCCGTGTCCCGGAAAGTGGGGCGGCCCGGGGCCGTGTCCCGGGCGGGCCGCCAGGCCTTGATCGGCCCGCAGCGGCAGCGCGCTGCGCGTCAGACCGACAGCAGATCAACCTCGAACACCAGCGTGGCGTTGGGCGGGATCACGCCGCCAGCGCCACGGGCGCCATAGCCCAGCTCGGCGGGGATTTGCAGCACGCGCGTGCCGCCCACCTTCATGCCTTGCACGCCTTCGTCCCAGCCCTGGATCACCATGCCGGCGCCGAGCTGAAACTTGAACGGGTCGCCCCGGTCCTTGCTGGAATCAAACTTGGTGCCACGGCTGTTGGCGGCGGTGGGGTCAAACAACCAGCCGGTGTAGTGCACCGCAACGCGTTGGCCGGCGGCGGCTTCGGCGCCCTCGCCGGTGGTGGTGTCGACGTATTGCAGGCCGGAGGCAGTGGTGATCATGTGGGGTTCCTGTTCAAGGGGGGTGGCGGGGCCGCATCATGCCATTGGGCTGATGGGCGCGCGGCGCCCGGGCCCCAGCACCCCGCCCACGCCAGCGTGGCCTGGGACAGCCAGTCGCTCAACGTGGCGGTTTGCAGGGCTGGCAAGGCCAGCACCCGGGCGGCGGCGTTCAGGGCGGCCAGGGGGTTGCTGGTGGCCAGGGCCTGGGCGCCGTTTTGCTTGCTCAGCTTGTGGCCGTCGGGCCCCAGCACCAGCGGCGTGTGCAGGTAGCGCGGCGTGGGCAGATTCAGCAAGTGCTGCAAGTGGATCTGGCGGGCGGTGTTGTCGGCCAGGTCCTGGCCACGCACCACGTCGGTGACCTGCTGATCACCATCGTCCACCACCACGGCCAGCTGATACGCCCAAAGCCCATCGGCGCGCCGCAGCACAAAGTCGCCCACCTCGCGGGCCAGGTCTTGTTGCTGGTCGCCAAGCCGCCGGTCAAACCACTGCACGACGACGGGCGCGCCAGCCAAATCAGTGCGTAACCGCACGACGCGCGCCGGCTTGCCGTGCAGGCCACTGCGGCAGGTGCCGGGGTAAATGCGATCGGCAAAGCGCTGGTGCGCAACGCCCTGGGCCAGCAGCGCCTCGTCAACCTCGCGCCGGGTGCAGCCGCAGGGGTAGGCGCGGCCCCGTTGCAGCAGGCCCGCCAGCGCCTCGCCATAGGCCTTGTCGCGGGTGGATTGCCACAGCGGCGGGTCGTCTGGCCGCAAACCGCAGGCGTCAAGCTGCCGCAGGATGTGCTCGGCCGCGCCGGGCAGGCAACGTGGCGCGTCGACGTCTTCAATGCGCACCAGCCAACGGCCGCCGTGGGCGCGGGCGTCCAGCCAGCTGGCCAGCGCGGCCACCAGCGAGCCCGCGTGCAGCGGCCCGGTAGGCGATGGCGCAAAACGCCCGACGTAGACCAAGTTGGCTTAGTCCAGGGGCACGGGCAGGCCCACGTGGCGCTCCAGCAGCGCATGGCGCGTGGTGGGGCTTTCCAGCTGGGCCAGCCACCATTGCAGCGCCAGGCCTTGTGGTGCCTTGCGCGGTTGGGTGGTGGCCGCGCCGCGCCAGGCATAGCCAAACGGCGCCGGCAAGCGCGTGCGTTGAACCACCTTGGCCACCAGGCGGCCGGCACGCAGGTGGTCACGCACCTGGGGCTCGGGCACAAAACCGCAGCCCAGGCAGCGCAGCAAGGCCTCGGTTTTGGCGGCCATGGTCGGCAGGGTGAGCACGTCTTGTCCGGGCAGTAGATTGACGGTGACGGGCGACAGCCGCTGCGCCGAATCAGCCACCGCCACGGCGCGGTGCGCCATGATTTGCGCGTCGCTCAGTGGCTCGGCGGCGTTGGCCAGCGGGTGGTGGGGCGCCACCGCAAACACGAAGTTGATCTCGCCCAGCAAGCGCAGCTCGATGCCGGCTTGCGGCTGCGTATTCATCATCACGCCGATGGCGAGATCGGCTTGGCCGCTGACCAGCGCCTCCCACAGCCCGGCCATGATTTCACTGCGCAGGCGCAAGCGTGTGCCCGGGCCCTGGCCGGGCTCTTGGTTGGCGGGGCCGCGCTGGGCATAAAAGGCCTCAATCAGCTCAAACATCGTGAGCCGGGAAATCACGCCGTCGGCGGCCACCGTGAGCTGGCTTTCCCAGCCGGTGGCCACGCGGCGCACGCGGTGCGCCACGGCGTCCATTTCGGCCAGCAGCCGGCGGCCTTCGTCCAGCAGCTCCTGGCCGGCGGCGGTGAGCTGTGCCTGGCGCGATTTGCGGTCAAACAGCAGCACGTCGAGCGCGTCTTCAAGCTGGCGCACGCTGTAGGTCAGGGCCGACGGCACGCGGCCCATCTCGCGGGCGGCGGCGGCAAAACTGCCGGTGCGCGCGATGGTGTCCATCATGGTCAGCGCGTCGGGCGTGAGGGCGTTGCGGCGCGGGCTGATCATGCGGATGGGGCGGCAGTTTGGGTGGCGGATTGGGTGGCGGATTGGGTGGCGGAGGGGACGGCGTTTGGCTTCCCCGCTTCATCTTATTTGAACGCCGGCTTCAAGCCGGGCGGGGGCTTGGGCGGGTGCGCGGTGCGACCATTTGGTCTTGACGGAGACAACACCATGATCACCCTGCGCCGCAGTGCCGACCGGGGCTTTGCCGACCACGGCTGGCTCAAGAGCTTTCATACCTTTTCGTTTGCCGATTACCACGATCCAGCGCAAATGGGCTTTGGCAATCTGCGCGTGGTCAATGAAGACCGCATTGCGGCGGGCACCGGTTTTGGCACGCACGGCCACCGCGACATGGAGATCGTGAGCTACGTGCTCGAAGGCGCGCTGGCGCACGAAGACAGCATGGGCCAGGCCACCATCATCCAACCCGGCGAGCTGCAGCGCATGACCGCCGGCACGGGGGTGCGGCACAGCGAGCGCAACCAGGCCCAGGACAGCCCCACGCATTTTTTCCAGATCTGGCTGCTGCCCAGCGCGGTTGGCTTGGCGCCCGGCTACGAGCAGAAGGCGTTTTCGGACGCTGAAAAACGCGGCCGTCTGTGCTTGATCGGCGCGCCCGATGGCCGGGACGGTGCAATCACCCTGCATGCTGACGCCAGCATCCGCGCTGGCTTGTTTGATGGCACCGAGGCCGCCGAGCTGGCGCTGGACGCCGGGCGCCGCACCTGGGTGCACGTGGCCCGCGGCGCGCTCACGGTCAATGGCCGGCGGCTGGTGGCCGGTGATGCGCTGGGCCTGGTAGACGAAGCCCGGTTGACGCTGTCTGACGGCGATGCGGCCGAAGTGTTGGTGTTTGACCTGGCGCGCTGAGCTGGCGCTGTTTGGCGCCCTTGCCCGCCACTGGCCTTTGCCCAAAGGGCCAGCCGCTACCATGCCGGCCGATGGAACCCCTGCTCAAACCGCTGTTGCTTTTGCCCTGGCCCGACTGGCTGGCGCTGGCGCTATTTTTTGCGGGTTGGGTGGGTTACGCCACCTGGGCCAAACGGCGGGCCCAGGTGCGCCCGGCCATCCTGGCCACCACCAACCAATGGCGGCGGCGCTGGATGTTGCAGGCCACTTACCGTGAAAACCGCATCGTTGATTCGGCGGTCACGCAAAGCCTGTCGGCCAGCCCGTCGTTTTTTGCGTCCACCAGCATCCTGATCATTGGCGGCTTGCTGGCCTCGCTGGGCGCCACCGAAAAAGCCAGTGAGCTGGTGCGTGAGCTGCCGTTTGCCGCGCGCACCTCGGTGCTGGTGTTTGACCTGAAGCTGGCGCTGCTGGCGGCGATTTTTGTGCACGCTTTTTTTCGTTTCACCTGGAGCCTGCGGCAATACAGTTTTGGCGCCATCATGGTGGGCGCCGCGCCCGAGGCCAGGCAATTTGCCAGCGACGCTCAGCGTGAGCTGTTTGCCGACCGGGCTGGGCGCGTGATGGGCCTGGCCGCCGAGACCTTCAACGACGGGCTGCGCGCCTACTACCTGTCATTCGCGGCCGTGGCCTGGTTTTTTTCGGCCTGGGCCTTCATGGCCGCCACGGTCATGGTGCTGTGGGTGCTGTACCGGCGGGAGTTTCACTCCGAGGTGCTGTTCGCGCTGCGCGAGGGGCTGGAGCCCTGACGAGCAGGCAGGTCGCTCAGAAAGCTTGTTAGGGATTCAAGCCCAAAAACGCCTTGACTGCGGCCACCGTGCGCGCCGGGTCTTCTTCTTGCGGCACGTGGCCCAGGTCGTCAAAAACCACCCACTTGCTGCCGGGGATGTCGGCCACAAAGCGCTGGCCCAGCTCGGGTGAAACCACCTGATCCCGGCCGCCCCACAGGATGAGGGTGGGCGCGCTGATGCCCGTGACATGGACCACGCCATCGGCCGGCGACCACTGCTGCAAGCGCTGCACCAGCGCGGTGCGGTTGCCGGTGCGCAAGCTCAGCTCGAAGTAACGGTCAACCAGCGCGTCATTGATCTTGGCGGGGTCGGCATACACCGCGCGCAGGCCTTGCACGATGAGGGCCCTGGGCAAAAAGTGCTCGCTCAAATAGCCCAGGCCGGGCAAGCGCGCCAAGCGCCACGCCAGCGGCAGGCCGTCGGTGGTGAGCGGGTAGCCCACCGCGTCCACCAGCACCAGCTGGGCCACGCGTTGCGGCGCCAGCGCGGCCAGGCGCCAGGCCACCTCGCCGCCCAGTGAATTGCCGGCCACCACAAAGCGCGCCACGCCCAGTTTGTCCAGCAGGTCCAGCACAAAACGGGCGTGGTTGTCGCCGGTATAGCTTTGCCCGGCGTAGGCGCCGGTAAACGGGCCAGTCAGGCCAAAACCCGGCAGGTCGAGGCTGATGACCCGCCGCTGGCCGCGCAGCGCTTTGGCCCAACCCTCCCAGGTGTGCAGGCTGGCGGACGTGCCGTGCAGCAGCACGATGGGCGCGGGGTCGCCTCTGGGCCCCTCGTCGCGGTAGTGCACCAGCTGGCCTTGCAGGTCGAGAAACTCGGACGGCGGCGGCGCCCAGCGCGCCACCAGGGTTTCAACCGCGCGGTCCGGCGCCTGCATCAGCGGCACGGCCAGCGCGCCCACCATCAGCAGCAGGCCAAACAGGCGCAGCAACGAGCCCCTCATGGGTCTCAACCGTGCAGGGCGGTGTCCAGCCCCTCGCGTTCATCAAACACAAAACAGCGGCCACGCCAGCCGGGCGCCAAGCCGGCGGTGTCTTCAAAGTACTTGAGCACGCCGCCTTCAAGCTGGTAGCTGTGATCCAAGCCCAGGTCTTGCATCACCAGCGCGGCTTTTTCACAGCGGATGCCGCCGGTGCAATAACTCACCACGGTATGCCCTTCAAACTCCGCGCGGTGGGCGGCCAGCGCGTCGGGAAACTCACTGAACTTTGTGAGCCGCCAATCCACCGCGCCTTCAAACGCGCCGACGTCCACTTCAAAATCATTGCGTGTGTCCAGCAGCTTGAGCCCCCGGCCGGCGTCGTCATGGCCTTGGGCGATCCAGCGCGCCAGCGTGGTGGCGGCCACCGCCGGCGCGCGGCCCGCAGCGGGGCGCACGGCAGGCCGGTTCATGCGGATGATCTCGTGCTTGATCTTCACCTTCAGGCGCTTGAAGGGTAGGGTGTTGCTCCAACTGGGCTTGACCGGCAGGCCGGCAAAACGCGCATCGGCGCGCAGCGCGGCCAGCCAGGTATTGACGCCCACTTCGGGGCCCGCCAGGCACAGGTTGATGCCTTCTTCGGCCAGCAGCACCGTGCCTTTGAGGCCGTGCAACAAGGCGCCGTCAAACAGGCGCCCGCGCAGCGCGGGCAGCTCGTCGAGTGGCACGAAGCGGTAGGTGGCGATGTTCAGGATGGGCGGGCTCACGGCGCCAATTGTAGAAAACTGGCGCCCCCAGTCGGCGAGGCTACCGCCGCCCACCCGCCGAGGGGGTCAACAGGTGCCTGCGAACCGCTCCCTACAATTGGCCGCATGTCATTTGTCCACCTGCGCACCCACTCCGAATACTCCGTCGTCGATGGCACTTTGCGCATCGCCGACGCCGCCGCTGCGGCCCGTGCCGACGCCCAGCCCGCGCTGGCCATCACCGACTTGAGCAACCTTTTTGGGGCCATCAAGTTCTACAAAGCCTGCCGGGGCAAGGGCGTCAAACCCATCATTGGCGCTGACATTTTTGTGGCGCCCGACGCCGGGATTTCGGGCAGTGACAAACAAGCCAGCCGCCTGCTGTTGCTGGTGCAAAACCGCCAGGGTTACCTGAACCTGTGCGAGTTGCTGGCGCGGGCCTGGGTGATCAACGCGCAGCGCGCCCAGGCCTGGGTCAAGTGGGACTGGCTGGCCGAGCTGGGTGGCGGCTTGATCGCCTTGTCGGGCGCTGACTTTGGCGCGGTGGGGCTGGCGCTGTTGGCCGGCGACCCGGACCGCGCCAGCCGCGCCGCGCAGCGCTTGTCGGGCTTGTTCCCCGGGCGCTTTTACCTGGAGTTGCAGCGCGCCGGCCTGCCCACCAATGAGAGCCACGTGCGCGCCTGCGTGCCGCTGGCCGCAGCACTGGGCTTGCCCGTGGTGGCCACCCACCCGATTGAATTTGCGGTGCCCGACGACTTTGACGCGCACGAGGCACGGGTGTGTGTGGCCGAGGGCGAAACCCTGGCCAACCCCAAGCGCATCAAGCGCTTCAGCCGAGAGCAATATTTCAAGACCCAGGCGCAGATGGAGGCGCTGTTTGCCGACCTGCCATCGGCCGTGGCCAACACCCTGCAAATCGCCCAGCGTTGCAACCTGACGCTGGCGATGGGCAAAAACTACCTGCCCGATTTCCCCACGCCCTTGATTGACGGCGTGTCCATGCCCATGGGCGATTATTTTCGGCAGATTAGCCTGGTGGGGCTGGAGCAGCGGCTGGCGCTGCTGTACCCGCTGGAGGCCAAGCGCGACGCGGAGCGAGCGCGTTATCTCGAGCGGCTGGAGTTCGAGATCGCCACCATCCTGAAGATGGGCTTCCCGGGTTATTTCTTGATCGTGGCCGACTTCATCAACTGGGCCAAAAACAATGGTTGCCCGGTGGGGCCGGGGCGGGGCTCGGGCGCGGGCTCGCTGGTGGCTTATTCGATGAAGATCACCGACCTCGACCCGCTGCAATACAACCTGCTGTTCGAGCGATTCCTGAACCCCGAGCGGGTTTCGATGCCCGACTTCGACATTGACTTTTGCCAGGCCAACCGCGACCGGGTGATCGACTACGTCAAAGACAAATACGGCCGCGAGGCGGTGGGCCAGATCGTCACTTTTGGCACCATGGCCGCCAAGGCCGCGCTGCGCGACATCGGCCGCGTGCTGGGCATGGGCTACGGCCATGTCGACAGCATCGCCAAGCTGATCCCCGCGCCACCCGGCAAAACCGTGACGCTGGCGCGCGTGCCCGCCGAGCCGGATTCGGGCGTGATTTACGCCCGCCAGGAGGTGCCCGAGCTGGAGCAGCGTGAGGCCGCCGAAGAAGAAGTGGCCGAGTTGCTGAGCCTGGCCATGCGCGTGGAAGGCATCGTGCGCAACATCGGCATGCACGCGGGCGGCGTGCTGATCGCGCCCGGCAAGATCACCGACTTTTGCCCGCTGTACCAGCAGCCCGGCAGTGACTCGGCGGTGAGCCAGTTTGACAAAGACGACGTTGAGGCCATTGGCCTGGTCAAGTTTGACTTTTTGGGCCTGGCCACGCTCACCATCCTGGAGCTGGCCAAGGATTTCATCGTGGCCCGCCACCCGGGGCGCGAGAACTTCAATTTCGAGACCATCCCGCTCGACGACCCCAAGGTCTACAAGCTCTTCTCCGACGGCCTGACCGAGAGCGTGTTTCAGTTTGAATCGCGCGGCATGCAGGGCATGTTGCGCGACGCCAAGCCAAGCCGGCTGGAGGATTTGATTGCGCTCAACGCGCTGTACCGGCCGGGCCCGATGGACCTGATCCCCAGCTTCGTGGCGCGCAAACACGGCCGCGAGACGGTGGAGTACCCGCACCCGCTGCTGGCCACCGTGTTGAGCGAGACCTACGGCATCATGGTTTACCAAGAGCAGGTGATGCAGACCGCGCAGGTGCTGGGCGGTTATTCACTGGGCGGCGCCGACATGCTGCGCCGCGCCATGGGCAAGAAAAACGCCGAGGAGATGGCCAAGCATCGGCAGATCTTCCGTGATGGCGCGGCCGTCAAAAAGATCTCCGAGGCCACCGCCGACGAGGTGTTTGACTTGATGGAAAAGTTTGCGGGCTACGGCTTCAACAAGAGCCATGCCGCCGCCTACTCGCTGTTGGCGTACCACACCGCCTGGCTCAAAGTGCACTTCACGGCCGAGTTTTACGCCGCGAACATGACGGTTGAAATGGGCGACACCGACAAGCTCAAGGTGCTGCTCAACGACGCCAAGTTGTTTGGCATCAGCTTCGAGCCACCCAACGTCAATACCGGCACCTACCGCTTTGAGCCGGTGAGCAACAAGGTGGTGCGCTACGGCCTGGGGGCGCTCAAGGGCAGTGGCCAAGGCGCGGTGGAGGCGATTGTTGAAGCCCGCGCCGAGGGTGGGCCGTTCCGCAGCTTTTTTGACTTTTGCGCCCGGGTCGACCGCAAGCGCTTGAACAAACGTGCGGTGGAGGCGCTGATCAAGGCCGGCGCGTTTGACCAGCTGCACCCTGAACGATCCAACCTGTTGGCCAGCGTGGCGCTGGGCTTTGATTTTGCCGATCACCAGATCGTCAACGCCTCGCAAGGCGGTTTGTTTGACGACGGCGACCACGGCTCGTCCACGCAAGAGCCGCCGCTGGTGGCCGCCGAGCCCTGGGGCATCAAAGAGCGCTTGCTGCTTGAAAAAACCGCCGTGGGGTTTTTCTTGTCGGGTCATTTGTTTGAGCAAAGCGAGACCGAAGTGCGGCGCTTTTGCAAGCGCGCCATCGCCGACGTGGTCGACAGCCGCGAGCCGCAGTATTTGGCCGGCATCGTGAGCGAGCTGCGCTTCGTGACGGGCCAGCGTGGGCGCGTGGCGATCTTCAAGCTCGACGACAAAAGCGAAGCCATCGAGGCCGTGGTCAATGAAGAAGTGATCGACGCCAACAAGGACATCCTGGTTGAAGACGAGCTGTTGATCGTGCAGGGCAAGGTGCAGCCTGACCGGTTTTCGGGTGGCCTGCGGCTGAACGTGATCGCGGTGTGGGACTTGACGGCAGCGCGTGCATGCTTCGGGCGTTATCTGGCGATGGCCGAGCCGGCCTCGACCTTGCCCCTGGCCGAGCTGGTCAAAACCTGGCCGGCCCGCCGCGAGATGACAGACCAGGGCGAACTGATCCAAGGCCTGGCGGTGCGCCTGACTATTGCCCGGCCCACCGCCACTGCCGAGCTCGATCTGGGCGACGCCGGCCGCTTTTGGCCCACCGACGAAGCGCTGGCGCGCTGCAAGGCCATTGCGCACCCCGGGCGCGCCGTGATCCTGTATGAATAGCAGGACTTACGCAAAACCGCCCCAGCGTCGTTCCTCCTCCTCGCCGTGCTAAGCGCACTGTCTTCGTCGTCGTGCCTAGCCGGGACGATTCTGCGTAAGTCCTGAATGGGTGAATCGCCGGCCTGTTGGGCGGTTTGCCCAGCCAGAGCAGTGGCTACAGTGCGGTGGATGTACGACACCCCGCTCACTGGCCTGGTCCTGACTGGTGGCGGCGCGCGCGCGGCCTACCAAGTGGGCGTGTTGGCCGCCATCGCCCGCCTGCGCCGCGAGTCGGGCACCGATCTGCGGCGCAATCCGTTTGCGGTGATCTGCGGCACGTCGGCCGGGGCCATCAACTCGGCCGCGTTGGCCTGCCGGTGTGATGACTTTGACGACGCGGTGGCTCGCTTCGTGACCGTGTGGCGGGGCTTCAGCGCCGACCAGGTGTACCACGCCGATTCACTGGGCGTGAACCGCAGCGGCGCGCAGCGGCTCACCATGCTGTCCATTGGCTGGGCGCTGAGCCGTTGGCGGCGCGCGCGGCCGCGGTCCTTGCTGGGCAACAGCCCGACAGGCTCCTAGACGAGCTGCTGGCCAACACCGTGCCGATGGACCGGCTGCAGGTCTTGCTGGCCTCGCGCCACTTGCAGGCGCTGGCCATCACCGCGTCGGGTTATGGCAGCGGTGAGCACCTTGCTTTTTACCAATCGGCCGTGCCGATAGCGCCGTGGGCGCGCTCGCAGCGGGTGGCGCTGGCCACCTCGCTGACGCACAAGCACTTGCTGGCGTCCTCGGCCATTCCGTTTGTGTTTCCGGCCACCGAGCTGCAGCTTGAGGGCCGCACCGAGTGGTTTGGCGACGGCTCGATGCGCCAGATGGCGCCCAGCTCGCCCGCCCCATCCACCTGGGCGCGCAGCGCGTGCTGGTGATCGGCGCGGGCCGCATGCACGAGCCCACAGGCCGCGTGGCCCCCCATACCGGCTACCCCAGCATTGCGCAGATTGCCGGCCACGCCTTGTCGGGCATCTTTTGGGACGCGCTGGCGGTGGACATCGAGCGCATGGAGCGCATCAACCCGCACGCTGGCGCTGCTGCCCGAAGCCCAGCGCCTGGACACCGCCCTGCGCCCCGTGCACGCGCTGGTGATCGCGCCCAGCCAGCGCCTTGACGACATCGCCGCCCAGCACATTGACAGCCTGCCCGTGCCCGGGCGCACCTTGCTGCGCGGCGTGGGCGTGAGCAGCAAGCTGGCCCAGCAAGGCGCGCGCGGCGCGGCGCTGGCCAGCTATTTGCTGTTCGAGGCGCCCTACACCCAGGCCTTGATGGCGCTGGGCGAGGCCGACACGCTGGCCCGGCGCGATGAGGTGTTGGCGTTTTTTGACTGGCACCTGCCCGCCGACGGGCCGGCCACGCCCAGGGCGGTCGAAAGCGGCCCGCCGTCCTACACATCTTTACCGTTGGCGCCGACAACTGCGCCACAGGCCGGCGCGTTGAATTGACACGGTCAGGCCGTCCTGACCATTGGAGCCATGATGAAACAAACAAAGCGTTGGACCCTGGCCTTGACGGTGGCCATGGGCTTGGCCGGTGGCGCGCTGACGACCACGCCCGCCCAAGCGGCGGATGTGGGCGTGTCCATCAACATCAGCCAGCCGGGCGTGTTTGGGCGCATCGACATCGGCCGCTTTCCGCAGCCGCAAGTGATCGTGCAGCAACCCGTGATCATTGCCCGTCAGGCGCATCAAGTGCTTGAGCCGGTGTATCTGTGGGTGCCCCCGGGTCACCAAAAAAACTGGCGCAAACATTGCCGCCAGTACAACGCCTGCGGCGTGCCGGTGTACTTTGTGCAAGAGCGCTGGTATCACGATCACGTGATGCGCGCCGCGCCGCCCGCTTTTGAGCCGCGCCCCGGCCGTGACGGTGGCCATGGTCGCCACGGTGGCCCGGATCGCGGGTATGAGGGCGGCCGGGATCAAGATGGCGAGCGAGGTGGAGATCATGGCGGTGAAAAGGGTCATGGCCGAGGCCACGGCCGCGCCGACTGACCGTCGTTGATCGCCCGTGCAAGCTACGCGTTAGCGCCTGGGCTCAGGCGGTGGTGGTTGTTTTGGCGTCGCCGTCAAAGCGCTGGCCGTTGACCACCAAGCCAGCGTCCGAAAAACGCTGCGCGCTGCGCTGATTGATGCCACGCACGCGCACCAGCAGATCGTTCCAGTCGGCGTAAGCCGCCTGGCCGCGCTCAATCAGCATGTTTTTGGCCAGGGCCGACCCCATGCCCTTGACGGCCGCCAGCGCCGCCATGCTGTCCTGGTTGGCGTCCACGCAGGTCGGCGCCACGGCGCGCACGGCGTCCAAACGCAGCTTGTGCAACAGCGCCGTCATCGGGCCGCGCCACACCGTGCGCGTCATGGTGTCACCTGCCTGGTTTTGTTCAAAACCCCGACCAACAACCCATCACACAGCTTGAGCGACGCCGCCACCACCTGGTCCATGTTGTAGTAGCGGTATTGGGCCAGGCGGCCCACGAAGCTGACATCTGTCTCGGCCTCGGCCAGCGCGGCGTAGCGCTGGTACAGCGCTTCGCTTTCGGGCCGGGGGATCGGGTAGTACGGGTCGCCTTCGGCCTGCGGATATTCACGCACGATGGACGTGCCCGCCACTTGCTGGCCGGTCAAGTGCTTGAACTCGGTGATGCGCGTGTAGTCATGTTCATTCGGGTAGTTCACGGTGCCGGTGGGCTGGTATTGGATCATGCCGGCGTGGTGTTCATGCTCGAAGCGCAGGCTGCGGTAGGGCAGGCGGCCGAGGCGGTGCTCAAAGTAGTCGTCGATGGAGCCGGTGTAGATCGTGTGGCCGGCCACTCCCCGCACGGCGTCGAAGTCGGTGTTCAGGCGCAAGGTGATGGCGGGGTGGTCCAGCAAGCGCTCAAACATCGCGCTGTAACCGGCCCCCGGCATGAACTGCCAACGGTCGGTGAAGTAGCGGTCGTCATCGTTGGTGCGGGTGGGAATGCGCGCCGCCACGCCCGCCGACAACTCGCTCAGATCAAGCCCCCATTGTTTGCGCGTGTAGCCGCGAAAGAACTTCTCGCACAGGTCATGGCCCACGGACGCCAGCACCACGTCTTCACTGGTGCGCGGCGCGGCGTTGATGCCGGAGATGGCGTCAGGTGCATGCACGCGCACGCGCTCCAGAAACGCCTCGGCCCCGGCTTCGTCAAGCTGCAAGCCATACAACTGGTTGAGCGTGTTGCGGTTGATCGGCAGTGTCAGCAATTGGCCGTCCACCTCAGCCAGCACACGGTGCTCGTAAAAGCGCCAATCGGTGAAGCGCGACAGGTACTTGAACACGCGCTCGCTGTTGGTGTGAAAGATGTGCGGGCCGTGTGGGTGAACGCGCACGCCAAAGGCGTCCAGGTGGTCCGCGGCGTTGCCACCGGCGTGGTCACGGCGGTCAATCAGCAGCACGCGGCGGCCAGCGTCGGCCAGTTGGCGGGCGCAGGTGGCGCCAGCAAATCCGGCACCGACGATGAGGTGATCGTAGTCAGGCATGTCGATCTATTTTGAACGTTTCCCCCAAAGCAAAACGCCCCGCAAGGCAGGGCGTTTGGCGTGGAGCGAAAGCTTTTACTTCTTGGCCGGCATGGCAGAAGCGGCGGCCGCTGGCGCGACGGCCTTGTCAGCCTTGGCTGCCTTCTTGGCGGCGGCTTTTTCTTCCTTGGCGGTCTTGGCGGCAGCAGCCTTTTCTTCCTTGGCAGCCTTGGCAGCGGCCTTCTTGGCGGCCTTTTCTTCAGCCTTGGACGAGGCGGCGGCAGCAGGTGCCTTGGCAGCTACCGGCGCGGCGGCAGCCTTGTCGTCGGCCTTGACGGCGGCGGCGGCGCTGGCCTTGGCGGGCTTGTCAGCCTTGGCGGCGGCGGGTGCGGCGCCCTTGAAGCCTTGGCCGTTCACGGTCAGGCCTTCAGCCGAGAACTTGGCGGCGTTGCCATCGCCCACGCCTTTGACGCGATCCACCATGTCGGCCCAATCCTTGAAGCTGCCTTTTTTGCGCTCGTCCAGGATTTTGGTGGCGATGGACGGGCCAATGCCCTTGATCGAATCGAGTTCGGCTTGGGTGGCCTTGTTGACGTCAACCGCCGCAAAAGCGGTGGCGGCGACGAGGGCGAACAGAGCGGCGAGCAGACGTTTGAACATGGTGAACTCCAGGGTGTTGAATCGGTATGAACCGGCTTGTTGCTCCCGGCAATCGCTGACGCCAGGTGCTTGGATAACGCGGGACGGGTTGAGGCGGTTGACGTCAAGTTGGCGCTGGCTTAGATCAGACGCTGCGGCGCAGCAAGGCGCGCTTGAGCGCAAACACCGGCGCCAACACCATGGGGCAGGCGGCATATACAAAAACGCGCAGCCGCAAGGGCCAGGGCACCAAGCGGTCACGGATCAAACGGCTCAGTTGAGCGGCCAGCTTGGGTGAGCTCAACTGCGCGGCGATGTGCTGCTCGCGTGCCAGCCTGGATGTCAGCACGGGGCTTACCACGTCGCTCACGCCGGCGGTCTTGGCATCGCGCAGCAAACAGAGCATTTCAACCAGCGAATGCCGGGCATTGCCGAGCAGCCGCGCCCGCACCTCGCTGGCATGCAGGGCGCGGCGCCGCGCCGACAGGCCGCCGCGCCGGTATAACACCAGCGGCTCGGGCACAGTGATGGCGCCACCCGCGACGATGGCGCGGAACACCATGATCAAGTCCTCAGCCACGGTGCCAGCGGGCAGTGGGCCAAAGTGGTCAAACAGCCGCCGTGTCCAGGCCTGGCCTGCGCCCACCACAAAAGGCGGCCGCGCCAGCCAGTCGGCGGTTCCGTGGTAGGTGCCGAGGTCGGTCGGCAATACAAGGCCTTGTTGCCGGCCCAAGGCGTCAATGTCCACCAGCGCGCTGGCGATCAGGTCGGGCCTGCGCCCATGGGCGATCCAGGCCTCCACGCAACGCTCGCAGCGCTGCGGCAGCGAGACGTCGTCACCGGCGGTGACGAACAACAGCTCGCCTTGGCACAAATCGACCAGCTTGGACAAATGCGCGCCAATGCCCAGGTTTTGCGGGTTGCGGTTGAGCACCAGGCGGTGCGGCCCGTTGTAGCCGGCCACGGCCTGTTCAATGGCGGCCCCAGGTGCCGTCGCCCGAGGCGTCGTCGGAGATCACGATCTCGAGCGGTGAATAGGTCTGCGCCAGCGCGCCGGCAATGGCGGCGCCGATGATGTCGGCTTGCTGGTAGGCGATCAGCAGCATGGATACCAGCGGGCTGGATGGCGTGGGAATATTCATCGGAGTTAAGATTGCAGTAAATAATTTATATTTCCACTTGCGAAGTATATTTGAAATTAATTTTCATTGATTGAGATAACTTTATCAGGTGTCTGGTGGATATGTTTTGCCAAGTAATTTCGTCGCGGTAAAATCGCAATTTTGGAGCTTTATGAAGGTCTAGGTGAAGCCCGGCCGAATGTGCTTGGTCCAAGCTGGTGCCGTCGGAAAATATAATCCATGAAGTAACCTGGCCTAGGACTGGGCCTAGCGACCTCAAGGTTCCCCATTA
>JAYWDK010000478.1:0-8640 GCA_043779845.1 Betaproteobacteria bacterium | reverse complement strand
ACGCCGGGCCGCCAATGACCAGAGGCCGTTGGCCTTCGCCAGGCACCGACAGTCCTCAGGACTGTCGATGTCCGGGCTCAGCCCCAAGTGTTTCTCCTCCCCCTCGGGGGGCGGGCGCCGCAGGGCGGCGGCCTTGGGGGCGCTCTCAAGCACCACGCCTACCCGTGGCGGTGGCACGGCATGATCGACTCCCTGCTGTTGACGGCAGCCCGCATCGCCACTTTTGAGCATGATCGTCCACTCACCAATGCGAGTGGGTTCTTCTTCGAGCGAGACGAGCGGCTTTACCTGGTCACCAGCCGCCATGTGCTGATTGACAAGCCCAGCAAGCACTTCCCGAATCGCATCGAGATCGAGGTTCACACCAGCGAAAGTGACTTGGGCAAATCAGCGCGTGTATCGCTGTTTTTGTACCTGGACGGCAAGAGCTTGTGGCACCAAGGCAAAGACGCCGGTGGCGAGATTGACGTGGCGATGATCGAGCTTGACCGCAGCGCGCTGCCGCCCGCCAGCGTATTTCGGGCCTTCACGCCCCAGCACCTTCAACGCTTGCAAGATCCGGTGGAGGTGGGCAGCTCGGTGCTGATCGTCGGGTTTCCGCTGGGTTTCCACGACACCCTGCACCACTTGCCGGTGGTGCGGTCGTCGGTCATCGCCTCGGCTTTTGGCATGCGCTTTCAGGGCCAGGGTTACTTCTTGACCGATGCCCGCACGCACCGCGGCACCAGCGGCGCACCGGTGGTATTGCGCAACCACGAGGCTGCCGCCGATGACGGCTTGCCCTGGAAGCTGCTGGGCGTGCACTCAGCCCGGCTGGACATGGCCGACCGCGACCTGGAGCAAGACGAGTCTCTCGGTCTGAATTGCGCCTGGTACGCCGACATCCTGATGACGCTCAGCGAGCGCTGAGCACAAATCAGCGCGTCGCTGTGCCGTCCACAGGCGGTTGATGCGTCGGTGGCGCGGGCATCGAAATGCCTTTGTACGGGCGGCAAGCCCAGCTCGAAAAAAAACAGGCAGCGAGAGTGAACCCGCTACCTGTTACTTTTTAGTGCCCCCAACCGCGCCAATGTGGCGCGTCAGGCTTCCTGGGTTTGCCCCGCAACGGCTCGGATGGACTGGGCGAGGTTTCCCTTCGGCCCTTGCACCAGCTCATAGCTCACGGTACTGCCCTGCTTGAGGGTGCGAAAACCTTCCATTTCGATGGCCGAAAAATGCGCAAAAACATCCGGACCGCCCTCGTCGGGCTCAATGAATCCGAAGCCCTTGGCGTCGTTGAACCATTTGACTGTGCCTACCAACATCGTGTACTCCAAACACCCTCGTTCGTGAAGGTGTAAGAAATTGTCGAAACGTCGAGGGGGCAGCGTCAATGCGGAGGTCTGGACTGATGGTCGTCGTGTTTCCCCTACAGTTGTGGTGTGCTGCGGGTCAAGACACCCGCCTGTGGGTTTGGCTGACTATCTGGCCGTCTGACGTGGTTCTTTTCACGGCTTGCAATTGGCGGATTGGGTCCAATATCCAAGCGTGACACGCGGCCATTGGCTCGACTCTATAGAATGAATCATGCCCCAGGACGACCCACCATCACCACCGGACAAGCCGCCTGCCGCGCCGCGCCGCGAGGGCTTTGGCGCCGTGGTTGCCGAGCGAAAAACGGCGCGCACCAAACCGCCGCAGATGTACCAAGTGGTGCTGCTCAATGACGACTACACGCCAATGGAGTTTGTGGTCATGGTGTTGCAGCATTTCTTCAAGCGTGACATTGAAGCGGCGACTCTGATCATGCTGAAAATACACCACGAAGGTCGTGGCATTTGCGGCGTCTTCACCAAAGACGTTGCCGCCACCAAAGTTGAGCTTGTTATCGCCGCGGCACACCGTGCCGGGCATCCGTTGCAGTGCATTATGGAGGCCGCATGATTGCGCAAGAACTCGAAGTTAGCCTGCACATGGCGTTTGTTGAGGCGCGCCAGCAGCGCCATGAATTCATCACCGTTGAGCACTTGTTGCTCGCGCTGCTGGACAACCCCTCGGCCGCCGAGGTGCTGAAGGCCTGCGCGGCCAATATCGATGATTTGCGCAAGAGCCTCACCACATTCATCAAGGAAAACACGCCCACGGTGGGCGGCACCGAAGAGGTTGACACCCAACCGACGCTGGGTTTCCAGCGCGTGATTCAGCGCGCGATCATGCATGTTCAGTCGACGGGCTCGGGCAAAAAAGAAGTGACTGGCGCCAACGTGCTGGTGGCTATTTTTGGCGAGAAGGATTCACACGCGGTTTACTACTTGCACCAGCAAGGCGTCACCCGGCTTGATGTGGTGAACTTCATCGCGCATGGCATCAAGAAGACCGAGCCGCCAGAGCCAATCAAGTCCAACGAGCCCAGCAACGAGTCGGAAAAGGAAGAAGTGGCTGATTCGGGCAAGGGCTCACCGCTGGATCAATTCACGCAGAATTTGAACCAGCTTGCCAAGGACGGCAAGATTGATCCTTTGATTGGCCGTGATCACGAGGTGGAGCGAGTCATTCAGATTCTGTGCCGCCGGCGCAAGAACAATCCGCTGCTGGTGGGCGAGGCGGGCGTGGGCAAGACCGCCATCGCCGAGGGCCTGGCTTGGCGCATCACCCAGGGCGATGTGCCTGAGGTGTTGGCCAATTCCACCGTGTATTCGTTGGACATGGGTTCTTTGCTGGCCGGCACCAAATACCGTGGCGATTTTGAACAGCGCCTGAAGGGTGTGCTCAAGCAACTCAAAGACCAGCCCAATGCGGTGTTGTTTGTGGATGAAATCCACACGCTCATTGGCGCTGGAGCAGCGTCGGGCGGCACGCTGGATGCCAGCAACCTGCTCAAGCCCGCGCTGTCGAACGGCGCCATGAAGTGTCTGGGCGCCACCACGTTTACCGAGTACCGCGGCATCTTTGAAAAAGATGCCGCCCTGTCACGGCGTTTTCAGAAAATCGACGTCGCCGAGCCCTCGGTTGAGCAGACCGTCGAGATTTTGAAGGGCTTGAAGTCGCGCTTCGAAGACCACCACAACGTCAAGTACGCGTTGGGTGCCTTGCAGGCGGCGGCTGAGTTGTCGGCCAAGTACATCAACGATCGCCACCTGCCCGACAAGGCCATCGACGTGATCGATGAGGCGGGTGCCGCGCAGCGTATCCTGCCCAAGAGCAAGCAGAAAAAAACCATCACGCGCAATGAGGTTGAAGAGATCGTTGCCAAGATCGCGCGCATTCCGCCAGCGTCCGTCTCCAACGATGACCGGGGCAAGCTCAAGAGCCTGGACCGCGACCTGAAGAGCGTGGTGTTTGGTCAAGAGCCTGCGATTGACGCCCTGGCTGCGGCCATCAAGATGGCGCGGTCTGGCTTGGGCCGGCCTGACAAACCCATCGGCTCGTTCTTGTTCTCGGGCCCGACTGGCGTGGGCAAAACCGAAGTGGCCAAGCAATTGGCCTACATCCTGGGCATCGAGTTGATTCGCTTCGACATGAGCGAGTACATGGAGCGTCACGCAGTGAGCCGCCTGATCGGCGCGCCTCCGGGCTATGTGGGTTTTGACCAGGGTGGCTTGCTCACTGAAGCCGTGACCAAAAAGCCGCATTGCGTGCTGCTGCTTGATGAAATCGAGAAAGGCCACCCGGACGTCTACAACGTGTTGTTGCAGGTGATGGACCATGGCTCGCTGACAGACAACAACGGGCGCAAGGCTGACTTCCGCAACGTCATCATCATCATGACGACCAACGCGGGAGCCGAGACGATGAACAAGTCGACCATCGGCTTCACCACGGTGCGTCAACAGGGCGATGAGATGGCCGACATCAAGCGTTTGTTCACGCCTGAGTTCCGCAATCGTCTCGACGCTACAGTGAGTTTCAGGGCTTTGGATGAGTCGATCATCTTGCGTGTCGTCGACAAGTTCCTGCTACAACTTGAGAGCCAGCTGGTCGAGAAAAAAGTGGACGTCACCTTCACCGACAACCTGCGCAAGCATCTGGCAAAGAAGGGTTTTGATCCGCTGATGGGCGCTCGGCCCATGCAGCGTCTGATTCAAGACACCATCCGCCGCGCCTTGGCTGACGAGTTGCTGTTTGGGCGTCTGGTTGACGGTGGACGTTTGACGGTGGACGTGGATGACAAGGGTGAGGTGCAGCTTGACATTCAGCCGCCTCGCAAAAACGACAAGGTGAAAAACGAGCCTACGCCCGCCGTAACCTGATCCCCCGCTCACGCCCCGCTGTACGTCGCGGGGTCTTGCTGAAAATAGCGCGCCAGCAGCCCGTACAAGTCGGGGTGTCTGGCGCGCAGTTCATTGGGCGTGACGAAAAAGCCTTCAACCGTCACGGCAAAAAACTCGTCCAGGCCACTGGCGCCGTAAGGATCCAGCACGGTCTGCTGGCCACGCTCCACGGCCGCGCAAAAGAGACTGAACTCAGCGTCAATCACGGCAATCCACGCTTGGCGGTGCGCGGCGCTGGGCAGTGGTGGCACGCCATCGGCTTGCCCGTCGCCCATGTCCAAGACATGGGCAAACTCATGGATCACCACGTTGTAGCCCCAGTCGGCCGAATCACCTGATAGAGCCACGTCCGTCCAAGACAGCGTGACCGGGCCGCCGGCCATTGCTTCACCCGTGAGCCGCTCGTCGTAGTGGTGCACGACGCCGTCTTCGTCAGTCACTTCGCGCCGCGCCAGTACTTCATCGGGGTGCACCACGATGCCGACAAAGCCGCGATAGGGTGCCAGCCCGAGGCGCAGCACAGGCAGCACGGCTTGGGCGGCAATGCACACGGCCATGTCGTCGTCCACGACCAAGCCACCGGCACCGGTGAACTCCTTTTCGTTGAGAAAGAGGCTGGCCAGACGGCGCAGATCCACGAGGTCTGTCTCGGATCTGGCGGCCAAAAACGGTAGGCGAGCCAAGGTGAGTTGCCATAGCGCATCGGGGATGGCTCGCCGCCTGAGCACCCGCGCTTCGCGGTGTTCACGCCATCGTTGCCACAGCGCTTTCAAGCGTGGGTCCATGAGAAACAAACGCCGGGCCGCCTCAAGTGTTTCTCCTCCCCCTCGGGGGGGCTGAGCCCGCGCACAAGGGCCCGGAAGGGGCCTTGTGGCTGGCGAAGGCCTGCGGGCCTGCAAGCCCGCAGGCGGGCGCCGCAAGGCGGCGGCCTTGGGGGCGCTCTCACTCGTCAGCGTCTTGCTTGCGGGCAAAAACATAACCCGATCCCCGCACCGTAAGCACGCGCTTGGGCACTTTGGCGTCTTCTTCAATGCAGGCGCGAATGCGCGAAATGTGCACGTCGATGCTGCGGTCAAACGCCTCCATCGGATGGCCTTTGAGCGCGTCCATGATCTGGTCGCGGCTGAGCACCCGGCCGGCGCTTTGCGCCAGCACCACGAGCAAATCAAACTGGTGCCCAGTCAGGTCACACGCACGGCCATTGATACGAGCCTGGCGCGCGCCCAGGTCGATCTCGAGACGGCCAAAGCGCAGCAAGTCGTCGGTGGCCGGCTCCGGCTGCGCGCGGCGCAGCAAGGCCTTGATGCGCGCCAGCAACTCCCGCGCCTCAAAGGGCTTGGCAAGGTAGTCGTCGGCGCCCAACTCCAGGCCCAACACCCGGTCCAGCGGCTCGCCACGGGCGGTGAGCATGAGCAGCGGCAGGCGCTTGAAGCGCGGATCGGCACGCAACTCGCGGGTGAGATCCAGGCCGTCACCATCGGGCAGCATCAGATCAAGTACCAGGGCGCCATAGGACCCCGCCCGCAGGCGCTCGCGACCGGCAGCCAGGCTGCCAGCCACATCCACCTCGTAGCCATTGACCCGCAGGTAGTCGCCCACCATGGCGGTGAGGCGGGAATCGTCGTCAATCAGCAGTAGTTTGGGGTTCATGGCGTCTTAGTTTGACCATCAAAAACGCCCCGGCGCCACGGCGACGAAACGAAACCATTCAAAGATCGATCATTCAGGCGGCATGGCCGCACGGCTGGATTGTGGGCAGCGGGCTTTTCGGCGCCTTGTTTACCGGGTAAAGATCGGTAAACCTACGGGAGCCTTTGCGCTGATCAGCGCCCCAAGGCCGGCCGTCCCCCAACGGAGATCAAGGACAGTGGCAGAGCCACATTTCCTTGTGAGCCCAGGGCTCAATGCGCGCGGGGTTCCACCCGCAACAACCGCCGACGCAGCGCAAAGTCGGGGTTGGCGCAGCGCAGCTCAAGCCGCAACAACACGCCGCTGCGCCGATCAATGGCCATCACGCCGTCAAGCCGGGTGCTGGCCGGCGCAGACTCACCCGTGCCCTGTGGCGCTTGTGGTGCCTCGCCGAAAAGCTCAATCACGACCACATCAAAGTCGCGCCCCGCCAAGGTCTGCGGCCCCGTGGCCACCACTTGACCACGCACCCGCGCGCTGGGCACCACCTCATTGGCGGCCGCCAAATCACCCCCCAGAACCTGGCCCAACACCATGCCGGGCTTGAGCAGACGCTGCCAGCCGATCAGTGGTGCTCGCGCCGCGAGCACCGAATTTCCCGCCAGGTCTTGCCGCCAGTGGGCGGCCAAGGCGCGGCCGTCCAGCTCAACCAAAAACTCGATTTGATCGCGGCGCAGCGCGTTGACCTGCAGCACCAGCGCGCGCGGTGTGGCGGCAGCCGCAGAACGCTCTTCGTAGACCAGCCGGTCGCCCAGCGCCACGGGCAAGGCGGCCTGCCGGTGCGCGGCCATGGCCTCGGGGGGCGCACCGCAAGACTGCGTTGCCGCAGCACTGCGCAAGGCCTCGAAACGTCCCTTCAACTCGGCCAACTGCACCGCATCCTCACCGTTGGGGCGCATTGCGAGCAGCGCGGGCCAAAAGACCGTGACTCCCAGGCCCAGCGCGATGATGTTGCTGCCCGCCAGCGAATCGACGGCGTACGCCACATCGGTGGCACGTTGCTGCACGGCATCGGTTTCATCAAACAGGCGGTCGCAGGTCCAGCCTGCATAACCCGCAGGATCAGTAGGCTTAGGCAGCACATCACCAGAGCGGCTGGCACAGCCCGTCAACAGCAGAAGCAGACAAGGCACGAGCACGGCGGACACATTGCGTGCCCGCTTTGCGCACAGCCGAAAGGCAATCTTCATGCAGGCGATTGTGCCTTGCCAAAACCCGCCGCAAAGGCGTGACGCGGCCTGATGGGCCCGGGGCTTGGGCAAAAAAAAGCCCGCTTGAGCGAGCGTTTTCAATTTGGAGAGGGAGGCATCCGAAAGAAACTCTGAAATCAAGCATTTGTGAGGATCTCCGGCTCGTTGCTTTCCGAAAATACCCCCAATTCGTCAACGCTGGGCCCGCTGGCCGGTGCCGTGACCTACGGGTGACAGCTCTGGCTGTCGCTCAAATCCAACGAACAGGCGCACCGGTTCAGGCGAGCTCAGGCCATCGGCCGGCACCGCCAACGGCTCGACCAGGCGCAGCGGCTCGACCGGGGATGGGGGCATCGCGGGCAACCGCGCCGGCCGGGCCGGTGGTGTTGGCACCACGTGCAGGGCCGGCATGGGCACCAAGTGCGGCCGCTCGGGCGGGCCCGGACCACCCCACCGGCCAGCACCGCCGCCAGCTTGACCAGGCGCAATAGCCCTCCTTGGAAGTTTTAGCGCTTTTCAGGCAGAACCCGCAAGTGTCCGATACCCCCCTGTCCATTTTGCGGGTTTGCGAACGGCGATAAACAAGCGGTCTCCATGCACGCCCGCCCAGAGATTGAGACCCCCCACCCCCAATGCCAGCCGCAACTTACTTACCTCAGTAGCCGCCCGACATCTAGTGGTTTCTCGCGGTCATCGAGTCCGCTGCGCTGTAACGCTGGGGAGTACCTTGGAATTTTGCGAGCGAGGGCGCCCGCAGCGACTGCGTGGGCGACATGCGCTCGGCATTGCGGGTCGAGCGCACGCCATCAATTCAACAAGGCGCCAGGCTACAGCCCCCAATGCACGCATGGAACTAGCCACAAACCGGGGTCATGGTCGCCGGCCGGCGGTCGCCGCTGCCATGCGCCCCTGTCCCCACCGCTGCGCAGTATGTCGGGCGCAACAATGGCGCCGACCCACTGCGGCGGGCCCCGCGTGCCAGCCAGCGCGGCCGGTGTGATGTCCGCCAAATACCGCCGTTGTCCAATCAGCGGAACCAGGGCCATGCACCGGCCTACTTTCACGCCCCGTTTGCGTGTGACGGCCGAAACTGGTGGGGACAGTGGGGACACCACCCAAAAAGCACCGTAACCCATTGTCATGCATAGACTTTTTTGTCTCCACCACTGGTGGTGACAGGTGGGGACAAATTCCGGCCGGCCGTTCGTTGGTACGAACCAGAATGGCGAGTATTCGCCGAAGCCGGAAGGGTTCAGCGGCTCGACAACGCCCGGCCGATTGCCAAGCCACCGTACAGGCTGCGAGCCGCCGGCCCGAGCCACCACGGGCAGCAGGCCGCGCAACTCGGGCAAGCGCCGGCGGCCGAACGGCGGCGCCACCAGCTCGACCCGATGCAACGGGCGCGACCACGCCCGGCCGATTGCCAAGCCACCGCACAGGCTGCGAGCCACCGGCCGGGCCAATACAGGAAGCAGGCCCAGCAGCTCGGGCAAACACTGGCCGTCGTCCGG
>JAYWDK010000477.1:0-3014 GCA_043779845.1 Betaproteobacteria bacterium | reverse complement strand
CCGCCGCCCGACCTGCACCTGGTGCCCGATGCCGAGCCCCAACTGGAAACCGTGCGCAGCGGGGGCGCCAACAAGGCCTACGAGGTGCTGGGCCAGGCCTACGTGCCGCTGGCCGGCGACCCGCCGCTGGTGCAGCGTGGCCTGGCCTCCTGGTACGGCGCTAAGTTCCATGGCCGCAGCACGGCCAATGGCGAAACCTACAACATGTACGCCATGACGGCCGCGCACCGCACCATGCCGCTGCCGAGCTACGCCAGGGTGCGCAACCCCGCCAATGGCCGCGAAGTGGTGGTGCGCGTCAATGACCGGGGGCCGTTTCACAGTGAGCGCGTGATTGACCTGAGCTACACCGCCGCGCTCAAGCTCGGCGTGCTGGGCGGGGTGGCCAAAGTGGAGATCGAGCGCATCACCTACGAGGCCATACGCACGGGGGCCTGGCGGGTGCCGATGCCTGTCTCGGCCAAGGCCCTGGCCAACAACGACACACCCGGCATCGCGCGCGGCTCGCCAGGCGCTGAAATGCGCGCCACGCCCGTGCCCCAGCAGCCCACCCGCCAGCCGGTTGACGAAGCCATGGTGGCGATCGCGGCCAACGCCGTGGCGGCGGCCGCGCCCACCCATGCCGCGGCAGCGGGCAATGCGCGCGCTGCCGACGACTTGCCAACGGCCACCGCCGGCATCCCAGCCAAGCCACCCGCCGAGGCGGCGCCCGAGCCGCTGCCGCAAGAAACCACCGCACCCGCCCGCGCGGCAGCCAAGGCAGCGCCGGGCTTCTGGCTGCAGCTCGGCGCGTTTGCCCAGGCCGACGGCGCCATCAAATTTCAGCAGCGCGTGGCGGCCGACGCCCCCTGGTTGGCGCCGCTGATGGCGATCTTCAACGAGCGCAGCCTGCACCGCTTGCAAGCCGGGCCTTATGCCAGCCGGGCCGACGCACGCGGGGCCGCCGAGCACCTGCGCGAGGCGCTGCGGCTGGTGCCCGCCATCGTGGAGCGCCGCTGAATCTTGTTGGTTAGGCGCCCCGGCTCAAGCCAGCACCTGCTGCACCGCCAAGAAGTGGCAGGTGCTGCCGGTGATCACGAACAAGTGCCACACAAAATGGCTGTAGGGCATGCGGCGATCCAGCAAAAAGAAGAAGCTGCCCAACGAGTAAGCCACGCCGCCCGCCACCAGCAGCCTCAGGCCCATGGGCGGCAAACTGTCCAGCATGGGCCGTGCCACCACCACCACCATCCAGCCAAACGCCAGGTACAGCAAGGTAGAAAACAGCGGGTGGCGCAGCCGGTCCGACAGCTTCAGCGCCACGCCCACCAGCGCGATGCCCCATACCGCAAGCAGCATGCTCCAGCCTTCGCCGCGCTGGATCTGGCCCAGCGCAAACGGTGTGTAGCTGCCGGCGATGAACACAAAAATCACGGCATGGTCACACTTGCGCAGCGCGCGCTTGGCGTGGCCCGCCGGCAAGGCGTGGTAGACGGTGGACACCAAATACATCAACACCATCGTGACGATGAAGACGTTCACGCCCAGGTGGCGCATGGGGTGGTGGTAGGCGTCCACCTGCTCGGCCAGCACGGGCATGGCGGCCAGCGCCAGCAAGCAGCCCAGGCCATGGCTGGCGGCGTTGGCCCGCTCTTCGTGCACGGTTTGGCTGAAGCTTGTGTCGGTGTTCAAGGTGGTGCCCTTTGCATTGACTGCGGCACGCCGGCCGTGCGTGTGCATGTCTTCAGTTCTCGGCAGCGCGCGGGCAAAGTTGACCCTCCAGGTGTGCCGGGTTGCTTGCAAGTGCAAGCAGTTGTGCAGTCAAAACCATCGCCCGTTAGGATTCAAAACCCAGGCGCCGCGCCGCCAACCCAAGGAACCCGACCATGCGTTTGCTGGCCTGTGCCGACACCGAAACCGAGACCGACACCGACGTCAATTTGCCCACCGCCTGCGCGCCCGCGCCGGCCCCCGCCGACCGGCCCGGTTGGGCGCGCGCCTACGCCCAGGTGCGTGAACACACGGCCCGCTTGGCCGCCGGCCTGAGCGCCGAAGATCAAGCGCTGCAATCGATGCCCGAGACCAGCCCCACCAAATGGCACTTGGCGCACACCACCTGGTTTTTTGAGGCGCTGCTGCTGCTGGCCCACGCGCCGGGTTATCAAGCCGTGAACGCGCGCTGGGCCGCGCTGTTCAACTCGTATTACGAATCGCTGGGCCCGCGCCACCCGCGGCCCCAGCGTGGTTTGCTCAGCCGGCCCTCGCTTGACGAGGTGCGGCACTACCGGCGCCAAGTGGACGAGGCCGTGCAACGCTTTATCGCCACCGCGCCCGAGCCCACCTGGCTCGCTGCGGTTGACACCCTGACGCTGGGCCTGCACCACGAGCAACAGCACCAGGAGCTGCTGCTGACGGACATCCTGCACGCGTTTTCGCTCAACCCGCTGCAGCCGGCGTATGCCGTGGTGGCGCCACAGGCCCGCTCGGCAACCCCAACAGGCGCGGCCGGCAACCGCCGCAATCGAGCGCCAGCACGGTGGGTCAACGTTGACGCCGGCCTGGTGCAAGTAGGCCACCCGGGCGATGGTTTTGCGTTCGACAACGAGCGCCCGCGCCACGCCACGCCACGTGGCTGGCGCCGCACGCGCTGGCCAGCCAGTTGGTGAGCAACGCCGAGTACGCCGAATTCATCGCCGACGGCGGCTACACCCAAGCCGCGCTGTGGCTGTCGGACGGCTGGGCACAGGTTCAGGCCTTGGGCTGGCAAGCCCCCGCGTATTGGCACGCTCGCATGGACGAGCCAAGCACCCAGGCCGCCAGTCACGGCAGCGACGGCTTCGAGCAATTCAGCTTGCAGGGCCGGGTGCCGCTGGATCCTTTGGCGCCGGTGTGCCACTTGAGCGGCTACGAGGCCGCCGCTTACGCCACCTGGGCCGGCGCGCGCTTGCCGACTGAATTTGAATGGGAGCATGCGGCCGCCACCCAAGCCCAGGCTGATGCAAGCGCTGTCGTCGGCAACGGCGCCGGCGCCGGCG
>JAYWDK010000476.1:0-3015 GCA_043779845.1 Betaproteobacteria bacterium | reverse complement strand
AGCGCGTCCACGCTGGCGTAGGGCAGGGCCACGCCGTTGCGACGGGCCAGCGCAAAGATCAGCTCGGGCTCCAGCGAGCCCTCGATGTGGATGTGCAGCTCGGCCTTGGGCGCGCTGCGCAGCAGCGCCAGCAGGCGCGGGCGGTCCAGCTCGGGCAGGGTGGCGGTCATGACGGGCTCCTGGCAGGGGTGGCGGCCGGCCTCGGGTCGAGGGCCGGCCTGCAAGCCTGGATTCTGCCCAGCCGGGCTCAAGTTGCCGGCGCGCGGGCCGAAGACGATGGGGCAGCGCTGCAAGCCGCATTTCCCGGCCTTTGGCATCTGCGGAAAAGCACCGGCAATAACGCTCACTTCCGCGGCTTGCCGTGTGCGCTGAGTGGCAGACGCCCACATGATTGGACCCAAGCGCAAACGCCGGTTTGTCAATCCCTAACTCAAGGGGTGAAGGCGCGCCACCCAGCACCCCGGCTTCGGCTTGCCCGCAGTCGATCCCAGCCCCAGCACCAGGACAAACCCATGCATCACGCCAACCTCTTCCGATTCACCCGCCGCAGCCTGCTGCGCCTGGGCATCCTGGCCGGCCTGGGCCTGGGTGCGGCTGCCAGCTTGCTGGTGGGCGCGCCGGCCCAGGCCCAGACCGCGCCGGTGGCCGCGTCCAAGCTGGCGCGCGACCTGCAGACCGTCCTCAGCGCGCCCACCACGCCGGCGATCAACTGGGCCAAGGACATCAACGGCGCGCGCCATGTCAAGGTGCTGGTGATGGCCACGCCGGGCAGTGAGGCCGAGCTGGCCGCGCTGCGCGCGGCGGTGCTGGGCGCCGGCGGCACGGTGTTCTACCGCTATATGTCGGTGCATGCGCTGCTGGTGATCCTGCCGGCGGCCAAGGTGGCCGACATCGCCGCGCGCAGCGATGTGCAGAGCATCTCGCCCAACCGTGCCACCGCCAAGACGGTCAGCTTGCTCGAGTACGCCAGCGGCGTGATGGGGGTGCGCACGCCGGCTGCCAGCGGCTATTCCAGCGGCCTGAACGGCAGCGGCGTGGGCATCGCGGTGCTCGACTCGGGCATCGCCTGGGCCCACAAGTCCTTTGCCGACGCCACCGGCAAGACCCGGGTGCTGAACGCGGTGAATGTGCAGAAGGCGGGCGCCTATGTGCTGGGCGGCGCCGACAGCTGGAAGCTGGGCGTGGACCTGTCGGCCACCCTGGCCCCCGGCAGTGCCAACCAGGCCAAGCTGGACGGGCTGATCAATACCAAGGGCTCGACCACCGCTGACCAATACGGCCATGGCAGCCATGTGGCGTCGGTGGCCGCCGGCCTGGGCTTTGGCCTGGCGCCCGACTCGACCGGCATTGCGCCCAACGCCAACCTCTATGACGTGCAGGTGCTCAACGGCCTGGGCGTGGGCCAGATGAGCGATGTGCTGGCCGGCATCGACTGGGTGCTGTACCACGCCCGGGAATACAACATCCGGGTCATCAACCTGAGCCTGGCCGCCGATTCCACCGAGAGCTGGCAGACCGACCCGCTGGCGCGTGCCGCGCGCAGCGCGGTGGCCGCCGGCATCACGGTGGTGGCCGCAGCCGGCAACTTCGGCCTGGCCCCCAGCGGCAGCGAGCGCTACGGCACCGTCAGCTCACCCGGCCACGACCCCTCGGTGATCACGGTGGGCGCGGCCAACACCCGCGCCACGGCGGTGCGCAGCGACGACAGCGTGAACTTCTTCAGCTCGCGCGGGCCCACCCGCGGCGCGGCGCTGGACGCCAGCGGCACCAGCCGCCCCGACAACCTGCTCAAGCCCGACCTGGTGGCGCCCGGCAACCGCATCGTCGGCGTGATGGCCACCGACCAGGGCGGTGCCGGCGCGGCACCCGGCTACCTGGGCAAGACCTACCCGGCGCTGCCCGCCGGCAGCGGCCTGGCCCAGCAACTGGCCGGCAAGACGCTGATGTCGATGAGCGGCACCTCGGTGGCCGCACCGGTGGTGGCCGGCGCGGCGGCCCTGCTGCTGCAGGCCAACCCGGGGCTGACGCCGCCCTTGATCAAGGCCATCCTGCAGTACACGGCGCAGCCCCTGGCCGGTGCCAACTTGCTGCAGCAGGGCGCCGGCCTGCTCAATGTGGAGGGCGCAGTGCGCCTGGCCCAAGCCCTGCGCAGCGATGTCAAGACGGCGGTGGAGGCCGGCAGCATCGCCGCCGGCGCCAGCCTGCTGGCCACCGGCAAGGTGATGCCCACGCCGGTGTCCACGCTCAATGGCCAGGCCTTCAACTGGAGCCGGGTGGCCACCGTCGGCGGCAACCAGCTGGTCAGCGGCGACGCCCTGTTCAGCAAGTTCCAGCCGGTCTACGACCACCGCCTGACCTGGGCCCGCAACACCGCCCGGCGCAGCACGGTGGCCTACTGGCCGGCGGCCACCGGGGTGGCGGCCAACACCTTTGTCAAGGGCGTGGCCGACGCCCCCGCCGCCAACCAGGCCCTGGTGACCGCCGGCGTGGTCAGCGCCAGCGGCCTGCTGGGCAACAGCTCGGTGCTGGGCGCCACCGGCGTGTTCACGCCCACCGCCACGCTGTCGGGCTGGCTGGCCAGCGGCAGCGGCGCAACCCTGGGCCAGGGCTTCATCCTGTCCGAGGGTTTCATCCTCAGCGAGGGCTTCATCTTGAGCGAGGGCTTCATCCTCAGCGAAGGCTTCATCCTGAGCGAGGGCTTCATCCTGAGCGAGGGCTTCATCCTCAGCGAGAGCGGCTCGGGCGGGGCCCTCAACCCCAATGACCCCAGCCTGATCGGCGAGCCGTGAGCAGGCCTGGCGACCACCCCAGCCGGCCCGGGCCGGCGCGCACTGACCACAACAACCGGAGCACACCATGATCCTCAACATCACCAGCAGGACATCGCCGTCGGCCCGGCGGCCCGGTTGGCGCCGGGCCCTGGCCACCGGCCTGGGCTCATTGGCGCTGCTGCTCGGGCTGGCGGCCGAGGCCGGCGCGCGCGCCGACAGCAACATTGCCAGCGACCTGCAGCAG
>JAYWDK010000475.1:0-8684 GCA_043779845.1 Betaproteobacteria bacterium | reverse complement strand
ATCCGTCGTTGCAAATGCTCGCCATACCCAACGGTATGTCTGCGCTTTGCGCCTAGGCTGAGCCCATTTTCAGGGTCAACGCGGGCCCGATCCCAAGCTCGACAGGCTCCTAGACGCGGCGGGCCAAACTCGGGGCCTGAGTGTCGTCAGCGCCCGGTTTGTACAGGGGTTGCCGATCCAACAAAGCGGATCTGCCAGTCACGTGATTCGACTGTTTTTTTCGATGACCTGTTTCGACTGCTGTTTCAATTTTTGAGCCTTTCAACCTTGACCTGGAGTTCTTCATGACCCCATCCAAAAGCAACACCCTGCGTGCCGTCACGCTCAAGACCGTTGCCAACACCACGTTAGCTGCCGAGTTGGCCGTGCACGCCTACCGCGTGGGCGGCCATCGATTTTTGAGCGCCATGCAGCGTGGTTTTGAGCGCGCAGCAGCGGGTAGTGCCGAGCGCTTTGCACCCAAGTTGGCCGCCGTGCTGCGCCATGCTGGCGACAAGGTCGGCGGCTTGGCCGTCAAGGGGCTGGACGCCGTGAGCGCCCGCACCGAGCGCGCCATTGAAGCCGGTGCCGCTGGCGTCAACGCGCAAGTGGGCCGCGTCGCCAAATTCGCGGCCCGGGCCGAACGCCCTGCCGTGGTCACGGGGCTCAAAGCGGTTTCCCGCCTGACGATGCCTGGCGCGCGCGCGGGGCTCTTGCTGTCCGAGCGCCTGGCCGCTGGCGCGGACAAGCTGTCGGCCGCAGCTGCGGGCCCGCGCAGCGCACGCGCCAAGGCCACCGGCGTGCGCGCCAAATTGAGCAACAAATTGAGCAACAAATTGAGCACCCCGGCGTCCAGCCGTCGCGCCGCACCGGCCCAGGCCCGCAAGGCCGCCGCCACCGTGGCGCACGAGGCGGCGGTCAAGGCCGAGGCCGTGGTCAAGCAGGCCAGCGCCTCGTCCAAGGCCGTGAAAAAGGCCGTAACGCCGGTCAGCCGCAAGGCGCCGGCCCAGGCCGCCATCGTGCCAGTCAGCCCGGTGGTCAAGGCGGCCCGCGCCAAGCGCCCGGCCAAGGCCGCGCCGGTGGTCAAGGCGGTGCAAGACACCGTGGCGGCCGCCGTCGCTGCTGTCGCCGACAACGCCTGATCGCAATCCATCAACATGCGCCAACTCAGTGGGCATGACGCGGGGTTTCTGTACTCGGACACCACGCATTCCAACGCCAACGTCAGCCTGTTGCACATCTACGACCAGTCCACCGCACCCGGTGGCGTGGTGCGCTTCAAGGCCATCCTGGCGCATGTTGAACGCCAGTTGCACAAGGCGCCGCTGTTCAGGCAGCGCCTGCAACGCGTGCCGCTGGCGCTGGATCACCCCTACTGGGTTGATGACGAGAATTTTGATCTTGAGTACCACGTGCGCCACATCGCACTGCCCAAGCCGGGCGATTGGCGGCAGTTTTGTATCCAGGTGTCGCGCCTGCATGCCCGCGCGCTGGATCTTGATCGCCCGCTCTGGGAGCTGTACGTCATCGAGGGGCTTGACAGCTTTCTTGAGCTGCCCGTGGGCAGCTTTGCGCTGTTGATAAAAACGCACCTGGCGGCGATTGATCTCAATGAGTTGAGCGGGCTCACCCGCTTGCTGCATGACAACAGCGCCGCGCCACCCCTGCCCGCGCCCCCCGCACCCTGGTTTGCCGATGCGGCGCCTGGGCGGTTTTCGCTGGCTTGCCATGGCTTGGTGAACTCGGCCACGGCGCCGCTGCGCTTGGTGCGGCCACTGGCGCGATTGGCCACGCACCTGGCGCCAGCCGCCGTGGCCTTGGCCAGCGAGATGCTTTTGCGGCCGCAAAACCTGCCGGCCACGCGCTTCAATTCAGTGGTCTCGCCGCACCGTGTTTTTGAGACCCGGCGCTTCACCGAGGCCGAGTTTGAGTCGGTGCGCAAGCTGGTGCGGGGCGCCACCTTTGACGACGCCGTGCTGGCCGTGTGTGGTGGCGCGCTGCGCCGCTTTCTGCTGGATCAAGGCGAACTGCCCGAGGGCCACAGCCTTGCGGCCATCATGCCGGTGCCCACGGCCGAGCCCGACACGCTGGCCTGGCGCCACCTGCACCTGGGCACCGACATCGCCGACGCGGTGGCGCGAATGGCTGCCATCCGCGCCCAGCGCGTGGCTGCGCCCGACGCCGTGGCGCGGGTGCTGGGCAGCAGGGTGCTGGCTGAAGCCGCCGAGCAAGCCTCGGCCGCGCTGCTGGCCTGGACCCGCCGCTGGGTGGGCCGCGCCAGCGCGCGCCTGGGCAGCCGCACGCCGCCCGCCAACTGCACCATCAGCCTGATCAGCCCGGTGCCCGCGCTGAACCAGGCGCTGTATTTGTGCGGCGCGCGCATGACGTATTACTCGGCCATCTTGCCGATCACCGACGGCCTGGGCCTGGCGTTCGCCGTGACCCGCTACGACGGCCGGGTGCTCATTTCGCCCACCTCGTGCCGCGAGTTGATGCCCGACCCCGAAGCCTTTGCCACCTGCCTGCGCGACAGCTTTCAGGAGTATTTGGCCTTGGCCGCCGCGCCACGCCCGGCGGCTCGGCGGCGGCCCGCCACCGCTAAATCGGCAGCGCCGCGTGCGTCATCAGCCGGTAAACCAGCCCGGGCGCGCCGGCCGGCTTGAACGGTGCCCACTGGCCCTCGGGCTGCGCCAGCCGGTCGGCCACGATGGCCAGCACCATGGCATTGAAGCCCAGCCCAGTGTGGCTGCCGGCCACGCGGATGTTTTCGCATCGCGTGGGGTCGCCCATGATGGTGGCCTCTTGCGGGGGCACCACGCCGTCGCTGAGCGAGTACAGGCAGCTCATGGGCACGTCGGGCAATTGGTGCTCGCGCAGCATCTTGGCGCGGGGCTGCATCACGTGCACGTCGGCGCCCATCGGGTGGGCAATCATGCGGTAGAGGGCCTTGACCAGAGGCGGGCTCTGGCTGCCCTCGGGGTCAACGCTCACGGGGCTGCCCAGGGTGATGAGCCCACGCACGCATTCACGGGCCTGCAAGGCGCCGTACAGCGCAAACACGCCGCCCAGGCTCCAGCCCACCAGGCTGACTTTGCGGCCGGTTTGATGGTGCAGGTGGCGGATCTTTTGCTCCAGTGCTTCGGCGTGTCGGCGCTGGAAACCCACGTTGCGGCCCAGGCCCCAGGTTTGAACGTCGTAGCCCCGGCCGCGCAAGTAGGATTTGAGCGCCACCAACGAGGATTCGTCGGCCATGAAGCCCGGCAGCAGCAGCACCGGGTGGCCGTCACCCTTGGGGGCCTGGGCCAGCAGCGGCCACGTGAAGGGCAGCACGGCAATCTCGGCCAATGCCCGCCATTCAAGCAGGGAGTGCCAACGCTGCGGCGTGCCGCTGTGGGTGTGTCTGATGGCCATGTTGGGTGTTGAGTCGAGTCAGAGCTTGAGAAGGCATCCAATGCGCCCGCGCCGGGGCGGCCAAGGGTACAGGAGTAGGCGCGGCACGCAGCCCTGGCTTGCGCCAGGGCAAGGGTTGCAACGCCCGCCTGTGCCCTTGGGTACCCCGGCCCTACGGGTAAGCCCCCAAAACAGGCCCGCTCGTCGTTGCAAAGGCTCGCTGGGTGCCCAACCCAGCTGCGTTTTGCGCCTGGATTGGAGCTGTTTTGGGGGCTTACGCGGGTGCATTGGATTCCTTCTCAAGCTCTCAGGCTGCGCGCATTGTCATCGTTGATTTGCCGATGACGGAGGGAGACCGGTCTAACCCGGGGCCATCGGATTTGCGCCGAATCTGCCGGTCTGATCGGCCGACCCTGCCCGCATGAGATGGGCCACCATGGTGGGCAGCGCCACTCCGGGCGTGCCACTGCCGTAGCGGCCGAATCCGTGTCATGAACTTGCTTCCAAACCTGAAAATCGGCGAGCGCCTGGGTGGTGGGTTTGCGCTGGTGCTGCTGTTGCTGGGGGTGATCACCTTGGTGGCGCTGCTGCAAACCCGGCAAGCCGATACGCAGCTCGCCTATCTCGAAAACACCACCTTGCCCGCCGTCAAGCGGGTACATGAACTGGCGGCGCTGGTGGATGACCTGCGGGGCCTGTCGGCGCTGCATCTGCTGCACCGTGGCGATGCCGAACAGGACATGATCGAGGCCCAGATGGCGGCCGATCGCAACAAACTGACGCAAGGTTTGGCCGCCTATGGCAAGCAGGTGCCGGTAGCTGGTGCCGACCGCCAGCTGTATGAGGCGGTCAAGGCCAGCATGGCCACCTTCTGGGCCACGCTGGACCGGTTGATCTTGGCGTCGCGCCAATCGGCCCGTGATCCGGGTGCTGGCGAGCAAGCGCGCGCGCTGCTCAGCGGCGAGTCGCAACGCGCGTTTCAGCAGCTCAGCGCCGACCTGGACGCGCTGTGGGTTCACCATGAAGAACAAGCCGAAAAAGTGGCCAAGGCGGCGCATGCCGAGGCCCGCAACAGCACGGTGTTGGTGCTGTGCGCGGCCACGCTGGTGGGGGTGCTGGGCCTGGGATTGGGTGTGCTGTTGCGGCGCCTGAGCCAGCGCTTGCGCCAGTCAACGCCAGACCTGACGCCCAAGATGAGCGACTTCCATGCCGACATCGGCGCTGGCGCGGACGACGTGGTGAGTGGTCCCAATTGGATTGCCCGCAGCCCGGCCGGGCTTTCAGGGCGCAAGGTGATGCCCACCGCCAGCGCACCGCCAAACGCCGTGGCCGAGTTGCTGCAAGTTGCCAGTGCGCCGCAGGCCGGCGATGACACCGGCGCGATTTAACCTGCTTGTTGTCGTGCCGCGTTGCGGGCGGGCAAGGCCAGACCGCCCAAGACCGCAGCCGCAGGCGCGCGCAGCGCACCGTGGCCCGCTAGTCGATGCCGTCGGCCCGGGCTTTGGCCGCCTGGCTTACAGTGGCGCCCACCGTTCTTGCCCGCGCCAAAGCCTGGCCCTGCCCATGCCCCATTTGTCCAACCTGCCGGCGCTGCCGCAAGACGCCGACAGCCTGCTCAAGCTGGCGGCGCAGTCGATGTTTGACCTGTACGCACAAACCGTGCAGGGCATGATGGTGGTCGACCGCAAGCACCGCGTGGTCTGGATCAGCGAAGGCTACAAACGCTTCTTGCCGGCGCTGGGTTTTGCAGGCGAGCATGAGTTTGTCGGCCACCTGGTTGAAGAAGTGGTGCCCAACACCTTGCTGGCCCAGGTGATCGACACCGGTCAGGCCATCATGGTGGATTTGCTCACCAACCAGGCCGGCACGTTTTTGGTCAGCCGGGTGCCATTGCGCGATGGCCAAGGCCGCGTCATTGGCGCGTTAGGCATGGTGTTGATGGACCACCCCGAATCCACCATGCAGCCGCTGATGGGCAAGTTTGACCATTTGCAGCGTGCGCTGGCCGACGCCCAGCGCCAACTGGCCGCCGAGCAAACCCGCAACCGCCGGCCCAAATACACGATTGCCGCCTACATCGGCGCCAGCCCGGCCGCGTTGGAGGTCAAGCGCCAAGCGCGGCGCGTGGCGGGCACTGAATCCACCGTGCTGCTGCTGGGCGAAACCGGCACCGGCAAGGAGCTGCTGGCGCACGGCATCCACGCCGCGTCCAAGCGCGCGGCGCGGCACTTTGTGGGCGTCAACATCGCCGCCGTGCCTGACACGCTGTTGGAGGCTGAATTTTTTGGCGTGGCCGGTGGCGCCTACACCGGCGCCGACCGCAAGGGCCGCGACGGCAAGTTCAAGTTGGCCGACGGCGGCACCTTGTTTCTGGACGAAATCGGCGACATGCCGCTGGCGCTGCAAGCCAAATTGTTGCGCGCCTTGCAAGAGCAGGAGGTGGAGCCGCTGGGCAGCAACCAGGTCATCAAGGTGGACGTGCGCGTGATTGCGGCCACCAGCTGCGACCTGGCCGCGATGGTGGCCGATGGCCGCTTCCGGGCTGATCTGTACTACCGCCTCAACGTATTGCCCATCCGCCTGCCCGCGCTGCGTGAGCGCCTGGCCGACATCGAGGCGCTGGCCGACGCGCTGCTTGACGACATCGCCCGGCGCAGCGGCCTGCCGCTGCGCTGCCTGTCGACCGAAGCGCTGGACCGGCTGGCCGCCTACCTCTGGCCGGGCAATATCCGCGAGCTGCGCAATGTGCTGGAGCAGGCCGCGCTGATGACCGATGAGCGGGTATTGCAGCCGGGCGATCTGGAGGCCGCGCTGGCCTCGGGCAGCCCGGCAGTGGCGGTGGCGGCTGCGCCGAGGGCGGCGGCTGCGCCGGACGAGCGGCCGTCGGCGAGCCGGGCAGCACAGCCGGGCGCTGTGGCTGCGGTACTGGCGCTGCCTGCGGCCACGATCAAGCCGCTGCCGCAGGCGATTGCCGAGCTGGAAGCGCGCGCCATCCAGGAGGCACTGGCCGCCACCGGTGGCAACAAGGTGGCCGCCGCACGCCTGCTGGGCATCGCCCGCGCCACTTTGTACGGCAAGCTGATGCGCAACCCGTGACTTCGGTCGTCGGATCGTGCGGCGGTTTTTTCTCCCGACCGAGTATTTCTCCGTGGCCCCGGCTCTCTGTCCGGCGTGCTGCGGGGTCGTGGGCCAGGATGCCGCAGGCGAGGAAGGCGTCAAACTCGCCGTGCATTGAAGCGAGCGCCGCCGTGGTGGCGCCGATGCCGCATGCGGCACCCATCACGATGATGGTTTTGCCCTGCAGCATGGGGTCAGCCTTTCAGTTGGGATTGAAGTCGAGAGGGCTCGGGTCATTCAATGGACAGCACAACATTGCCGACAACCGACCCGGCTTCGACCAGGTCATGCGCCTGCGCAATGGAGGCGAGCGGCAAACGGGCGGCAATGTTGTGCTGCAGCAGATTGCGACGCAACGAGTCATCGAGGACCGCGACGTCGAGGACCGTGATCGCACGCGCACGGTCGGCAGCATTCAGCTCTCCAGCATCTCACTGCCGCCGCAGGGGAGATATCGATGCGACTCGTCGCAAAGCGCTGAGCTTTCGAAGGTCAAGTCAGGCGCGGTGCCGCGCAGAAGGATCAATCCGCGACCAGTTCGTCATAGGGCGGCAGGTTCAGCACGGTCTTGGCCTCGATATCGTAGGCGCGCGCCAGATCCTCAGCCGCCTCGATGTTTTGTTCGAGCAGTACGTAGTCCTCAGGCTCGGCGTCGCCATCGGCGAGTTCCTCGCGCATGGCCCGAATCTGGGTGGCGACCGCCTGGATGGCGATCAACATCGTGCGACTCCTGATTTCTGGCATGGTGTAGCGACTCTCTTTGTACGAAGCGGATCAGCCCTTGGCCAGCTCGACCTGGCGCGCCACCGCTGCCCATGCCATGTTGTTGAGGTGGCCCTGGAAGCTCAGCATCGTCATCTGGGTGCGCGGCTCAAGCTGGTAGTGGTAGCCCTCGACGTGGGTGGCCAAGCTGTTTTTACGCTTGGCGTCCTTGCGAATATAGATCTCATCGGAATATTCAGTGCCCTTGGGAATCCTGAACTCGCGCCCGAGGAACCAGCCGGCAACATCGTGCAGCGACGTGCCGCCGCCCGACTGCACCTCCGGGCCGTTCGATCCAGCCACGAGCGTCACGTCGGCGAAGTCGGTCTTCCACTTGCCGGTTTTTTTGACGAAGCGCTGCGTGTCCGTCCAGCGTGGATCAAGCACGCCGTCACCAGGATAGACGCCGTCCTTGATCTTCTTGAACCCGTCGCCCACGAGGGATCGAAACAGGTCAGTTGTCGTCGTAGCCATGGTCGGCCCCACTCGAAAAGGAATGCGCGGCAGAGTATTCGTATCGTGATCGACCGACCACCCCTAAAGTCGCGTTTGATTCGCCGGCCGCAAGGCGGCGGGTTCGCTACGTCGGGGCATGCGCCTGAACACGCCGCATCGACTGCTCGCGCGCGCAATTGCCGCCACCGCCAGTGGGCTCAAGTCGGCTCGATAGACGAGAGGCATGCTTTTGCCCGGGCCGCCGCATCACTGGCTGACAGGCACAAAGTCAGTCTGCCTGAAATCAAGTCACTGTCTATATTTCAGTCAATCACTGAGAGCAATGACTGAATTCTGGTCACAACACGCGAATCATTCGGCGCATTCGACAGCCCAGATGCACCGCCAATGCCCTAGCTTTGACCGATCCCCTCAGTGTTTGCCCTTGGTCGGTGCGCGTTGGCACTGTGTTTGCAGAGCAGTGCGATCTGCAGGGCGTTGCCCTTGCCCGAAAACCTCTCAGGAGATGCCATGACCGGACCCATCCGCAGCCGCCGCCAGGCCAGCTTGACCGCCGCCACGCTGGCAATTTCGGCGCTGGCCGCCGGCCTACTGGCAACCACCGCCGCAGTGGCGCAGCCGAAAGCCGGCGAGGTGCGCATCGCGCTGATCGCCAGCAAGAGCGGCCCACTGGAGGCCTACGCCAAGCAAACCATTGTGGGCTTCAACATGGGCCTGAACTTCGCCACCGGCGGCACCCTGATGGTGGCCGGCAAAAAGCTGGTGGTGATCGAAAAAGACGACCAGGGCAAAGCCGACGTGGGCAAGAGCCTGCTGGCCGCAGCTTTTGCCGACGACAAGGTGGACATCGCCGTGGGCCCCACCGCCAGCCCGGTGGCGCTGGCCATGCTGCCGGTGGCCGAGGAGTACAAAAAGATCCTGCTGGTCGAGCCCGCCGTGGCCGACAGCATCACCGGCGACAAGTGGAACAAGTACATCTT
>JAYWDK010000474.1:0-3023 GCA_043779845.1 Betaproteobacteria bacterium | reverse complement strand
GATGGCCAAGGAGACCCCCCATGCACCGCGATGACGACGCCGAGATCATTGCCGCCGCACGCGTCGGTTTTCTCGACGAAGCAGCCGACATGCTGCAGATGTTTGAACAGGCGCTGCTGGTCATGGAGACCACGCCCGACGACGCCGAGAACCTGAACGCCGCCTTCCGGGCGGCGCACACCATCAAGGGCACTGCGGGCCTGTTTGGCTGCGACGCCGTGGTGCTGTTCACGCACGAGGTTGAAACGCTGCTCGAGGGCTTGCGCTCGGGCACCTTGGCCGTGACCGACGACATCTCGGCCGCGCTGCTGGAAGGCTTTGACCAGATGGCCACGCTGCTCGAAGAAGTGCGCACCGGCGAGACCAGCCCCGTGGTGCATCAGCGCAGCCTGGTGCTGGGCGAGCAACTGCGCCGCCTGCACGGCGTGGGCGGCAGCCCTGCCGCGACTCACGCCGCCCACGCCGCCCACGACGACGGCGAAGACTTGCTGCCCGAGGCCGGCCTGGCGAACACCAGCAACGCAACCCATGCAAGCCCTGCCGCCAGCGCGCCCACCACCTGGCACCTTTCGCTGCGCTTTGGCGAAGACGCCCTGCGCAACGGGCTGGACCCGCTGGCCTTCATCCGCTACCTCGGCACCATGGGCCGGGTGTTGGCTTGCCACACGCTCACCGACGGCCTGCCGCCGCTGGCAGCGCTGGACGCCGAAAGCTGCCACCTGGGCTTTGAGCTGCGCCTGGACACCGAGTGCGGCCACCAAGAAATCGAGAGCGTTTTTGAGTTCGCCTGCGATGACTGCAGCGTCAAGATCCTGCCGCCCGAGGCCGGGCCGCAAGACTTTGACGCGCTGTTGGCGCAACGCACCGAAGGCGACGCCGAAGCCCGCAGCCGCCTGTGCACCATCTGGGCGTCGCTGGGCGGCGAGCCCGCTGGCGCCGTGGCCCGCCCCGTTGCCCCGACCGAGCCAACGGCAGGCCCTGCCACCCCAGCCCCGGCCAGCCCTGCCACGCCCGCCCCGGACCGCCGCGCAGGCCGCGACCGCCGCGCGCCAGGCGAGACCCGGTTTGTCAAGGTGCGCGCCGACAAGCTCGACCACCTGATTGACCTGATCGGCGAGCTGGTGATTGCCGGCTCGGGCGCACAGATGGTGGCCAACCAGGAAAGCTCGCCCGCGTTTCTTGAAGCCACGCAGCGCGTCAGCGAGCTGGTGCAAGCCACCCGCGACGGCGCGCTGGCGCTGCGCATGGTGCCCGTGGGCGAAACCTTCACGCGCTTCCAGCGCGTGGTGCGCGACACCAGCAAACAGCTCGGCAAGGACATTGAATTTGTCATCACCGGTGGCGACACCGAGCTCGACAAATCGATGGTCGAGATGATCGCCGACCCGCTGATGCACCTGGTGCGCAACAGCCTCGATCACGGCCTGGAATTGCCCGCTGACCGCCTGGCCGCCGGCAAGCCCGCGCTCGGCAAGTTGGGCATCAACGCCTACCACGAAGGTGGCTCGATCTGCATTGAAGTCACCGACAACGGACGCGGCCTGCGCCGCGACCGCATCCTGGCCAAGGCCATCGAGCGAGGCCTGTTGCCCGAGGGCGCCAACCCACCCAACGCCGAGGTCTGGCAGCTGATTTTTGCGGCCGGATTCTCCACCGCCGACAAGGTCACCGACCTGTCGGGGCGCGGCGTGGGCATGGATGTGGTCAAGCGCAACATCGAGGCGCTGCGTGGCCAGATCTCGCTCACCAGCGTGGACGGCCAAGGCACGACCACGCAGATCCGCCTGCCGCTGACACTGGCCATGATTGACGGCTTTTTGACCACGGTGGGCGGCGTGCACTACGTGCTGCCCTTGTCGGTGGTGAGCGGATGCATTGCCCTGCCGCGTGAATGCCTGGGCGCGCCCGAACGCGCCTGCGGCACCTTTGATTTGCGCGGCGAGGTGCTGCCTTATCTGGACCTGGCGCTGTTCTACGGCGTGGCGCCCGGCCACCTGAGCGCGGCCGAGACCCAACGCCGCAGCCTGGTGGTGGTGCGCGACGGCGCGGTGCGCATTGGCCTGGTGGTGGACCGCCTGCTGGGCGAGCACCAAACCGTGATCAAGCCCCTTGCGGGCATCTTCCGGCACCTCAAGGCGCTGGCCGGCTCCACCATCCTGGGCTCGGGCGACGTGGCGCTGGTGCTCGACATGCAAGGCCTGCTGGAGGCCGCCCTGTTGGCCAATGCCAAGCCGGCCAATGCCAAGCCAGCCAATGCCAAGCCGGCCAACGCCAAGCCAGCCCATGCCAGGCCGGATGCCAAGCCCGCTTGTTCAACGATCGCGTCGAGCGAGAAGCAAGCATGAGCAACATCCTCAGATCCCTGAAGTTGTGGCAGAAGTTCGCGGTGCTGGGTGCCATTGGCGCAGGCATGTGCGCCGTGCCGCTGGTGCAGTTGGTCAACTACAAAAACAGCGAGATCGAGGTGGCCGTGGCCGAGAACGCCGGGCTCGCACCGCTGCGCACCGCAGTGGCCTTGCAGCGCCAGGTTCAGGCGCACCGCAGCCTGTCGGGCCTGACGCTCAATGGCAAACCCGAGGCCGAAACCGAGCGGCGCGCCCGCGAGGCAGAGGTCAACACCCACCACGCCAAGCTGCAACAGCAGCTGGTCGGCCTGGGCTATGCCAAGTCCGCCGAAGAGGCCCGGGCCTGGAAGTCGGACTGGGACAAGCTCAACGCCCAGGTCGACCGCCAGGGCATCAAGGCCGCTGAAAGTTTTGCGGCCCACACCGACCTGGTGCTACGCAACCTTGGCCTGATCGAGCACGTGGCCGACCTGTCGGGCTTGACGCTGGACCCCGTGGCCGAGACCTATTTTGTGATCACCGCCGTGGTGGACCACCTGCCCCGGTTGGCCGAGGCCACCGCCACCCTGCGTGGCAACGGCGCCGCGATGCTGGCCGCCGACTTGGCCAGTGAACTGACCCGCGCCGAGCTGGCGGCCGAGATGCGCAACGCAAAATACCTGTACTCGCGCGCCAGCG
>JAYWDK010000473.1:0-3024 GCA_043779845.1 Betaproteobacteria bacterium | reverse complement strand
TTCTCGGTGTACTTTGAACTGCCCTGCGGCGCCGCCTGGCTGGCGGTGGCGGCCCCGGCCCCCACCACGGTGGCCACAGGCCGGCCCGCACTGCCGGCGGCAGCCGCCTGGCCGGCGCTCACGCCGCCCAAAACGCCCGCTGTGCCGGCCAGGCTGCTGGCCGTCTGGGCCTGCATGCGGCGCAGCTCCAGCAGCGTGCCGGCATTGGCCTGGGCCAGCGTGTCCAGGTTGCGGCTCAGGCCGGGCAACAGTTTGGCGGCGTCCTGGTCGCCGGCGCGCGCCTTGGCCGTGGTGATGGCAAATTCAGCTTGCGCCTGGGCGTAGCCCGTGGCACCGGTGCCCACCACCTCGCCGCGCAGGCGCTTGACCTCGTCCAGGATGGTGTCGGTGATGGTTTTCCAGGTGGCAGTGATGCTGTCGGCGGTGCGTTTTGCTTCCGCCGCCGCCTTGGCTTGCGCGGCGGCAGTAGCCTCGGCTGCGGCCTTCAGGTCTTCCTGGGCGGACACCTGGCTGATCAGCGCGCGGATGGTGTCGTCGCTGGCCTTTTCCAGGCTATCGCGCAGGGCAATTTCCCGCTGCGTGGTCTTGCCCGTCAGCACATCCAGCTTGTCCTGCCAGGTGAGCTGTTCACGCGCAATTTTTTGTGCCTCATCCGCCGCTTTCCTGGCCGCGTCTACGGCGTCTTTTGCCGCGTTTGTGGCAAACGTGCTGACAGTGTCAAAGGCCCCGGCCACGCCCAGCAGCGCGGCCACCGTAGGCACACCGGACTCGCCCAGCGCGATGTACGTCTGCACCAGCTTTTTAAACTCGTCACGTGTCGCAGGCAGGGCAAGGTTGACCTTGGCCAGTTCGGCGGTGACCGCCTTGACCGTGTTGGCGTTGCGCTCGCCCTCGGTGAAGTACTGCTCGTAGAAAGTGCGGGTCTTTTCGGCGAACGCCTCCATGCCGCCCAATGCGTCCACCAGGCCCAGCGCGCCCTTGGCTCCGGCGGCGCTCAGCGCAAACAGCTGCGCGCCCAACAGCGTCAGCGTGCCGTTGACCTCGTCCAGCGCCTTGCCGACGCGGGCCACGGTCTCAAAGTAGCCCTCGCCTATTTTTGCAAAAGCGTCAAAGCCCGGCAGGGCGATGGCGGCCATCTTGTCGGCTTGCGCCGACAGCGCGGCAGCGATGGCGGCTTGCAGTTCGTTGCCCTTCAGCCCTTCGAGGCTCAGGCGCGGGATGTCGACCAGGTACTTAGCCAGCGACTCGCCCACCGCCCGGGTGTCCTGGCCCAGCAGCGTGGCGGCAGACTTCAGCGATTCCGTGACGCCGACAAACACCAGCCCGATTTGGCGCGACAGCGCGGCGTCCGTCTTGCCGAATTCGGTGCTGTTGCTGGTGTTTTTTACCAGCCCAAACCAGCTGCTGCTGGTCTTGGACACATCGGCATATTGGCGCGCGCCCTGGCCGCTGGCCAAGCTGGCGGTGGTGCCCGAGATGGACAGACCGGCGTCGGTGATCTCCTGCTTGGTCTTGCCCCACAGGCCCAGCAGGTTGCCCGCCGCGCCGCCAAGCCAGGCCGGCATTTCAACCTTGCCAGCGAAGGTGGCGATGCCCAGATTGCCGCCGGTCGTCACGCCGCTGGTGCGGGCCACCAGGTTGCCCAGGCCGGCCATCAGCGTCTCAATGCTGCGCAGCGAGGTCAGCATGCCGCTGCTGTAGTTCAAGGCGATGGTGCTGTTCTTGGCCATCAGCTCCAGGGCCTTGCTGAGCGACGCAGACTTGGCGTCGCTGTCGCCAAACACGGTGCCGGTGCCATTGGCCTTCTGGCGCTGCTCGGTCGCGTCCGAGCCGCCGCCGCCGATGCCACCCGTCATCTGCGCGCCTATGGCCACCACGGCGGCCAGGGTGGCCGCGCCGGCCGCCAGATTGAAGGGGAACGGCAGCGAGGCCAGCGACTTGACCACCGCCGTGATGCCCCAGGCGCTGGCCTCGGTGCCGGCCAACACCGAAGAAGCGGCGGTCTTGGTCGCTTCGATCCCGAGTTCTGCCCCGCTGGCCGCCGCAGTGATGCCCACCTCGGCGGTTTTTAATGTTGTTTTCCTCAAAAACACCTCAATCGCCGACGCCAGCTGAAACACCCGCAGCGCTTGTTCTGCGGCGTGCAGCAGCTTGTAGCCGGCCGTGTGCTGGCCAAAGAAGCCCTTCGCGGCCCCGGCCATGTCGGCATAGGCCCCGACCTGGATCTGTGCCTGCCTCTCGGTCAGGGCGATTTCCGCCTTGATGCGGTTCTGCGGCGTCAGGCTGGTGTCATCGGCCAGCACCTTCTGCATCTTGGCCAGCTCGGTGCTTTTGGTGGCGTAATCCGCGAACGTGCCCGTCAGCTTCACCAGCTCGCTGCTGGCCCCGGCAAAGGCTTCTTTCAGCGCATCGCCAAAGCTCTTGGCCTTGTTGGGGTCTAGGTAGGCGGCCAGGTCCTTGAGGCCCGGTTCGTCGGGGGTAAACGGGGCGTTGGCGGTGGCCACTTGCCCGCCGGCGGTCCGGCCGCGCTTGATGTACAGCTCGTCCAGCTTGTCAATCTGCAACTTCATGGCGGCGGTCATCTCGCCGCGCGCCACGGCGTCGGCGCTCTCCAGCACGATGCTTTGCTGGATGGCGATCGCCTCGTCCTGGCGCTTGAGCGTCAGCGCGTCCAGCGCCTTCTGGCTCAGGCCGATCTCCTCGTTGTGCAGCTTCAGCGCGGTGTTGCCGTCGCGCAGCGCGGTCACCTCCTGGGCCAGGGCCTCGCTGGCCTTGTCGTCGGCGGCGATCTGCGCCTTGCGCTGGGCCTGAACGCGCTCCAGCACAATGCTGCGCTCCAGCTCGGCCGTCACGGCCAGCGTCTGGGCCTCGGTGTATTTGCGCGTGCCGTTGGTGATCTCGGTCAGGATCGCCAGCGCCTTCTTCTGCGCCGCGCAAATACACCGAGGCCCAGACGCTGGCCGTGACGGCCGAGCTGGAGCGCAGCATTGTGCTGGAGCGCGTTCAGGCCCAGCGCAAGGCGCA
>JAYWDK010000472.1:0-21473 GCA_043779845.1 Betaproteobacteria bacterium | reverse complement strand
ATGGCGTCATCGCCCAGGCCTACCCGCGGGTGGTGGACGCGCTGCAAGTCACCGTGCGCGCCGGCTTGCCAGCCGATGAGCCGCGCGCCGCCGAGTTGGCCGATGAACTGGCGGCCCTGGCCGCACGGGTGGTGCAAGACGGCGCCACGCCGCTGCTGGCCGACGCCGTGGCCGAGGTTTGCCAGCGCGTGCAGCGCCTGTTTGGCCTGCGCCATGAGCTGGTCGACGAGCTCTTGCTGCTCTGCCGCTCGCTCACCGAAGGCCTCACCGATCTCGCTGAAGAAGGCAGCTGGGCCCGTGGCCAAAGCGAGAGCCTGCGCCAGCGCCTGGACGCGCCCAGCGGCGCGCGCGCGGTGCGGGCCGCGCGTGACCTGCTGGACGACACGCGCGCGCAGCAGCGCGCGCTGCAAAGCGAGCGCGTGATGGCGCGTGACGCGCTCAAGCTGATGGTTCGACAAGTGCTGTCGGAGCTGGGCGAACTGGGCAACGTCACCGGCCGCTTCAACGACAAGGTCGCTGGCTACGCCCAGGTGATTGAGTCGGCTGATTCTCTCGACGGCCTGACCGGCATGGTGCGCGACATGGTCACCGAAAGCCGCGCGGTGCACGATTTGGTGGCCGCTGCCCGGGAGCGCCTGGCCACCGAACACGCCCGCGCCAGCGCGCTGGAGGCCAAGGTGCTGGCGCTGGAATCCGATTTGCGCCGCTTGTCTGACGAGGTGTCCACCGACGCCCTCACGCAGGTGGCCAACCGGCGCGGCCGGGCCCAGGCCGTTGAGCAGGAATGCCGCCGGGTTGAGCGCGACGGGCCCACGAGCGCGCCCTTGGCGATAGGCCTGATCGACATCGACAACTTCAAAAAGCTCAACGACAGCCTGGGCCACGCGGCAGGCGACGTGGCCTTGCAAAACCTGGCGGCACGGGTCAAGGAGTGGCTGCGGCCGGTGGATCACATCGCGCGTTTTGGCGGTGAAGAATTTGTCGTGCTGATGCCAAGCACGCCCGTGGACCAGGCCCAGCAGGCGCTCACGCGCTTGCAACGCAAACTCAGCGCCAGCCTGTTCATGCACGAGGGCGGGGAGGTGTTTGTCACCTTCTCGGCCGGTGTCACCGCCTGGCGGCCCGGTGAGGTGGTGGATGTTGCGTTGGCCCGTGCCGACGAGGGGCTGTACGAGGCCAAGCGCACGGGCAAAAACCGCACCTGCGTGGCTTGATGGCCGGGCATCGCCGCCCCCGGTTTTTTGTGCAGTTGCAGGTCTGGCGTCAGCCAGGCGTGCTGTGATTGCGCCGTGCCCAACGCCTTCAATTTCGCGATTTCGCCCTTTGACTGCCTGACCAGCGAGCAGCGCCTGCTGGTGCGCAACAGCGTGGATATTGACAGCGTGCCGGCGGGCCAGGTGATGCTGGCCGCTGGCGAGGTGCCCAGCCACTTGTTCGTGCTGATCCAGGGTTATGTGCAGCAGTGGTTGGGCGACGAACTGCTGGCCACCTATGGCCCTGACGATTTTTTTGACGGCCGTGGCTTGCTGGCCGGCAAAGCCAGCCATCGCTTTGTGGCCGTCGAGGAGGTGCTGGCCTATCGGCTGTCGCGCGCGGCGGTGGGTGACTTGATCGCGGCCAATGCCGGTTTTGCCGCGCTGCTGTTTGCCGACCTGGCGCAAAAGCTGGGTTCGCTGTCCGACCGCCACGGCCGCCATGAACTGCAGGCGCTCACTCTGGCGCGGGTTGACCAGGCCGTGTTGCGCAAGGCGCATTTTGTGGACGCGGGCACCGACGTGGTGGCCGTCGTCCGCTTGTTCACGGGTCAGCGCATCACCAGCGTGCTGGTGCGCGACGTCACGGTGTCGCCACCGCGCCTGGGCATTTTCACCACCGCCGGTCTGCAGCGCGCCATCTTGCACGGCACGCCACTGAACGCCCTGGCCGTGGGCGAGCTGGCCAGTTTTCCGTTGGTGGCGGTGCGCGCGTCAGACCCGCTTTTTGACGCGCTGGCCACTATGATCCAGCACCGCGTGCAGCGGGTGGTGGTGCTGGCGCCACCGCAAGCCCAGGCCGAGGCCGATGCCGCAGCACTACCCGGCGTTGCAGCGGCCACTGACGAAGCCCACATCGTCGGCGTGCTGGAGCAAATTGACTTGTTGAGTTTTTTGTCCAACCACTCCCATTTGGTGACCCGGCAGATCCTGGACGCCAACGATCTGCCCACGCTGGATGCCGCAGCCAGCCAGATCGGCCGCGTCATCGCGCTGATGCACCAGGGCGGCACCAAAGTGAGCTTGATCGCGCGGCTGGTGCAAGCGCTCAACGCCAAGCTGTTTGAGCGGGCCTGGCAACTGTTGGCGCCGCCCGATCTGGTGGCCAATTCGTGCCTGTTCGTGATGGGCAGCGAAGGGCGGGGCGAGCAGCTGCTCAAGACCGACCAGGACAACGGCCTGATCCTGCGCGACGGCTATGCGCCACCTGCGGATCTGGCGGCCATCTGTGGGCGGTTTTCAGACGCTTTGGCGGGCTTTGGTTACCCGCCGTGCCCGGGCCACATCATGCTCAGCAACCCGGATTGGCGGCACAGCGTCGCCGAGTTTGGCCAAACCGTGCGGCGCTGGCTGTTGCTGCCCACGCCCGAGAGCCTGATGGCGCTGGCCATTTTTGTCGACGCCCACGCCGTGTGTGGCGACGCCACGCTGTTGGCACAAGTGCGCGGTGAGGTGTTTGCGCTGGTCACCGACAACGACGCGCTGCTGGCCCGCTTTGCGGCCGCCATCAACGCCTTTGATGGCGAGGGGGGTAGTGCTTGGTGGCTGCGCTTGTTTGCGCCCGAATCAGGCACCGAGCAGCTTGACTTGAAGAAGGCGGGCATCTTTCCGCTGGTGCATGGCGTGCGCGCGCTGGCGCTGGCCGAGCGCCTGCCCTGCACGGGCACGGTGGAGCGCATTGACGCGCTGGTGGCGGCGCAGCGCCTGCCGGCCGAACTGGGCGCCGACCTGGTCGACAGCCTGCACTTTTTCATGCGGCTCAAGCTTGATGCGGGCCTGGCCGCGCTGGCCGCCGGGCGCGTGGGCGACGGCATCAAGGTCAACCGGCTCAGCACGCTGGATGGCGATTTGCTCAAAGACACGCTGGGCGTGGTCAAGCGCTTCAAGGCGCTGCTGCGACACCGCTTTCATCTCGATGCGGTGTGAGAGCGCCCCCAAGGCCGCCGCCTTGCGGGCTCAGCCCCCCCGAGGGGGAGGACAAACACCTGGGGCTGAGCCCGGACATCGACAGTCCTGAGGACTGTCGGTGCCTGGCGAAGGCCAACGGCCTCTGGTCATTGGCGGCCCGGCGTTTGTTTCTCACGAGGGCGTTGCCATGAGTTCGCCCCTGTCACCGGGCACCTGGGTTGCCGCGCTGGGCCGCGAGATCAAGCGTGAATGGGGCTTGCACCAACTCAAGGATGAGCGCTTTCGCTACCTGTGGGCACCGCCGCCGGCCGATGAATGGGTGGTGTTTGACTGCGAAACCACGGGGCTGGACCCGGCGGTGGACCGGATCACCGCCATTGCCGCCGTGCGCATCCAGGGCAGCAAGTTGCTGACCAGCGAGCGACTGGAACTGACGGTATTGCACGACCCCGAGGCCGTTGTGCCTCAAACGCAGGCAGCTCATCCTGACGCGCAGGATGAGCGGCACTTTCCTTCAAAGAACATGACCATCGAGGCGGCATTGCAGCAGCTGCTGCCCTTTGTGGGCAGCCGGCCTTTGGTGGGCTACTTTCTCGACTTTGATTTGGCGCTGATCAACCGCGCCGCGCTGCCTTGCTTGGGCGTGCCCTTGCCGCTACAGCGCCTTGACGTGTCGGCGATGTTTTACGACTGGAAATTCCGCCAGTGGCCCGCTTACCCGCAGCCGGCGGGGGCCCGCACTGACTTGCGCTTCGCCACGCTGATGCGCGAGTTGGGTTTGCCTGAACGGCCCACGCCAAGTGCGTTGGACAACGCCGTGCTGGCGGGTCTGGCCTTCATCAAGCTGCGGCGCTTGTTGGGCTTTGCCTGAGGTGGGTCGGCAGCCAACGCACGGCGCCGTTGGCCGGCATGGCGGGCAAGTCAGCGCTTGCTGGGATGTTGCCCGGCAGTTGCCGGGTGACCTGGCGGTTTTGGCCGGCGGTGCACGGTGATCACCGCCTCGGCCACGGCCTGGGGTTCAAGCTTGGCCTTGGCCGGCCCTGGGCTGCAACCGCCACACCCGCCGCAGCCGCCTGCCGCAGCCAGCTCTTGCCGGCCCCAGAGCCGCGCCAACGCCCGCCGCCAGTGGGCGGGCATCAGCACCCAGGCCGAGTAGGCAAAAGCCGTGATCACCACCACGGCCACCAAGCCGTTTTGCAACAGGGCGTTCATGGGCTCAGCCACAGCGTGGCCCGGTAGGTCAAAAAGGCTGCGGCATAGGCCAGCGCAAACTGGTAGGCCGCCATCAGCAGCGGGTAGCGCCACGAGTTGGTCTCGCGCCGGACTGCCGCCAGCGTGGCGATGCACTGCGGCGCAAACACGTACCAGGCCAGCAGCGACAAAGCCGTGGCCAACGACCAGCTGTGCGCGATCACCGGGGCCAGTTGCTCGGCCACGGCGTCGCTGGCGGCAGACAGCGCGTACACCGTGCCCAGCGCGCCCACCGCCACCTCGCGCGCGGCCAGGCCTGGCACCAGCGCGATGGATATCTGCCAATTGAAGCCGATGGGCGCAAACACATGCTCCAACGCGTGGCCCAGTTGGCCCGCAAAACTGTGTTGGATGGCCGGGCCGGTGTCGCCTGCGGCGGGGGCCGGGTAGCTGGACAAAAACCACAGCACCACCATCAGCGCAAAGATGATGGTGCCCACGCGCCGCATGAAAATCTTGGCCCGCTCCCACAGCCCCAGCGCCAGCGTGCGCGCCGACGGCCAGCGGTAGGGCGGCAGCTCAAGCATCAGCGGTTGATAGCGGTTCTTCAACCACAGCCGCTTGAACAACCAGGCCACGCCCATGGCCGATGCCACGCCGGCCATGTACAGCGTGAACAGCACCAAGCCGCGCAGGTTGAACGGGCCCACGGCGCGGTCGGGCACAAAGGCGCCGATCAGCAGCGCGTACACCGGCAACCGCGCCGAGCAAGTCATCAGCGGCGCGATCATGATGGTGGTGATGCGGTCGCGCCAGTTGGCGATGCTGCGGGTGGCCATGATGCCCGGCACGGCGCAGGCAAAACTCGACAGCAAGGGGATGAAAGCGCGGCCCGACAACCCCACTTTGCCCATCAGGTTGTCAAGCAAAAAAGCCGCGCGTGGCAGATAGCCCGAATCCTCAAGCACCAGGATGAAGAAAAACAGGATCAGCAACTGGGGCAAAAATACCAGCACGCTGCCAGCGCCAGCAATCGCGCCGTCAACCACCAGGCTGCGCAGCGGGCCCGCAGCCATGTGCGCCACGGTGCCGTTGGCCAAGGCGGCCATGCCGGCCTTGATCAGATCCATGGGCGCATTGGCCCACGAAAAAACCGCCTGGAAGATCACGAACAGCAGCGCGGCCAGGATGGCCACGCCCCACACCGGGTGCAGCACCCAGGTGTCCAGGCGCAGTTGCAGGCGTTGCAGCGGAATGGCCTTGGGCGCCACCAGGGCCAGGATGCGCCGCACCTCGGTTTGCAGGTCGGCGGCGCTGGCGGGGTGGGCGGGCGGCAGCGTGACGTCGGGCGGGTTGGCTGGCAATTGCCAGGCCGCCATTTGCGCCAGCAGGGCGGCGTGGCCATCGGCGCGCACGGCCACGGTTTCCACCACTGGGCAACCCAGCTCAATAGCCAGTTGGGCAGTGTTGATCACCAAGCCGCGTGCGCGGGCGGTGTCCACCATGTTCAGCGCCACCAGCATCGGCCGACCCAGGCGCTTGAGCTCCAGCACCAGGCGCAGGTTCATGCGCAGGTTGGTGGCGTCGACCACGGCCACCAGCGCGTCGGGCACGTCTTCGCCAGCGCGGCGGCCTTCAATCACCTCCAGCGTTACCTGCTCATCCGGCGTGACCGGGCTGAGGCTGTAGGTGCCGGGCAGGTCAATCACCAGCAGGTTGCGGCCGTTGGCCAGGCGCACATGGCCCAGCTTGCGCTCCACCGTGACGCCCGCGTAATTGGCCACCTTCTGGCGGGCGCCTGTGAGCAGGTTGAACAAGGCTGTTTTGCCGCAGTTCGGGTTGCCCACCAGCGCCACGCTGCGCAGCAAACGGGGGGCGGTCTGGGTGCCGGTCTGGGCGGCGGTGAGGGGCATGGCTTGGGGCTGGATTCAGACCAGCTGAACCGAAACGCAGCGCGCTTCAAGCAGGCGCAGGGCAAACATCGTGTCGCCCACCATCACGGCAAGCGGCTCGCGCCCACCTGGGCCGCGCTGCAAAACCTGCACGGGTTCACCTGGCAAAAAACCCAGCTCGCCGAGACGCCGCAAGTGGCTGTCGTCCAGCGCCTGCCCATTGGCCCACACCGCTTTGACGGTGGCGCGGGCACCGTTGGGCAGATCGGCAAGCAGGAGGGTCATGGCAGGGCTTGGCGGTTGGTCAATCTAAATGAGATTCTCTCTCATTTCGCTTGACTTGTTGCGGCAGGGCCGGCGCCGGGGTTTGCGATGGATCAGATGATGTGACCAAATTTGCGTGCCCATGGCGGCTTGACGGCCGGCTTGACGGTCGGCTTGACCGGCGGGCTCTGTGGCGGCCGTGCACGGCGCCCGCCGCCGTCATCAAGCTGGCTGCGCCAGCGTGCACCCAGCCCAGCGCGGGGCGCAGGGATTCGGGGGCAAAGTAATACAGCAAGTAGGCCGTGACCGTGCTCACCGCAAACAGCCCACACAGCGCCAGGCCGGTGCCGCGTTGCCCGGCTTGGCGCCGCCGCTGGGTGATACGCCAGCCTGCGGGCACGTGGTGCCCAACCATGACGCCCACCATGAACAAGGCCAAAAACGCGGCGGCGCCGTGCAAGCGCATCAGGCTGGCCTCGGCCGGATGCGGCAAATCACCCGCGCCTGCGCCAAAACCGTAGTGCAAGACCAGCCATGCCGCGCCCGACAAGCCCAGCAGCGTGGCGACGGTGGCCAGCAGCCAGCGCTGCCACGCAGCGGGGCGCACGGGTTGGTGGGAGAGTGGGCGGTGCGTGGCGTGGTGCATGACGCGGTGCATGACGACGCTCAATGCAGCCAGGCGCTGGCACCGAGCCTGGCCAGCAAAGGGTGCTTGGCGTCACCGGTGATGGCCACGATTTTGGTCAGCGCGTCGGCCCACAGGGCACTGGGCGCCGCCACGCTGACATGGGCGCTGACATCGGCGCTGACATCGGCACACACCGACTTGGGTGGCTCAGCGGGGCCCGTCGGCGTGATCCGTGCGGGGTGGTTGGCCTGGCCTGCCGCAGCTCGCCCGGGGGCAAAAGCCAGGCATCGGCTGCCCGGCGCAAAGTGGCTGGTGGCCAACGCGCCGTTGGCCAGCCTGGCCAAGGGCCGCAGGCCGCCGCTAACTTCGTCGCGCAGCGACACCGGCAGCGTCGCCTGGCCAAATACGCGCAGGTCACCGCCGGCATTCACCCAGCCCGAGACACAAGCCGCGCGGCCCAGCGCTTGAACCGCCGCATCCACGGCGTGGCCCTTGGCGATGCCGCCCAGATCCAGCCTGACCTCGGGCGTGTGTTTGAACAAGCGCCCCCCGTTGCAGGCCCAGGCGCTGGGGCCGCTGCCCAGGCTGATGTCAAAAACGCCGCCACTGGCCCGGTGCAGGGCTTGGGCTGCGCGCAGTACGCGCCGCCCGGGCGCTCGCAACGCCAGGCTGGCACGGGCCGGCATGGCGTGGAAACGGCCGATGTCGCTGTCGGCCTCGAAGCGCGACAGCGCGCTTTGCACGGCGGAGATGGCCGCAAACGCGGCGGTGAGCGCGCGCTCGGGCGACGGGGTGTCGGCCGCCACGCCGACCTCGACCAAGGTGCCCAGCAAGGGCCGGGCGCGGCGAATCCACGCAGCGGTGTGGGTTGGCATGGGCGTGAGGCCGGGTGGTGCTTGGGTCATGGCAGCTTGGCGTTACGGCGTGCCCAATCCACCAGCCGGGCGATGCGGCGCACGCCGTCGGTGACGTGGTTGCAGCTGAGCGTGGCGCCGCTGATGTTCTGGATGTCGTCGCCCACCCGCAGCGGTGCGGCGGCGGTTTTGCCCAAAAACTGACGCCGCCAAGCCGCGAGCCGGATTTCATGGCCATGGCTTTCGCGGTACGACAGGATTTCGATGGGCCGCAATTGGCCGTCGGCGGAGATGCCCACGGCATAGCTGATCAGCTCAAATTTGCCGATCACTGCATCGGTGACGACCACGCCCAGCAACTTGGCGCCTTGCCAGGCCAGTTGCATTGACCAACGCGCAGAGCGCACCGCGCCGCCGGGGCCGGCCTCGGCGGCCAGTTGTTGCAGCATGGCGGCGTCCAGCGTCAGGGTGCGCGCCTCGAACCGGTCAGCCTCCGGATAGATCACGGCCGCAGCTTGTTCGGCGCTGAGGTAATCCACCGCAAAGGCGCTGGTGGGCGCCGTGCTCAAAACCGCCAGCGCGGCCAGCGGGCTGAGGCTGAAGCGCATGGCGGCGCGCACCTTAAAAGCTCCAGCCCAGGCCGAGGTTGGCGCGGTCAGCATCGCGGTCTTGCCTGAAGCGCTGCCAGTCGGCCTTGAAAACGATGCCGGGCGTGAGCTGGAAGTTGGCGCCGATCGTCAACACCTGCTCGGTCGGGCGCGCCGCTGGCGTCAATCCCGTCCCGAGGTCGGCGTAGCGGCGGCCCGTGTTGATGGCTTCCCAACGGGCGAATGGCGTCAAGGCGTAGGCGCCTGACTGCCACAAGTGGTAGGCCGCTTGCACGTAGGCGCCGTCAAATACCGCCGGGATGAGTGTTGCGTTGCCCACCAAAGGCGTATTGAGCGCGGCAGTTTGGCTGATCTGGCCTCGGCTGACCAAAGCCGCCAAGTCCCAGCGGCCGGGTGTCCAGCGCGCGTGCAAGTCCCACAGCGTGACGCGCGCCGACGTGGCCGCCAAACCGTGCGTGGCACCGCCTGAAAACACACCGCCACCGATCAGCAAGCCGGGCACGCCGCGCCAGTTGAGGGCGCCAAACAGCGACAGGTCGCCGCCCTTGGCCAGCGCCAGCTCCTGGTGGATGGCGCCCAGCGGCGACTCGGCGCCTTCGGTGGACGCGGCGTCCCATTTGTTGAGATTGAAGCCCGTGCTAACCCCCGCTTGCAGCGTCAACCCGTTGCCGAACTGGCCCACCATTTGCAGGCCACCCTCGCGCCAGGTGCTGGGCACGATGCGGGTCTCGACAAAATTACGTTCAACGCCGTAGTAGGCCGTGGGCTCGTGGTTCTCGTTGAGCAAACCCATGGGGATCAAGAACAGGCCAGCACGCAGGCCCCAGGTGGGCGTGATCTGGTGCTCGACATAGGCTTGCTCCACTGCGACCTCGCCGGGGTCACCGGCCGACGACACGGCGTGTTCGACCTCCAACTCGGCCACCACCTTGGTTTTTTCGTCAAAGCGGTGCTGGAAGCCCAGCACGAAGCGCCGTATGTCCGCCTGCGCGTTTTGTCGGTTATTGAGCGGGCGGTTGTAGTTGAGTTCACCGTAGCTGCTGAGCACGGTGGCGGGCTCGGCGGGCCCGGCCACCGACGTGGCTGCGGCAGCCACGGGCATGGGCGTGGACATGGGATCAACCGGCACCGCAGCGCGTTGGGCTGGCAAAGCGGCGAGCTGGGCCTTGAGCTGGCTGAGCTCGGCGGCCAGCGCATCCAGCCGGCGCATCAACTCGGACTCGGTGGCGGTTTGCGCCTGGGTGGGCATGGCGGGCAGGCACAAGGCCGCAGCCGTGGCCATTGCCAAGACGAAGTGCTGACCGTGTTGGCGTGGGCGGCCGCCAGCTTGCTGGGGTGGAGGCAAGGACAAAGAGGTTGAGGTCATGGTGATGTGGGTCGGGTGGTTGAGCAGCAAGGGTGCTGTGGAGCTGAGGGACTCATGTCAATGGGACTCATTGATGGGCTCATTTGGCGTAGCCATCACTGAGCGTCGCCAGGAAGGCGATCAGCTCGTCGATCTCGGCGTCGCTGAGCGCGGGCGCGTCACCCGGTTGGCGGTTGTAAGGCGCCTCGGTGGTATTGACGTTGGCGTGGTAGGCGGCAGGCAAGTCGTCGAACTTCTTCACCGTGCCGTCGGCGTTCAGCGGATACCATTTCTCGGGGTTGGTATCGCGCTGCACGTAGAACGTCAGCGCTTCTTTCAACGAGCTGAATCGGCCGTTGTGAAAGTAGGTGCCGCGTAACGCCGCGTTGCGCAGCGAGGGCACTTTGAACGCGCCGCAGAGGTCGGCCCGGGCGGCCAGGTCACCACTGCCGTTGGCACACAAGCCGATGTCAAAAAATGCGGGATCGGCGTTTTGGGCCAAGCCGGCATGGCGTGGCACGCCCAGGTTGTCGTAGCTGAAATCGGTGAACAACGGAAAACTGCCGTCGCTGCCCTTGGCCGATGGATGGCATGCCGCGCAATTGCCCTTGCTGGGCGAGTTGAACCAGGCCAGGCCCCGCAACTCGGTGGTCGACAGCGTGGCCCGGCCGCGCAAAAACTCGTCGTACTTGCTGCTGAACGGGCTGAAATCGCGGTCTTCAAGTTGGTAGCGCTGCAAGGCCAAGCCGATGCGGGCAAAAGCGTCGTCAGGCCGGCTGAAGATGTCGGCGCCAAATACTTGCTTGAACGCTGTGGCATAGCTTGTTTGGCTCAGGCGTTGCACCACGTCGGCCACGCTGGCATTGGCCATTTCCAGCGGGTTCAGAAAGGGCTTGCCAGCCTGGTCTTGCAGTGACGTGGCGCGGCCGTCCCAGAAGTAGCCCCCGGTTGGAGTGCCATCGGCGTCAAAGTGAAAGCTCGTATTGGCTGCCAAATAGCGAATGGACGGAGAGTTGCGGCCACCTTGCAGGTTCAGCGCCGTGCCACCCAGCTGCGCGGCCAGAGCATTGGGGCTGGCGTGGCCATGTGCCGGGTCATGGCAGCTGATGCAGGCCTGCCGGCCTGAGGCCGACAGCGATGCATCGCGAAAGATCAACTCACCCAGCTGGGCGACCGCTGTCAGGGCGGTGCTGGTGCTGGTGCTGGTGCTGGTGCTGGTGGTGCTGCTACTGGGCGCAGCGCTATCACCGCCGCCGCAGCCGGCCAGGGCAATCAGCAGGGGCAGCAGCCAGACGGCTCGATGGGCTATGAAATGGTTGCGTTGCAAGAGGCACCTTGTAGCAGTTGAACGCAATGATAACGATTCGTATTAAGGTTTTGTGCAAAGCCTGTTCTTGTTTTGTGTCAGATCAAACAGGGCGTGATTTGCTGCGTCGCGCCTAGGAGCCTGTCGGGCTTGGGATCGGGCGCGGGCCCAAGCCCAAGCCGGCAAGCTCCTTGGGCATCGATGCAATGTGTTCGCCCATAAAAAAACCCGGGCACGAAGCCCGGGTTGGGTATGAAGCAGTAGGGCTGGGCGAGGGCGCCGATGGGGCCGCCGGTTGAGCCGACGGCAATCCGTCCCCGGCCTATCGCCAATCGTCTATCGCGGATCGCGGATCGCCCATGGGCGACCCGCAGGCGCCAACTCAGTGGCCAGAGGCACCCGAAGCGCCAAAGCCGGTTTCCGAGCGCACTTGCTGCGCCGGGAACAGTGCGCGTTCCTTGGCGGCCTGTGGGCTGCGGTCGAGCACGCTGAACAGCCAGATGCCCAGGAAGCCGATGGTCATGGAGAACAGCGCGGGCGAGGTGTAGGGGAACCAGGCCGAGCCCTTGGGGTTGCCCAAGGTCACTTCCCACACCGACGGCGACACGATGGTCAGGCCCACCGACGAGATCAGGCCCATGAAGCCACCGATCACGGCACCCCTGGTGGTGCAGTCCTTCCAGAGCACGCTCATGAACAACACCGGGAAGTTGGCCGACGCGGCAATCGCGAAGGCCAGCGACACCATGAAAGCGATGTTCTGCTTTTCAAACACGATGCCCAGCACCACGGCGATGAAGCCCAGGGCGATGGTGGTCATGCGTGAAACGCGCAACTCGGAGGCGCTGTCGGCGTTGCCGTTCTTGAACACGGTGGCGTACAGGTCATGCGACACGGCGGACGCACCCGACAGCGTCAGGCCAGCCACAACGGCCAGGATGGTGGCAAACGCCACGGCCGAGATGAAGCCGTAGAAGACATCGCCGCCCACCGACTTGGCCACCAGCACGGCGGCCATATTGGCCGTGCCAGCGCCGCCCTTGATCACGCCCTTGGCGACATCCGCGTATTCCGGGTTGGTCAGCACCAGGGTGATGGCGCCAAAACCGATGATGAAGATCAGGATGTAAAAGTAGCCGATCCAGGTGGTCGCCCACAGCACCGACTTGCGCGCTTCCTTGGCGTCAGGCACGGTGAAGAAGCGCATCAGGATGTGCGGCAGGCCGGCGGTACCGAACATCAGTGCCATGCCAAAACTGATGGCCGAGATCGGGTCTTTCACGAAGCCACCCGGGTTCATCAGCTTCAGGCCGATGTTGGCGGCTTCTTCCGGCGTTTTGCCCGAATTCTGCGCAATCGCGGCCTTGACGCGCACGCCTTCGGCAAACAGCGCTTCAAAGCTGAAGCCGAACTTGGCCATCACCATGAAGGCCATGAACGACACACCCGACAGCAGCATGCAGGCCTTGATGATCTGCACCCAGGTGGTGGCGGTCATGCCACCAAACAGCACATAGACCATCATCAGCGCGCCGACGATGACCACGGCCATCCAGTACTCCAGGCCGAACAGCAGCTTGATCAGCTGGCCCGCGCCCACCATCTGCGCGATCAGGTAAAAGGCCACCACGACCAAGGTGCCACTGGCCGCAAATGCACGGATCGGGCCTTGCTTGAAGCGGTAGCCGGCCACGTCGGCAAAGGTGAACTTGCCCAGGTTGCGCAGGCGTTCCGCCATCAGAAAGGTGATGATGGGCCAGCCGACCAGGAAGCCGATCGAGTAGATCAGGCCGTCATAGCCGCTGGCCATCACGGCCGCTGAAATACCCAGGAATGACGCGGCGGACATGTAGTCGCCAGCAATCGCCAGGCCGTTCTGGAAGCCGGTGATGCCGCCACCCGCGGTGTAAAAGTCGGACGCGCTCTTGGTTTTGGAGGCCGCCCATTTGGTGATCCACAGCGTGCCAGCCACGAAGGCGCCGAACATGCCGATGGCCGTCCAGTTGGTGGCTTGCTTGGCGGCGGTGCCCAGGTCAGCACCCGCGGCCAGCGCGGCGCCGGCGGTCAGCAAGGCGATCAGCCCGCCAATCAGTCGAAGGCTTGAATTTTTGGTGCGGCTCATTTGGCGGCATCCTCAAGAATTTCGCGGGTCAGCGAGTCAAATTCGCTGTTGGCGCGGCGCACGTAGATGGCGGTGATCACGATGGTGAAAACGATCACGCCCATGCCAATCGGCACGCCGATGGTTGTGACGCCCGTGCCCAAAGGGCGCGACAGGAACTCTTTGTTCCAGGCAATCAGCGAGATGTAGCCGTAATAAACGACCATCATCAACAGCGTCAGCCACCAGCCGAAGCTGCTGCGTTTGCTGCGGAGTTCTTGGTACTTGGGATTGGCCCGGATGCGGGCCACCACGTCGATGCTCATAGCTTTGCTCCTCTTTTGCTGCGTCGTTCCGGCAGCGGGCGGGGCCGTCAGGGGCGCCCGCCAACAACCGGTCTGGCGGCAGTCTGCTGGCGGTGCCTGACCCTTGCCTGACCGCGCGGCCAACCTAGGGTAAACACGGGGTCGCCCGGGTCATTTCGGCCTTGGCCGCCTGTCAGCCGGTGGTCAGCGCCGGCGCCACAATGACTGCCTGACCGGGCTGGGCGTCATGCCCGCCCTCTTGGGAGACCGCGTTGTTCAAAGGCCTGGATGCACAGCGTTTGGTGGCGCTATTTTTTGCGGGCTGGGCGTTGCTGAGCTTTCCGCTGCTGTCGCTGTGGGATCACGACGCTACCTTGTTTGGCCTGCCGCTGTTGCCGCTGATGCTGTTTGTTATCTGGGCGCTGCTGATCGCCGCCGTGGCCGGGGTGGCTGAACGCCGTGACGACTGAGGCCGCCACCGTGCTGTTGGCGCCCGTGGTCATTGGCACCGGCCTGGTCTATTTGCTGGTGTTGTTTGCCGTGGCCTACCTGGCCGACCGGCGTGCCGCCCGTGGCGCATCGGTGATAGGCAATGCCTGGATCTACACCTTGTCCTTGGCCGTGTATTGCACCGCCTGGACCTACTTTGGAAGCGTGGGCCGGGCGGCGGCGGCCGGGGTCTGGTTCTTGCCCGTGTACCTGGGCCCCACGCTGGGCTTGACACTGGGCTGGATGGTGGTGCGCAAGATGATCCGCATTGCCAAAACCTACCGCATCACCTCGATCGCCGACTTCATCGCCAGCCGCTACGGCAAAAGCCCCTTGTTGGCCGGCTCGGTGACCTTGATCACCGTGGTGGGCATCGTGCCCTATACCGCGCTGCAACTCAAAGCCGTGTCGGGCGGTTATGCCTTGTTGACTGCGCCGGCGGGGGCGGGAGCGGCGGCGGCCGTGGCCACGCACTGGTGGTCGGACAGCACCTTGTACGTGGCCTTGGTGCTGGCCGCGTTCACCATGGTGTTTGGTACCCGGCAGCTCGACAGCACCGAGCGCCACGAGGGCATGGTGGCGGCCATCGCATTTGAGTCTGTGGTCAAGCTGGTGGCGTTTTTGGCCGTGGGCGCGTATGTCACCTGGGGCCTGTTTGACGGCCCGGCCGACCTGTTTGCCCGGGCGCACGCCGTGCCCGAGTTGCGCCAGCTCATGAGCCTGGGGCAGGGCGGCCCCGGCGCACGTTTTGCCTACGAGCAATGGTTTGCGCTCACCTTGCTGTCGATGCTGTCGGTGGTGTTTTTGCCGCGCCAGTTTCAGGTGATGGTGGTTGAAAACGTCGACGAGCGGCACCTCAAGCGCGCCGTGTGGGCGTTTCCGCTCTACCTGCTGCTGATCAACCTGTTTGTGCTGCCCATCGCGCTGGGTGGGTTGCTGCTCGGCGGCACCGTCGCGTTGGCCGATGGTTTTGTGCTGGCGCTGCCGCTGGCGCATGGCCAACCCGTGCTGGCGCTGCTGGTGTTTGTGGGCGGGTTGTCGGCGGCCACCGGCATGGTGATCGTCGAAACCATCGCCGTATCCACCATGGTCTGCAATGACCTGGTGATGCCGTGGCTGTTGCGCACGCGGCGTTTTGGCGCTGCGTCCGGGCGCAGCCTCACGGGGCTGCTGCTGGGCATTCGGCGCACCAGCATCGCGGTCATGCTGCTGCTGGGTTATTCGTACTTTCGGCTGGCGGGCGAGGCCTACGCACTGGTCAGCATCGGCCTCATCAGCTTTGCGGCGGTGGCCCAGTTTGCGCCGGCGCTGCTGGGTGGTTTGTACTGGAAGGGCGGCACCCGGCACGGCGCGCTGGCGGGTTTGCTGGCCGGCTTTGCGCTGTGGATTTACACCTTGATGCTGCCCTCGCTCGTCAAGTCGGGCTGGCTGGCGGATTGGCTGGGCGAGGGATTTGTGGCCTTGGGGCCCTGGGGCGTGGGCTTGCTGCGGCCCGAGCAACTGCTGGGCTTGCGCGGGCTTGATGGCCTCACGCATTCACTGTTCTGGAGCTTGTTGGCCAACCTGGTCGCCTACGTCGGCGTGTCGTTATGGCGGACGCCATCGGCCCGTGAAACCAGCCAGGCGTTGTTGTTTGTGGATGTGTTCGAGCGCGGCGCCAACGCGGCCCACGCCAATGCGCCGGTGTTCTGGCGTGGCCAGGCCAAGCTGCCCGATCTGCAAGCCTTGCTGGCGCGGTTTTTGGGCGCTGCGCGCACCCAGGCGCTGTTTGAGCAATACGCCGCGCAGGTGGGCGCGCCCGGTGTTGCCGACCTGCCAGAAGACGCCCGCCTGGTGCACTTTGCCGAGATGCAGCTGGCCGGCGCCATTGGCAGCGCGTCGGCACGCGCCATGGTGGCGTCTGCTGTCGAAGAAGAGCCGCTGGGCCTGGACGACGTGATGCGCCTGCTCGATGAGGCCTCGCAGCTGCGCGCTTACTCGCACCGGCTGGAGCAAAAATCAGCCGCACTGGAGCGGGCCACCAACGAGCTGCGCTCGGCCAACGAGCAACTCAAAAGCCTGGACAGCCTGAAAGACGATTTCATGTCCTCGGTCACCCACGAGCTGCGCACGCCGCTGACGTCGATCAGGGCTTTGTCGGAGCTGATGGTCGATGATCCCGAGATGGACGCCGCCCAGCGCCACCAATTTTTGGCCATCATCGTGGCCGAAACCGAGCGCCTGTCACGGCTGGTCAACCAGGTGCTGGACATGGCCAAGATCGAGGCCGGGCATGGTGAATGGCGCAGCATCGACGTTGATTTGCGCGAGCTGCTGCAACGCGCCGTGACGACCACCGCCGAGCTGTTCCGCAACCGCAGCGCCACGGTGGCGCTGCACCTGCCCGAGGGGCCCGATAGTGTGGTTTCGTGGCGTGGCGATGAAGACCGGCTGCTGCAAGTGTTGTTGAATTTGCTGTCCAACGCCGCCAAGTTCATGCCGGCCGAAGGGGGGCACGTGGAGGTGAGCCTGCAAACCGACGACGCCGGCGCAACGGTTACGGTGCAAGACAACGGCGCCGGCGTGCCGGCCAGTCAGCAGGCGCTGATTTTCGAGAAATTCCGCCAAGGCGGCGACGCCAGCCACCGGCCGCAAGGCACCGGCCTGGGCCTGCCCATCAGCCGCCAGATTGTTGAGCACTTTGGCGGCCGCATGACGGTGCGGTCTGAGCCCGGCGCCGGCGCCGCCTTTAGCTTCACCTTGCCTTGGCAGCTGGCGTCAGCCACGGCCCAGGCCCACCCAGACTGATGGACGACCTCACCATGACCGCCCCCATGACCGCCACCATCGTCATCGCCGACGACGAGCCCAACATCCTGATCTCGTTGGAGTTTTTGCTCAAGCGTGCGGGCCACCAGGTGGTCTTGGCGCGTGACGGCCAGGAGGCACTTGAGGCCATCCTGCGCGAGCGCCCCAGCCTGGCCTTGCTCGACGTGATGATGCCCAAAAAAACCGGCCTGGAGGTGTGCCAGGCGGTGCGCGCCGATGACAGCCTGAACAGCATGCGTATCCTGATGCTAACGGCCAAAGGGCGCGACACCGACGTGGCCAAAGGCCTGGCCTTGGGGGCCGACGCCTACATGACCAAGCCCTTCTCCACCAAAGAGTTGGCGCAAAAGGTGCAAGACCTGCTGGCCTCGCCACGATGACCGACCACGAGCGCCAGCAAACCCGCGCCGTGGTGCTGGCGGTGGCCGGCATCGCGGGCGCACTGGCGCTGTGGCTGGGCGCCACTGGGGCCATGCTGTGGGCCACGCTGGCGCCAGACGAGCGCGGCCAGCTCGCCGCGTTGCTAAGCCCACGCGGCGCGCTGCTGTTTTTTGCCGCCGTCGTGATGCTGGCCGGCCTGGCCTGGTGGGTGCCCAGGATGCACCGGCGCTGGGTGGAGGCGCCGGCCCAGTTGCTGGAAGAAACCCGGGTGCTGTTGAGCACCCCTACCTTGCGTTCGTTGGCCAGCTCCGGCGGCTCGGCGCTGCAAGGTCTGGCCGGCGTCATCAACCAGTTGGTGGCGCAACGCACGCAGTTGCGCGACGACATGGCGCGCCAGGTGGCCGCAGCCAGTCGCGGCATCGAGCAAGAGCGCAACCGGCTGGCGGCGCTGATGTCCGAGCTGACGCAGGCGGTGGTGGTGTGCAATCTTGACGGCCGCATCCTGCTTTACAACGCCAGCGCCAAGGCGCAGTTCCGCACGCTGTCCTTGTCACCCTCGCTGGCGGCCGGCGCCGAGTTGATCGGCCTGGGCCGCTCGATCTACGCCGTGTTTGACCGCAAACTGGTGGCCCACGCGCTTGAAAAAATCGACCAGCAAATGCAGCGTGGTGCGGCCAGCCCGTCGGCGCAGTTTTTGACCACCACCGCCACCGGCCAATTGCTGCGTGTGCAGTTGGCGCCGGTGCGCAACGTGGCGTCGGCACCGGCCGGGTTGGCCGTCGACCGGCCCGACGCCGCCGACACCGCGAGCCCCGCCAACCCGCTCAATGGTTTTGTGCTGATGCTGGCCAACATCACCCGCGAGTTTGAACAAGAATCTGGCCGTGACCAGCTGCTGTTAGGCCTGACCGAAGGCAGCCGCGCGTCGTTGGGCAACCTGAGCGCGGCCGTGGAGATGTTGGAGTACCCCGACCTCGACGACGCCCAGCGCCAGCGCTTCCAGGCGGTGGTGCACGACGAGGTGCGGGCGATGAGCGCGCGCCTGCAAAGCGTGGCCACGCAGACCAGCCAAAGCCTGGCCACGCGCTGGCCGCTTGAAGACATGCTGGGCGCCGACCTGGTGGCTGCGGCGTTGCGACGCATCGAAGCCTTGCCGGGCCAACGCGCCGCCGCCGCCGAGGTGGACGCCACGATGTGGCTCAAGGTGGACAGTTTCTCGCTGTTGCAGGCCCTGAGCTACCTGGCCAGCCGCCTGGCCGATGAATACGAAATCAAACTGGTACAGCTGCGCTTGTCGCGGGCCGAGGCGGCCACTGGCGGCCCCAGCAACCGCGCTTATCTCGACCTGATCTGGGTGGGCCAGGCCATGAGCACCGAAACCGTGATGAGCTGGGAGACCGACGCCATGCGCGTGGGCACCGAGGCCAGCCCGCTCACCGTGCGCGATGTGGTGCAGCGCCACGGCGGCGAGTTCTGGTTTGAGCGCGAGCGGGTTCGCCACCTGGCGTTTTTCCGCTTTTTGCTGCCCACCGCCGACGCGCAATGGGTCGACGAGCCGGCTGCCACTGCCCATGTTGGCGCCGGCAGCGCCGGCCTCACGCCGCAAGACAGCCGGCCCGAGTACTACGACTTTGACCTCTTCCAGACCACCGAACACACCCGTGAACTGGACGAGCGCCTGCTGACCGAGCTGGCCTACACCGTGTTCGACACCGAGACCACCGGCCTCAACCCGTCCCAGGGCGACGAGATCATCCAGATCGGCGCCACCCGCCTGGTCAACGGCAAATTGCGACGCCAAGAAAGCTTTGAGCAACTGATGGACCCGCAGCGCGACATCCCCGCCGCCGGCATCCCCATCCACGGCATCGAGCCCAACATGGTGCGCGGCCAGCCCACCATCGGCAGGGTATTGCCGGCGTTTTTTGCGTTTGCGCAAGACACCGTGCTGGTGGCGCACAACGCCGCTTTTGACATGCGGTTTTTGCAGCTCAAAGAGGCCAGCACCGGCGTGCGCTTTGAGCAACCCGTGCTCGATACCTTGTTGCTGTCGGCGGTGGTGCACCCCAACCAGGCCTCGCACCGGCTGGAGGCCATCGCCGAGCGCTTGGGCGTCACGATCGTGGGCCGCCACACGGCGCTGGGCGACGCCATCGTCACCGCCGAAGTGTTTTTGAAGCTGATCCCGCTGCTGGCCGATCAGGGCATCCACACGCTGGGCCAAGCCCGCGAGGCGGCGCAGCGAACTTTCTATGCCCGGGTCAAATATTGAACCCAGGCGACAGCAATGGGTCGTTGGGGACAGTCTCCCAGACCGTGGGGCCCGGCTTGGCAAACCGGCCAGCCGACATAATTGCCCCATGCCGATGGATCCATTTTTTGAACGTGCCGCTTTGCTGGCTTACCGCCTGGCAAGCTTTGCGACGTTTTATTTGGTCGACGACGCCGCCATCATGGCGCTGATGTTTTGCTGACGGGCCAAACCTAACTCAACCACGACGCGTGCCAACTTGCTCGCCGAAATCACTTCGCGGCGATGTGCGGCGCAGGCGCTGGTTGGGCTCATTGCCAGATGCGGTACGGCCAAGATCCTTCGTCGGTTGCGATGCGCTTGCGCAGTTGCTCCAGCGTGAACCCGGTGATGCGGCGCGAATCCCGGCACAGGTGTGATTGATCCGAATAGCCCTCACCCACAGCAAGATCTGACCAGTCCGGGCGCTGCGCGTCCTGCAAGGCCATCGCTTCAAAAAACGCGCGCTCCGCCCGCCCCAAGCCCCGCAGCTCGCGCAGCGGCTGCCCGGCCCATTGGCGGATGCACCGCTCTATCTGGCGCAGGCTGCGCCCCGTTCGTGAAGTGGCGGCGTGCAGCGCCAGGCCTTGTGCCACGCACAAGCCCACGCCGGTGCCTGACGCCTTGCGCGGCTTTTTGCTGAACCCGCCGTCAGCGCGGTAAAGGGTTTGACGACAGCCGCTCAGTCAACCTTGGCGCCAGAGGCTTTCACGACCGGGCCGTACTTGGCCAGCTCGGCTTTCACGAAAGCGGCGAATTGTGCTGGGCTGGTGGGCGAGGGCTCTGCCATCAGAGACGCCATTCGGGCTTTTGTCTCGGGCAGATCCAGCGCGGCCACAAAGGCCTTGTTCAGGCGCGCCAGCGTCTCGGCGGGCAGGCCGGGGGGGCCGAACAAACCAAACCAGGTGCCGACGTCAAAGTGGGCCAGACCCAGATCGCGGCCGGCCTCGGCGATGGTGGGCAGCTCGGGCATGGCAGTGGCCCGGTGGCTGCTGGTGACGGCCAGGGCGCGCAGCTTGCCTGACCGGATGTTGGCCGACGCGCTGGCCAGGTTGTCAAAATTCAGGTCAACCTGGTCCGACAGCAAGGCCAGTTGCGCCGGGTTGCCGCCGGCATACGGGATGTGCACCATGAACACGCCCGCCTGGGCCTTGAACATCTCGCCCGCCAGGTGGCCCGCGCTGCCGTTGCCGCCTGAGCCGTAGTTCAAGCGCCCGGGGTTCTGCTTGGCGTAGGCCACCAGATCACGCAGGGTGTTGATGCGCAGTTGGCTGGCGCGCTCGGCGTTCATCACCAGCACGTTGGGCACTTGGGCCACCAGCGTGATGGGCGTGAAGTCACGCACCGGGTCATAAGGCAGTTTTTTGAACAGCCACGGGTTGATGGCGTGGGTGGCCACCGCGCCCATCACGAGGGTGTGGCCGTCGGGTACGGCTTTGGCGGCCAGGTCGGCCCCCAGGTTGCCACCCGCGCCGGGTTTGTTGTCGACGATGACGATGCCCAAGCTGTCTTTGACGGCTGCCGCCAACACGCGGGCCACGGTGTCGAGCGGGCCACCGGGCGGGTAGGGCACGATCAGGCGGATGGGGCGGTTGCTGGGGTCAATTGGCGCAGGTTGCGCAGGCTGGGCGGCCACGCCCAGCGGCAAACTGGCCAGGAGCAACATGGCTTGCAGCAGGTTTCGGCGGTGCAATGTCATGGCTTGGCGGTTAGGAGCCTGTCGGGCTTGGGGTCGGGCACGCGTTGACCCTGAAAATGGGCTCAGCCTAGGCGCAAAGCGCAGACATACCGTTGGGTATGGCGAGCATTTGCAACGACGGATCAGCCCATTTTCAGGGTCAACCCGAAGG
>JAYWDK010000471.1:0-3046 GCA_043779845.1 Betaproteobacteria bacterium | reverse complement strand
ATTCGATGGGCTCGTAGTTGTCGTCGCCCTGGCCGGTGCTGCTGCTTTGCGGTGGCAGCTCGCGGATGCCGTCAAAGTCATCGCGCTCGGTGCCGTTTTCCCAGTCGTCGCGCTCGGTGCCGCCAAACTCGGCGGTGTCCATGCCGGCGGGCTCATCGGCGCTGCTGTTGCCGTCGCCGCCGTCCTCACGCTCGGACAGCTTGCTCTTTTCGCGCTCGGCGCCGGTGTCGGCGGGCGCGCTCACGCGCTCCAGACCGTACTCCATTGGCGCGTGGTCTTCTTCAGTGTCCAGGAACGGGTTTTGTTCGAGCATTTGCTCGATTTCCTGGTGCAACTCCAGCGTGGACAACTGCAACAGCCGGATCGACTGCTGCAACTGCGGCGTGAGCGCCAAGTGCTGGGATAGGCGTACCTGGAGTGACGGTTTCATGGGTGGGCGAGTATCTTGGTCACATGCGGAAGTTTTCGCCGAGATACACCCGGCGTACCTCGGCGTTCTCAACAATCTCGGCCGGCGTGCCCTCTGCCAGCACCCGCCCCTCATTGATGATGTAAGCGCGGTCGCAGATGCCCAGCATCTCACGCACGTTGTGGTCGGTGATCAACACGCCAATGCCGCGGCTCTTGAGGAAACTGATGATGCGCTGGATCTCGATCACCGCAATCGGGTCGACGCCGGCAAAAGGCTCGTCCAGCAAGATGAAGCGGGGTTGTGTGGCCAGCGCGCGGGCAATTTCAACCCGACGCCGCTCGCCGCCCGACAAGGCCGGCGCCGGTGAATCGCGCAGTTTTTCAATCGACAAGTCGTGCAGCAGCGCTTCGAGTTTGGTATTGATAACGGCGGTCTTGAGCGGCTTGCCCTGAGCGTCAACCTGCAGCTCCAGCACGGCGCGGATGTTTTCTTCCACCGTGAGTTTGCGGAAGATCGAGGCCTCTTGCGGCAGATAGCTCAGGCCCATGCGGGCGCGCTGGTGGATGGGCAGGCTTTGGATCGGCACGCCGTCGATCTTGATCACGCCAGCGTCGGCCCGCACCAGGCCCACCACCATGTAGAACACCGTTGTTTTGCCCGCGCCGTTGGGCCCCAGCAAGCCCACCACCTGGCCCGCGCTGACCGCCAGATGCACCTCTTTGATGACCTGGCGTGAGCCGTAGCTTTTTTGCAGGCCGGTGACTTCAAGACGGCTGCCACCGGGCGCAAGCGGGGTCTCGACACTGGCTATTGCGCCTGGCGCGTCGCGCAGCAGCAGCTCGCTCACCGGCGATCTCCCAGCGCAGGCGTGGCGCGCAGCGCGGCGGGCGGCGCGCTGGCCGCCGGTGCTGCGGCCTCGGGTTGGCGCGGCGTGATGACGGCGCGCACGCGGCCGCTGGGGTTGCTGGCGTTGGCCGCGCCGCCTTGCACGTTGAAGGATTCAGCCGCGCTGTCCCACACGATCACCGCGCCTTGAATCTCGTCAGCCACCACCGTGCCACGCAGGCGGCGCACCAAGGCCTGGCCTTCAAAGCGCAGCGTCGCTTTGCCGCTGTCGTAGTCAATGCGCGTGGCCTGGCCTTCAACCACCTCGTCCACGCCGTCGCGGCGCTGCCGGTACGACGCCGGCTTGCCCGCGCCGCCCGTGGCCACGGCAATTTGGTAACCCTCGGGCGTTTCGCGCAGCTCGAGCTTGTTGGCGCGTATTTGCAGCGTGCCTTGGCTGATCACCACGTTGCCGCTGCACACGCTGGTCTGCTTGAGCAGGTTCACGGTGCAGGGCTGGTCGGATTCCATGGTCATGGGCTTGCTTCGGTCGGCTTTTTCAGCCGCCGCCGACGCGCCCACCAAGCTGCCCAGGGTGAGCACCAGCGCCGACAGCCATATTGGGGAGGAGATTAGGGTATTCATCAGTGGGCACAAATCTTGCAGAACATTTTAGGCTCAAGACCACGCGCACTGGGCGCCTGATCGCGGCGCGAAGGCCATCAAACGGGTGAGTTCGCAACAATGGCTCAAATTGAACTCTCGGGCACATGAGTCAATGTTGCTTGGCTTTATGCCTTGGTCGTCGAGCGTTGTCAGGTTGGCGCAAGGCCGAGGCCACCGGGCAACCGGATGCCTACCGCCACGAATGCGAAAACGACGGCCCAAACCTTACCCTGGGTTGAAGGTGCCTCGCGCACAGGCTCGCCGACATGTCGAGAGGCATGGCCATGCGCAAGGGCCCAAAGTAATTAATCAGGCAACCAGCGCGCGCTGCGCGACGGCCTGGAGACCATGCGCCCGCGCGGCGTGGTGGTGCAGCTGGGCCTGGGCGGCGACGTGAGCCTGCCGCAGAACATGGTGGTGGCCAAAGAGCTGTCGATCTGCGGCTCGTTCCGCTTCCACCCCGAGTTTGCGCTGGCGGTGCGGCTGATCAACGAGCGGCGTGTGGATTTGTCGCCGGTGATCAGGCGCTCTCGTCCCATGACCCAGGCGGTTGAGGCGTTTGAGCTGGCCAGCGACCGCAAGCGCGCCATGAAGGTGCTGATCGACTTTGCGCCGGTCGCTTGAACCGGCGCTTTTGGCTTTTGAGTGGCGACTACCGGGTCACGGCTTGCGCGTTGTGGTCATGGCGTAAGCGCCACTTCCTGCTGAAAATTGACCGCCCACCATGGCTGTTAGCAAACCATTGGCGGGGTTGATGTTGTAGGCCAAGACATTGCCATTGCCGTTGGCGAGGCTGGTCACGTAGACAAAGCGGCCCGAAGGATCGATGTTGACTGATGTTGGCAAGGCCCCCGTGGCCAGGACGCCTTTGGGCGCGGCGCTCAACGCGCCGGATGCAATCTCGTAAACCGACAGCTCGCTGTGGCTAAAGGTTTTCGATGGGGCGTTCGGGTCATCAGCGGGGCCGGCATTGGTGACGTAGGCAAACTTGCCTGCGGCATCCACGGTCACGGCCAGTGGGTAAACGCCCGCCCCAGACGCCGCACCCAGGGTCGTCAAGACGCCGTTCGCATCAATGGTGAAGGCCGAAATATTGGCGCTGTTGTTGTTGGCCACGTAGCCGAACCGACCCGAGGGGTCGAT
>JAYWDK010000470.1:0-3059 GCA_043779845.1 Betaproteobacteria bacterium | reverse complement strand
ACAAGCCGGTGGGTTGCCTGGCCTGCCGGCAAACCGGCTACCGGGGCCGGGTGGGGTTTTATGAGCTGCTGGTGATGGGCGATGAATCCCGCCGGGCGGTGCATCCGGCGCAAGACATGACCAATTTGCGCCGGCAGGCGGTGAAAGACGGCATGCGCCCCCTGCGGCTGGCCGGCATGATGAAAGTGGCCGAGGGCCAGACGACGGTGGACGAAGTGCTGCGCGCCACGCCGGCCTGGTCCGAGAACTGAACTGCCCGACCCCAAGCCCGACAGGCTGCTGGTCGCTGGCGGGTGATCCGCAACGCGACAACACCCCTGCGAGCGGGGAGGGTCGGTTTACGTGGAAACCACAGCGGGGCACGCCGGTGCGCTCCCTAGAATCGTGCAAGACTTTTTCCGCCGTCTGAGGAGACACCGCAGTGAAAATTAAGAGCCAGAAAGATTTCTGGTCGGGCTTGATGTTCGTGACCATAGGCATCGCATTTGCCTGGGGTGCCGCCTACTACAGCTTCGGCTCGTCAGCCCGTCCCGGGCCGGGGTTTTTTCCGTTTGGGCTGGGGGTGCTGCAAGCACTCGTGGGCGCCTTCATCCTGTTCAAGTCCTTGGTCGTCGAGACCGAAGATGGTGAGCTGATCGGCAAATGGGCTTGGAAGCCGCTGCTGACCATTTCGATTTCGGTCGGGGTGTTTGGCTATGCGCTCCCCAAGCTGGGCATGGCCGCGTCGCTACCGATCCTGATCACCATCGCCAGCTTGGCCGGCGATGAGTTCCACTGGAAGGACGTGCTGATCAACTGCGTCGTGCTCACCATCGGCTGTTGGGTCGTCTTCATCTATGGCTTGAAGCTGGTGATCCCGCTTTGGCCCACTTTCATCACGGGCTGAGGCGCGCACCATGGATCTGTTAAACAATCTCGCCATAGGCTTCGGTGTTGCGTTCACTGTCCAGAACCTGCTTTACGCCTTCTTTGGCTCGGTGCTGGGTACCCTGATCGGCGTGCTGCCAGGTATCGGCCCGGTGGCCACGATCGCCATGCTGCTGCCATCGATCTACTCGCTCGATGCCACGCCGGCGTTGATCATGTTGGCCGGCATCTACTACGGCGCGCAGTACGGTGGCTCGACCACCGCGATCCTGATCAACGTGCCGGGTGAGTCGAGCTCGGTGGTGACTTGCATCGATGGCTACCAGATGGCGCGCCAGGGTCGCGCCGGAGCGGCGCTAGCGGTTGCTGGCCTGGGCTCGTTCTTCGCCGGCTGCGTGGGCACCATCATCATTGCCGCCTTCGCGCCGCCGCTGACCGAACTGGCCTTCAAGTTTGGTCCGGCCGAGTATTTCTCACTGATGACACTGGGCCTGATCGGTGCAGTGGTGCTGGCCTCGGGCTCGCTGCTGAAGGCCATCTCGATGGTCATCCTCGGCTTGCTGCTGGGCCAGATCAATACCGATGTGATCTCGGGCGTGCCGCGCTATAGCTTCGACATCCCGGAGCTCACCGATGGCATCGGATTCGTCGTCATCGCGATGGGCATGTTTGGTTTTGGCGAGATCATCGTCAACCTGGGCAAACCGGCCGAACACCGCGAGGTCTTCACGAAGAAGGTCAAGGGCCTGTGGCCGACCAAGCAGGACTTCAAGGACGCCTGGCCCGCCGTGCTGCGCGGTACCGCGCTCGGTTCCATCCTGGGCGTGCTGCCGGGCGGGGGCGCTCTGCTGGCCTCGTTCGCCTCCTACACGATGGAAAAAAAGTACCCGATGCGGGCCGGCGAAATGGCGTTTGGCAAGGGCAACATCCGCGGCGTGGCCGGCCCTGAATCCGCCAACAACGCCGGCGCGCAAACCTCGTTCATTCCGATGCTCACGCTCGGCATCCCGCCCAATGCGGTGATGGCGCTGATGGTTGGCGCGATGACGATCAAGGGCATCCAGCCCGGCCCGCAAGTGATGACCAGCAACCCGCAGCTGTTTTGGGGCCTGATCGCCTCGATGTGGGTAGGTAACGCCATGCTCATCATCCTGAACCTGCCGCTGATCGGCATCTGGATCAAGCTGCTGACGGTGCCCTATCGCTTTCTGTTCCCGGCCATCGTGGTGTTTTGCGGCATCGGTAGTTACACCCTGAACAACAGCTCATTCGACGTCTTGATGACGGCGGGCTTCACCCTCGTGGGCTACGGCTTCTACAAATTGGGCTGCGAACCGGCGCCGCTGTTGCTGGGCTTCATCCTCGGGCCGATGATGGAAGAAAATCTGCGCCGCGCCTTGCTGTTGTCGCGCGGTGACTGGACCACCTTCGCCACCCGGCCGCTGTCCGCCGGTCTGCTGGTTGTCGCGCTGCTGATGATCGTCGTGGTGATGCTGCCGTCGATCAAATCCAAACGCGAAGAGGCGTTCCAGGACGAAGGCTAGTGGCTGGGAACCGGACCTGCGTCTTGTTTCCCGCCTGGCGACAACGCGCAGCTAACGCCAATCTGAACGGTCCCGCATGGGGCCGTTTTTTTGTCCAACGCACAATGCAAGGGCTTCTAGTGCCGCCCGGGAATGCCAGCCATGAGCCAACGCTTCGACTATCAAACGCCTTACACATCGGCTCGTTTGCCCGTGTTTGCCCGCAACATGGTGGCCACCTCGCACCCGCTGGCCGCGCAGGCCGGCTTGCGCATGCTGGCGGCCGGTGGCAACGCGGTGGACGCGGCGGTGGCCACCGCCGCAGTGATGACCTTGGTAGAGCCTTGCAGCAACGGCCTGGGCTCTGATGCGTTCTGCATCCTGTGGGATGGCCAACAGCTGCACGGGCTCAACGCCTCGGGCCGCGCGCCCGCCGCGTGGACACCGGATTACTTCCGCCGCAAATACGGCAACGCCGCCAGCACGCCGCCGCTGCGCGGTTGGGATGGTGTGACCGTGCCTGGCGCCGTGGCCGGCTGGGTGGCCCTGAACCAGCGCTTTGGCAAGCTGGCCTTTGAAGACGTGCTGGCGCCGGCCATCGAGATCGCCGAGCGCGGCTACGCCGTGCCCGTGGTGGTGCAGCAAAAATGGGCGGCTGCGGCCCAGTTG
>JAYWDK010000469.1:0-3068 GCA_043779845.1 Betaproteobacteria bacterium | reverse complement strand
TGGAGAACGCCATTTGCACGCCGCACATTGGCTACGTCGAGCAAGACAGCTACGAGATGTACTTCGGCGCGGCGTTCAGCAACGTGATCAACTTTGTGCACAACGAGCCCAGCAATATCGTCAATCCGGACGCGTTCAAGGTGATCCGTTGAGCGTCTGGGCGGCAGGCCATTTGACGACGGGCCAGGGCGGTGGCTGAGTTGCCCGGCACGCCGGCCCAGGGCGGCCTGCGCCGGCCCGCGTCCTGCGGCGAGATCTACCGCGTCTTCAACCGCCTGGCGCTGCAAGGCTTTGGCGGCGTGCTGCCGGTGGCGCACCACACGCTGGTCGAACAAGAACGTTGGCTCAGCCCACCGCAGTTTGTCGAGCTGCTGACGCTGGGCCAGGTGCTGCCCGGGCCCAACATCATCAACATCGCGCTGATCATCGGCGACCGATTTCTGGGTTGGCGCGGCGCCCTGGCGGCCTGCGCCGGGCTGCTGGCCACGCCGCTGCTGATCGTGCTGGTGCTGGCCGCGGCTTACCAGCGTTATGCCGACAATGTGCTGCTGGTGGGCGCGCTGCGCGGCATGGGCGCGGTGGCCGCCGGCCTGATCATCGCCACCGCCGTGAAGCTGTCGCGCGCGCTCAAGCGCAATGCGCTGGGCCAACCGCTGTGCTACGCGCTGGGCGCCGCCACGCTGGTGATGGTGGGTTTTTTGCGCTGGCCCATGGTGGGCGTGGTGCTGGGCCTGGGCGGCCTGGGCATGACGCTGGCCTGGCGGCGCCTCAAGTTGGCCGGTGCGGTGGCCGCGTCGCTGACAAATAGCCCCCCATGAGCCTGAGCCAACAGCTGGGTCAGCAAGTGAGCCAGCAACTCGCCTTGCACGGCCTCAGCGGCTGGGATTTGTTGCAGTTGTGGCTGCATTTCATGATGCTGTCGATGCTGGCCGTGGGCGGCGCCATCACCACCGCGCCCGACATGCAGCGCTACCTGGTGGCGGGCCACGGCTGGATGACCGACGAGCAGTTCACCACCGGCGTGGCCATTGCCCAGGCCGCCCCCGGGCCCAACATTCTGTTTGTGGCGGTGATGGGCTGGCACGTGGCGGGCCTGGCCGGCGTGCTGGCCACGCTCACCGGCATCATGTTGCCCTCGTCGATGTTGGCCATGGTGGTGGGCCGTTACGGCCAGCGCCGAGCAGATTCACTGGGTTTGCGCGCGTTCACCGCCGGGCTGGCGCCCTTGACGCTGGGCCTGCTGCTGTCCACCGGCTGGGTGCTCACGGCGCCCACCCGCCACCAGTGGCCGGCGGTGCTGCTGGTGCTGCTCACGGTGGTGGTGTCGGTGCGCAGCAAGCTGAGCCCGCTATGGCCGATGCTGGTGGGCGCGGTGGTCGGTGCGTTTTGGCTAACCTGAAGCGCAGCGAAACCCAGACCCCCATGTTTGACGGCATCCACCACTGGCCGCTGTTCGTGGGCGCCGGCCTGCTGCTCAACATCACGCCCGGCGTTGACATGGCCTTGGTGGTGCGCGCCAGTGCCGCGTCAGGGTTCAGGGCGGGCGCGGCAGCCGCGCTGGGCGTGAGTGCTGGCTGCTCGGTGCACATAGTCGCCGCCGCGCTGGGTGTGTCGGCGCTGTTGGCGGGCTCGCCGTCCACCTTCGCGGCATTGCGCTGGGTGGGCGCGGCCTACCTGGTGTGGCTGGGCGTGGGCTTGTTGACGAGCCGGGCCACGGCGGCCGATGAAGCCCCCGCCGCAGGCCTGTCGGCCACGTCATCGTCGCCCCAGCACGCCCCCACCGCCACCCTGCGCCGGCTGTTCGCCCAAGGCTTTTTGACCAACGCGCTGAACGCCAAGGTGGCGCTGTTTTTTCTGGCGTTTGTGCCGCAGTTCATCAGCGCAGGCGCGCCCCACAAGGCGCTGGCCTTTATCACGCTGGGTGCCGTGTTCGTGCTCAACAGCACGGTGCTCAACCTGGGGCTGGCGTGGACGGTGGCAGCGTTAAAACAGCGCTTGCAACGCCGTGCGGTCGAGCGCCCTGCCCTGCGACACTTGGGGCGCTGGCTGAACCGGGGCGTGGGTGCGCTGTTCGTGGGCCTGGGGCTGCGGCTGGCCTTGGGTGATGGGTTGGGCGGTGGGCTGGGCGGGGCCGCGCCAAAGCCCTGAAAAACCCATCACCGCTCAGGCGCTGAAGCCGCCGTGCGCCTGGGCAGCCGCCCCCGCGCGCCGGTACACCAACAATCGCCCCTTGTAAGCGTCCAACGGCAGCAACGACGCCGCGCCCACGGGCAAGGCCACGCTCAGGCGCTCCTCGCGCCGCACAAAGCCCCGCACCGCCATTTGCCGATGGAAAGCCGGCCGGTTGCCGCGGTCCGGGTCCACGATCCAGATTTCGGCCGCGAGCGAGGCGTGCAGGTCAATAAAAGCCGCGAGCGTGGCTTGCGCGTCGCGCTCGTACAGCAAATCGCTGCCGATGATCAGGTCAAACTGGCCCTGCACGTCGCCCACCACCCACGGCGCCAAGCTGCCCCACTGGCCGCGCCGGTATTTCATGGGCAGCAGGTGGTTGAGCCGCAGGTTCTCCAGCAAAAACGCCGACGCCAGCGGATGGCAATCGCTGGCCGTCACGTCGGCGCCGCGCCGGTGGCCCACCAGGCTGGCCAGGGCCAGGCCGCAGCCAATCTCAAGAATGCGCTCGGTGGCCAACACCGGCCGCCGCGCCAGGCGGGCCGCCAGATGCGCGCCCGACGGCCACAGCAAGCCAAACAAGGGCCAGGTGGCCGATGAAATGCCCAGGGCCTCGGCGGCGCCGAGCGGGTCAGAGAACTGCTGCCGATCCAGCAAGGACCGGATCAACAAATCGGCCACGCCACTGACGGCGATCAACTCTTGCTTGGTTTGGTAGCCGGGCATCGCGCGGGCGGCGAAGCCCGCAATAAGCGGCTCCGGGGGCAGAGTGAAGTGGCGGCCAGTATGGGGCCGGCGCTGTCAGTGGGGGCGCGCCGGCTGATGTGCAGCGCCTCGACAGCACTACGGCACAACGGCGGTTTCAGGGCCATAACCCGTGATTGCAGCGACCTCGCCAC
>JAYWDK010000468.1:0-21641 GCA_043779845.1 Betaproteobacteria bacterium | reverse complement strand
GCCTGAGCGCCCATGAATGCAGAAAGCGTGCCAGGCGTCATCCTGGTTGACAGCCAGCTCATTGAGCGCCGCGTGTCTGGCGAGCAGGTTTACCGCGGCAATTTTCTGGATGTGCGCCGCGACATCATCGTGCAGCACGACGGCCACACCGCCACGCGAGAGTACATCGTGCACCCCGGCGCGGTGATGGTGGTGCCCATGCTCGACGACGACCGTTTGGTGCTCGAGCGCCAATACCGCTACCCGCTGGGCCAGGTGTTGCTTGAGTTTCCGGCGGGCAAGATTGACGCGGGCGAACCGGTGCAAAGCTGCGCCCAGCGTGAGCTGCTTGAAGAAACCGGCTACCGCGCCGCCGAGTGGGCGCGCGCCTGCGTGATCCACAACGCCTGCGCGTATTCCACCGAGGGCATTGAAATCTGGTTCGCGCGTGGCCTGCATCTGGGTCCGCGCCAGCTCGACGAAGGCGAACTGATTGAGGTCTGCCTGATGCACGAGGCCGAGCTTGATTCACTCGCCGGCCGGGGCGAACTGACCGATGTCAAAACGCTGATCGGCTTGCAGTGGCTGCAAAAGTGGCGCGCGGGCCTCTGGACCCTCGATTGGGGGCCCAGCCTCTGATGCCCGGGCCGGGCGCGAGCGGCGCGTCGATAATGCCGTCACGATGAAGGTCTTGAATTTATGTTGCGCCCAGGGCCACGGCTTTGAGGGTTGGTTTGGCTCCGAAGACGATTTTCAGGCTCAGCTGTCGCGCGGTGTGCTCACCTGCCCGCTGTGCGCTGATACGGTGATAACCCGCTTGCCCAGCGCGCCGCGCCTGAACCTGTCGGGTGCGCGCGAGCCGGTGCCCGCCGCAGCCGGCGCGGCGTTGTCAAACTCCCAGGTCGGCCCATCCAGTGGTGGCGCGGGCGCGATGGCCCCATCACCACCCCCGTCCATGCCCCAACAACAACCCAGCGCCGAGATGCAGGCCCTGTGGCTGCAAGCCGTGCAGCACGTGCTGAAAAACACCGACGACGTGGGTGAGCGCTTCCCCGAGGAGGCCCGCCGCATGCACTACGGCGAGACCGAGCACCGAGGCATCCGCGGTCAGGCCAGTGCCCAACAGCGTGCCGAGTTGGCCGAAGAGGGCATCGAGGTGATGCCGCTTCCCATGCCGGCCGGGCTCAACGGCCCCCGGCACTGAGCGCGGCGCACCGGCGCGCTTGTCAACGCGGCCAGGGTGCTGGCCCGGGCTAAACCACCCGCCCCGGGTTCAAACGCCCCTGCGGATCAAGCGCTTGTTTGATGGCCCGCATCATGCCCAGCGCCACGGGCGATTTGCGCTCGGCCAGGGTGTCGCGCTTCAAGGCGCCAATGCCGTGCTCGGCTGAAAACGAGCCGTCGGCGGCCTGCACCGCGTCGTACACCAGTTCATTGATCGCGTGCTCGTGCGTGGCCAAAAAGTGCTGGGCCTCGGCGCCCTCCGGGCACTGCACGTTGTAGTGCAGGTTGCCATCGCCCAGGTGACCAAAGTTGACCAGGCGCGCCCCCGGAAACGCCGCTTGCAGCGCGGCATCGGTGCGCTCGCAAAACGCCGGGATCGCCGAGACGGGCAGGGCGATGTCGTGTTTGACGTTCAGGCCTTCTTCGCCTTGTGCCAGGGGGATGGATTCACGCAAGTGCCACATCGTGGCCGATTGCGCCAGGCTTTCGGCCACGGCGGCGTCGTCGATCAGGCCTTGCGCCAGTGCGGTTTCCAGCAAGGCCTCAAAACGCGCGCGGGCCGGCGCTTCGCCTTCGGCATCGGCGCATTCCAACAGCACCGTCCAGGGTGATGCGGCCAGCGGCTGGGTCAACTGGGCAAAGTGTTTTTTCACCAGCGCCAGCGAGAAGCGGTTCATCACCTCAAACGCTGTCAGCCCCGCGCCCAGGCGTGCCTGCGCCAGGCCCAACAAGGCCAGGCATTGCGTCAGCGTGCCGGCGGTGGCCAGCGCCGTGACGTTGGCGGCGGGCATGGGGTACAGCTTGAGCGTGGCCGCCGTGATGACGCCCAGCGTGCCCTCGCTGCCAATGAACAGGTCACGCAGGTCGTAGCCGGTGTTGTCCTTGCGCAGGCCCGCCAGGCCGTGCCAGATCTCGCCTTCGGCGGTCACCACCTCCAGGCCCAGGCACAGCTCGCGCGCGTTGCCGTAGCGCAGCACCTGCGTGCCGCCAGCGTTGGTGGCCAGGTTGCCGCCAATCGTGCAGCTGCCTTCGGCCGCCAGGCTCAAGGGAAACAAAAAGCCCGCGTCTGCCGCAGCCTGCTGCACGGCTTGCAGCACGCAGCCGGCCTCGACCGTCAGGGTCAGGTTGGCGGGGTCGACGCTGCGCACCCGGTTCAGCCGCGCCAAGCTCAGCAACACCTGCGTGCCCGTGGCATCGGGCACACCACCGCCCACCAGGCCGGTATTGCCACCTTGGGGCACCACGGCAGTGCCGTGCTCGCCGCACAGCTTGATGACGGCCGCCACCTCGGCCACATTGGCCGGCCGCACCACCGCCAGCGCTTTGCCGTCCCAGCGCTTGCGCCAGTCGCGCTCCCAGGCGCTCAGGTCGCCTTCGGTCAGCACCTGGGCGTCGCCCAAAAGCTTGCGCAATGCAGCGATCAAATTGCTTTGGGTCATGCTGTCAGGATGTTTGTTGTGGGTTCGACAACCACAGTGGGGTGCTTGAGCCGCCACCGCACGTGGGCGGCGCAGGCCACAAACAGCACCACGCACAGCAATACCTGAACCCAGGCCAGCCACTCGGTGATGCCCGCCACGGCCCCCGTTGGCAAGCCTGTGGCGCGAACAATGCCCTCGGTGAAATACAACCAGACCAGCATGCTGACCCAGCGGTAGGTGTAAAGCCGGTGCTTCAGCAAACCGGCCAGCGGGATCACCAAAGGCAGCACCTTGAACACCAGCCAGCGTGATCCCGTGGGCGCCAACCACAGCTCCCAGGCCAGGCCCAGCACGATCAGCCCGAGCAATGAGCCCACGGCGGCAATCCGCGTGGCTTGCACAAAAATATGGGGCGCAACAGGGGGGAGGGCGGCGGTCGCGACGGGCGCCGCGGCCAAGCTTGGGGATGGGTTTTTTATCACGGCTGGCATCATAGACGGATGAATTCAACCCTCCCGGCCGTCGGCCGCTGGCGCCGCGTGGTGGCCGAGTTGGCCAGCTTGTTGCGCCACTGGCCCTGGTTTGCCACGCTGCGCACGCTGCAACAGCGCTTTCGTGAAGACCACCTGGCACTCACCGCCAGCAGCCTGACCTTCACCACCTTGATCAGCCTGGTGCCTTTGGTCACGGTGATGTTGGCGCTGTTCACGGCGTTCCCGATTTTTTCGCGGTTTCAGACGGGGCTTCAGCAGTATCTTTTGCAGAGCCTGGTGCCCGACAACATCGGCCGCCCGGTGATGCTGGCCCTGACGCAGTTTGCCGGCAAGGCCAGCAAATTGGGCAGCGTGGGCCTGTTCTTTTTGGGCCTGACGGCGCTGGCCCTGGTGTTCACCATCGACCGCACGCTCAACGCCATTTGGCGCGTGCCCAAGCCCCGGCCGTGGGCTCAACGCGTGCTGCTGTATTGGGCCGCGCTCACGCTGGGGCCCTTGATGCTGGGCGCCAGTTTGTCGCTCACGTCCTACGCTATTTCAGCCTCCAGCGGCGTGGTGAACGGTTTGCACGGCGGCCTTGGTTTGCTGCTGGGCCTGATTGAGTTTTTGCTGCTGGCTGGCAGCATGGCGGCCCTGTTTCGCTACGTGCCCAACACCTACGTGCGCTGGGCGCATGCGCTGTCGGGCGGCACCTTCGTTGCGTTGGGCTTTGAGCTGGCCAAGCGCGGCTTGGCTTGGTACGTGAGCTTTGTGCCCACCTATTCAGTGATGTATGGCGCTTTTGCCACCGTGCCGATCTTGCTGCTCTGGATTTACCTCGGCTGGATCATTGTGCTGCTGGGGGCGGTGATCGCCGCCTATGCGCCCAGCTTGGCGATGCGCGTGGTGCGCTTGCCCCACCGGCACGGCGAGCGTTTTGCGCTGGCCGTGGCCGTGCTGCAAGTGCTGGTGCAGGCGCGCGGCAGTGAGCGTCGCGGTCTGAGCGCCGAGGCGCTGGCCGGCGCGCTGCGGGTGGACCCGCTGCAAGTGCAGACTGTGCTGGAGGATCTGGTGGCGCTGGGCTGGTGCGGCCGGCTGGACGAAGCGGGTGCGCAGCGCCACGTGTTGCTGATCGACACCACAAACACCCGGGCGCTTCCCCTGGTGGATTTCCTGCTGCTGCAAGAGCAGCGCGCCACGGCCGCCTTTCGCCGGCATGCTGGCCTGGATCGCCTGACGGTGGCCGAGCTGTTGGCTTGATCGGTCGGCTTGATCGGCCGCCAGGGCACAACCATTGAAAGCTCGCCGCCTGTTTTGCCCGGCGATAATGCGCCCCCTGTGAATCAGCCCGCCCCCCAGTCGCGGCCACCCCGACCTGATCGCCCCGAGCGCGCCGAGCGCACGCCCCGGCAAGACAGGCCGCCGCGTGTGGCCACGCCCATCCCCACCATCACGTATCCAGAGTCGCTGCCGGTGTCCGCCCGGCGCGAGGAGATCGCGCGGCTGATGGCCGAGCACCAGGTGATCATCGTTTGTGGTGAAACCGGCTCGGGCAAAACCACGCAGTTGCCCAAGATTGCGCTGGAACTGGGCCGGGGCATTGGCGCCGGCGGCCGGGGCCTGATCGGCCACACCCAGCCGCGCCGCCTGGCCGCCACCAGCGTGGCCAAGCGCATTGCCGACGAGTTGAAATCGCCGCTGGGCGACGTGGTGGGCTACAAGGTGCGCTTCCAGGACCGGCTGCAACCGGGCGCCAGCGTCAAGCTGATGACCGACGGCATCTTGCTGGCCGAGACGCAAGGCGACCCCGAGCTGCGCCAGTACGACACGATCATCATCGACGAGGCACACGAGCGCAGCCTCAACATCGATTTTTTGCTGGGCTACCTGCGTCAACTGCTGCCACGCCGGCCCGACCTGAAGATCGTGGTGACCTCGGCCACCATCGACGCCGAGCGCTTTGCCAACCACTTTGCGGGGCGCAACGGGCCCGCGCCGGTCATTCAAGTGTCCGGCCGTTTGTTCCCCGTTGAACAGCGCTGGCGGCCCTTTGAAGAAAAGCGCGAGTACGGTTTTGATGAAGCCATTGCCGACGCGGTCGACGAACTTTGGCAGGGCGGCACCAGCGGCGACATCCTGGTGTTTTTGCCCGGTGAGCGTGAGATCCGCGACGCCGCCGACCACTTGCGCCGGCACCTGGCGCAACAAGCCAACAACGCGCACCGGGGCGGCCCGCAGCCGCAAATATTGCCGCTGTTTGCGCGCTTGTCGCAGGCCGAGCAAGAGGCGGTGTTTGAGGTGGGCCGTGGCCGTCGCATCGTGCTGGCCACCAACGTGGCCGAAACCTCTCTCACCGTGCCCGGCGTTCGTTATGTGATCGACAGCGGCTTGGCGCGTGTCAAGCGCTACAGCTACCGCACCAAGGTTGAGCAACTGCAAGTCGAGCCCATCAGCCAGGCGGCGGCCAACCAGCGCGCCGGGCGCTGCGGCCGCGTAGCCAACGGCATTTGCATCCGGCTGTACGACGAAAAAGACTTCACGGGCCGGCCCAAGTTCACCGACCCCGAGATCCTGCGCTCGTCGCTGGCCGGCGTGATCTTGCGCATGAAGAGCCTGCGCCTGGGCACGGTCGAGCAATTTCCGTTTTTGGAGGCGCCGCGCCCCAAGGCCATTGCCGACGGCTACGAGCTGCTGGGCGAGCTGGGCGCGGTGGACGACGACAACGAGCTCACGCCCATCGGCCAGGAGCTGAGCCGCCTGCCGCTTGACCCGCGTGTGGGCCGCATGATCCTGGAGGCGCGCAACCGCGAGGCGCTCAACGAGGTGCTGATCATTGCCTCGGCCCTGAGCGTGCAAGACGTGCGCGACCGGCCGATGGAGCACGCCCAGGCGGCCGACGAAAAGCATAAAAAGTTCGACGACGAGCGCTCCGAGTTCATGGGCTATCTCAAGCTCTGGGCCTGGATCGAAGAAGGGCGTGGCGTGCATGGCCACCCGGCCGGCGCGGTGCTTGCTAACGCTGTATCGACGCGGCCAGACACCCACAAACTCAGCCAGCGCCAGCAAGAGCAGCGCCTGCGCGACAGCTTTGTCAACCCACGCCGGGTGCGCGAGTGGCGCGACATCTACGCCCAGCTGCACACCGTGGTGGCCGAGCACGGCTGGCGCCTGAACGGCAGCCCCGCCACCTACGACCAGGTCCACCTGGCCATGCTGGCCGGGCTGCTGGGCAACATCGGCTGCAAGGCCGCCGCCGCCGAGCCGCCTCAAGGCAGGACGGCAGCCCCTCGGGGGGATGGGGGCCGTCAGGGTCGCGATGACGAAGACTGGTATTTGGGCGCGCGTGGCATCAAGTTCTGGCGCCACCCCGGCGCGCACCTGAGCAAAAAGCCGGGCCGCTGGCTGGTATCGGCCGAGCTGGTGGAAACCACGCGCCTGTACGGCCGGGGCCTGGCGGCAATCGACCCGCTGTGGATCCCGGGCGTGGCCGGCCACTTGCTCAAGACCCAGCTGCTTGACCCGCACTGGGAGAAAAAAGCCGCCGAGGTGGTGGCCATGCAGCGCGCCACGCTGTACGGCATCGTGGTCTACAACAACCGGCGCGTGAACTTCGGCAACATCGACCCCAAGGCCGCGCGCGAGATCTTCATCCGCAGCGCCCTGGTGGAGGGCGACTGGGAAACGCACCTGCCATTTGTAGCGCACAACAACAAGCTGCTGGCCCAGGTCGAAGAGCTGGAGCACAAGAGCCGCCGTCAAGATGTGCTGGTGGACGACGAGCTGATCTACGCTTTTTACGACCAGCAACTGCCCCGCGACGTGCACTCGGGCGCCAGCCTGGAGCGCTGGTACAAGCTTGAAAACCGCCGCACGCCCGGCTTGCTGCAGCTCACGATGGACGAGCTGATGCGCCACGAGGCGGCCGGCATCACCGGCGCTGCATTTCCCAAAACCCTGCGCCTTGGCGGTGTGGATTGCACGGTGAGCTACCTGCACGAGCCGGGTGACGCCAAGGACGGCGTGACCGTGGCCGTGCCCATTTACGCGCTGAACCAGGTCAGCGAAGAGCGCTGTGAATGGCTGGTGCCCGGCATGCTGGCCACCAAGTTGACAGTGCTGCTCAAAACCCTGCACCAGCGGCCACGCTCGCGCCTGGTGCCCTTGCCTGATTTTGTGGCCGAGTTCATCAACCAAAACCCGTTTGCCCAGGGCGCGCTGATCGACGTGCTGCTCAAGGCGGTGCGCGAGCGAAGCCAGATCGCCGTGCAGCGCAATGACTTCAAGCTCGACATGCTGCCCGCCCATTTGTTCATGAACTTCCGGGTGGTCGACGAGCACGGCCGGCAGCTTGGTTTGGGCCGGCATCTGGCCACCTTGAAGGCCGATCTGGGCGGCCAGGCGCGGTCGGCGTTTCAGGCGCTGGCGGCCTTGAAACTGGGGCCGGTGGTGGGCGTGGGGGCTGCTCCCTCACCCCAGCCCGCGCCCGCCAGCGGGCGAGGTGGCCAAGCTGCCGGCAAGCCCGGTTTACGCCCTCTCCCGCTCGCGGGAGAGGGCAGGGGTGAGGGTGGTGCCGTCGCCGCAAACGCCAACGCAGCACAAGCGCCCGCCGCCCGCCACACCGCCTGGACCTTCGGCGAGCTGCCCGAGCTGATGGAGATCCACAAAGGCGGCCAGGTGCTCATCGGCTTCCCGGCGCTGATCGACAAGCTCACGCACGTCGAGATCGAGGTGTTCGACGAGCCCGAAGGCGCGGCCACCAAACACCGCGCCGGCCTGCGCCGGCTGGTGTCGCTGGCCATCAAAGAGCCGCTCAAATACCTTGAGAAAAACATCCCCGAGCTCACCAAGATGGCCTCGGCCTACATGGCCCTGGGCACGGCCGACGAGCTGCGCTTGCAGATCATCGAGCTGGCGCTGGACCGGGCGTTCTTAGTCGAGCCGCTGCCCAGCAACGAGTCCAGCTTCAACGCCCGCATCACCGAGGGCCGCGCCCGGCTCAACCTGATCGCGCAAGAGGTGGCCCGCCTGGCTGGCGTGATCCTGATCGACTTTGCCGCTGCCCAGCGCAAGCTCAAGGACAGCCGGCCAGCCAAAGAGGTGAGCGACGACATCACCGCCCAGCTGCAGCGTCTGATGCCCAAGCGCTTTTTACAGCAAGCGCCCTTTGCTCAGTTGCAGCACTATGCGCGCTACCTCAAGGCCATCACGCTGCGGCTGGACAAACAGCGCGCCGACCCGACGCGCGACGCCCAGCGCCTGGCCGAGTTGCGCCCGCTTGAGACACGCTACGTGCGCCGCCTGGCCGAGCAAAAAGGCGTGCCCGACGCCCGCCTGGACGAATACCGCTGGCTGATTGAAGAGCTGCGCGTGAGCTTTTTTGCCCAGGAGCTGCGCACACCCCAACCCGTGAGCGCCAAGCGGCTGGACAAAGCCTGGCAGCAGTTGTCCAGTTGAGCGCCGCAAAAAGCAAGCCAGCCTCGCCATTCCCTTCAACCCTTGAATGCGGCATGGCTGACTCGGCGCCCATCGACATCGTCTACCTCTGGGTGGACGGCCGCGACCCCGCCTGGCGTCTCAAGCGGCAAGCGGCCAATGCGGCCCTCAGCCCCCACCATCGCGGCGCCATGGGCTTGCACGGCAACGTGGAAGGGCGCTTCCGGGACAACGACGAGCTGCGCTACAGCTTGCGTGCGCTGGAGCGGTTTTTTCCGGCGCACGGGCATGTGTATATCGTGACCGACGCGCAGGTGCCGCCGTGGCTGCGGCCGTCAAGCGGCCTGAGCATCGTCGACCACCACAGCCTGATCCCGGCGGCTTTGTTGCCCACGTTTGACTCCAGCAACATCGAGACGTACATCCATCACATCCCGGGCCTGTCCGAGCGGTTTTTTTACCTCAACGATGACGTCTTTTTTGGCGCGCCGGTGCGGGTAGACGACTGGTTCTGGGCGGGGGGCATCTACGCGGCCTGGTCGGATGACCCTGTGGTCGCCGACGGCCCGCTGCGGCCCGACGCCCACTCGATGGAAAACGCCTGCCGGCTGTCAAACCAATGGCTCAAAAGCGCTGCCGCCGCGCTGGCCGGCTCGACGTCAACCCCGCCATCAACCCTGCCTTCAACCCCGCCACGCTTGCCGCACTACGCGCACACGTTTCGCACTTTCGCGCATGCGCCGCGCCCGCTGCTGAAGTCAGTTATTTTTGAGTTGGAGCGGCTGGCGCCCGAGCTGTTTTGCAGCGTGCGCTCTACCGTGTTTCGCGCCTGGGACAAGCCCACGCTGGTGGCCGATTTTGTGATCCGCTGGGCGTTGGCTCACGGCGTGGCCCGGATGCGCGAGTACCGCCACTGGTACGTGTCCACGGGCGACGCCGACATCAAGCAGCAGCTTGGCCTGCTGGCTTGCGCGTGCGGCGAGCTGGGCTTTTTTTGCATCAACGACACCACCGACGACGCGCACCCGCAAGACCCGCGTCTGGCCAGCGTTCGGGCGGCCTTGCAGCGGCTATTTCCGGTGGCGTCACGGCATGAGACGCCTGAGGCCATTGACGGCGCCGAGCCGTCAACCCGGTTGGAAAACGTCTAAAACAACGCCACTCGGGTGGCTCGGCGTCAGCCGACCACGCTTTGGCGTTGTGGCCGTCAAGAAGCGAGCCACCAAGCCCGGCAATTCGTCGCCCCTGAGTGGGGTTTGACCGGGCCGGCACTCACGAGCGCCTGTTGGATCCAGCGGCGTTTTCGGTGCAATTTTTTGACCGGCAGGTGCGCCGATGCATTCAACTTTGGCCACACGCGGCCGAAAACCAGGCATCCATCAAAAAAAGGGATCGTCCGTGTTCAGAGCAATTTCAGGCATGAAGGTGGGAACCAGGCTGGCGTTGGGCTTTGGGCTGGTGTTGGCGTTTCTGTGTGGCGTTGCAGGCCTGTCGGTGCTGCGCATCCAGGGCATCAACGATCAGGTTGAAAACATCCTTGAAAACCGCTTCGTCAAGGTCAAGCTCGCGAACGCGGTGAACCAGGGGGTGATGTTGCAGGCGCTGTCGTTGCGCGACGCCGTGATCGCAGCCAAAGACCCCGTGTTGCTCCAACAAGCGCTTGACGGCATTGATGCGACATTTGCCGCCAATACCGAGGCGATGGGCAAGCTTGAAAAGCTGCTCGCGCATGGCGTTGCCAAGGGCCCGGCATTGTTCAATGCCATGACCGAAAAACGGGCCGAATACGCCAGCGCGCGCGCCGAGGTGCTGCGCCTGGTGAAGGCGGGCCACGCCGACGAGGCCAGCGTCTACATGTTCAAGACGGGGCGTCCGGCGTTCAAGGCATTTACTGCGGCGATTGCGGCCATGGTGGACTACCAGTCTGGCGCCATGGACAAGGAAGGCGCCATGGCCGAGGCCGATGGCCGTTCGGCGGTGGTCTGGACCCTGTTTTTGGCGGCTGCGGCCTCGGTGGTGGCCGTGCTTGCGGGTGCCGTCATTTCGCGCAGCGTGACACGGCAGCTCGGTGGTGAACCCAACGACGTGGCCCGCATCGCCAAGGCCATCGCCGCCGGTGATTTTCAGGTGGCGGTGCCAAGCAGCACGGCCGACAGCCATAGCGTGATGGCGGCCATGAGCGCCATGCGCGACAAGCTGCACGAGCTGGTGGGCCAGGTGCGCCAAAGCAGCGACAGCATCGCCACGGGCTCGGCGCAAATTGCCAGCGGCAACGCCGACCTGAGCCAGCGCACCGAGCAGCAAGCCAGCAACCTGCAACAAACGGCGGCCTCGATGGAGCAGCTCACGGCCACCGTGCGCACCAACGCCGACACCGCCCAGCAAGCCCACCAGCTGGCGACCAGCGCGGCCGACGCGGCGAGCAAGGGCGGCGTGGTGGTGGGCCAGGTGGTGGCCACCATGCAAGACATCTCGACCTCGTCGAAAAAGATCGTGGACATCATCGGGGTGATCGATGGCATTGCCTTCCAGACCAACATCCTGGCACTGAACGCGGCCGTGGAAGCCGCCCGGGCTGGCGAACAAGGCCGGGGTTTTGCCGTGGTGGCCAGCGAGGTTCGCTCACTGGCGCAACGCTCGGCCAATGCGGCCAAGGAGATCAAGACCCTGATCAGCGACAGCGTTGAAAAGGTGGAGACCGGCTCGCGGCAAGTGCATGCCGCCGGTGCGTCGATGGGCGACATCGTGGCGCAGGTAGGCCGCGTCAGTCAGCTGATAGGCGAGATCACCAACGCCACCGCCGAGCAGACCAGCGGCATCAGCCAGGTGGGCGACGCCGTCAACCAGCTTGACCAGACAACCCAGCAAAACGCGGCTCTGGTGGAACAGAGCGCCGCCGCTGCCGAAAGCCTGCGCGCGCAAGCCTCGCGCCTGACGGAACTGGTGAGCGTGTTCAACGTGGGCGGGCACGCGGCGCAGCAGCCCACGGTGTACCGCGCGCCACAGGCCGCCAAGGTGCAGCCCGCGCGCCCACAAGCCGCCCGGTACAAACCGCCGGCCAGCGTGGCCCGGCCCAGCGCACCGGCGCTGGCCCAGATGGCCGCCCGCAGCCCCGCTGCCAGCACCGCCAACACCGGCGGCGCGCACGACTGGGAAACCTTTTAAGCCGATGTGTCAGCCCGAGGTTTCAGGTGGCTACCGAGGGCAAGCCCGCCAGCGCCATCGCGAGCTCGGCTTCGTCGTACGACTGGTCGCTCAGCTTGCCGGCAAAGTAGTCGCTGTACGCGGCCATGTCAAAGTGGCCGTGGCCGCAGAGGTTGAACAGGATCACCTCGCTGCGGCCCTCGGCCTTGCAGCGCAGCGCCTCGACGATGGCGCCCTTGATGGCGTGGTTGGCGTACTGGGTGACGTCGTGGGTGGCGGCGATTTCAACCGCCTCGCTGATGGCCAGGCCCGGGAGCCTGTCGGGGTGGTCGGGCCGCTGGGCCAGCGCGGCACGGCCGGCGTTGGTTTCCATCGACGGGCATGCGGCTGGCATCGAGCAGGTACTGGGTGGGGGATTGGCTCATGGCTGGGGCTCCGTGGGTTGTATGGCGCCTGTGGATGGTAGGCAGGGCAGGGCACGCAGGCCAAGAAGGGCTTGCCCTTGGGGCGCGGGCCAGACCCTGCGGCCCTTGAACGCGGCCCCAAAGCTCTCACCCGGTGTACGCCGCGAAAAAAGTTGTCAAGAAAGTGGTGCAGGCTGCCGATAGACAGACGTATCAGGGCCGCGCTTCGCCTTTCCGTGTGCACAACAACGGGATCGCCGCGTGCATCACTATTTGCCTACAAATCAAATCCACCGGAGTGCGCCACCGTGAGCAACCTGTCAGAAGGTCAAGATGCCCTGGAGAAGCTCGATGCCCAGGTGCGCCAGCTGGGGACCACCTTGGCGGCGCTGGGCTGGGACATCGCTTTTCACCAATTGGTCGACGAGCTGCCCGATGCCCGTGACCGCCTGGCTTACGTGGGCCAGATGACCGAGGTGGCCGCCAACAAGGTGCTCAACCTGATCGACCGGGCCCAGCCCGCGTGCCTGGACGCCGCCGCGCAGGCCGAGGCCTTGTCGGCGCGCCTGGAGGCCTTGGCCGAGCACCCGGATCTGGGCGTGGGCGAGGCCCGCGCCGCGCTGGCCGAGGCGGCGGCCTCGCTGCAGCAGCACAGTGGCATGGCACGCACCCAGGCCAGCATGCTGACCGACATCATGATGGCGCAGGATTTTCAAGACCTGTCGGGCCAGGTGATCAAGAAGGTGGTGACCATCATTGGCCACACCGAGCAACAGTTGCTGCAATTGCTGGCCCAGAGCGAGGGCTCGGCCGCCGCGCCGGAGTTCAACAAGCTCGAAGGCCCGCAAGTGCCCGACAAGGCCGTGGCCCAGGAAGACGTGGACGACCTGCTGGCCTCGATGGGGTTTTAGCGCGTCCTAGGAGCCTGTCGGGCTTGGGGTGGGCCCGACCCCAAGCCCGACAGGCTCCTAGCGCGGCAACCAGCGCGCCAGCATGGCGGCCAGCGCCCACAGATCGACGGGCTTGGTCAAAAAATCGTTCATGCCGGCGGCCAGGCAGTCGTCGCGGTTTTGATCGGCCGCGTTGGCCGTCATGGCGATCACCGGCACCGCCGCCAGCTTGGCGTGGTTGCGCAACTCGCGCGTGGCGGCCAGACCATCGAGTTTCGGCATTTGCACGTCCATCAGCACCAGGTCAAATTGCCCAGCTGCGGCTTTGTTCACCGCGTCGCGGCCGTCGAGCGCGGTGTGCACTTCAAGCCCCAGTTCTTCAAGCAGCGCGCGGCCTACCTCGCGGTTGACCGGGTTGTCGTCGGCCAGCAGCACGATCAAGCGCCGCCCACCGGGCCCCCGCAACTGCGGCAACGCGGTGTCGGCGTCCAGGTTGATGTCCTGGGATAGGGCAGGTGAGGGTGTCATGGTTGGCAGCTCAAACGTTGAGCAGCTCCAGCGCACGATCCATGCCACCGGCCTCGATCGAGATCATGGCTTGATCACGCACGGCGGGTTTGCCGTGGTAGCAGATCGACAGGCCGGCCACGCTCATCATGGGCAGGTCATTGGCGCCATCGCCCACGGCAATGGCGCGCGAGGTGGCGATGCCCATCAGCTCGCAAACCTCCATCACCACGCGGCGTTTTTCAAGGCCGTCGCAGATGTCGCCCCAGGGCCGCTCAACCAGCCGGCCGGTGAGCACGCCATCGGCGATTTCAAGCACATTGGCGCGGGCGAAATCCAGGCCCAGACGGTGCCGTATGCGCTCTGAAAAATAGGTGAATCCGCCCGACACCAGCAGCGTTTTCAGGCCCGCCGCCTGGCAGGCCGCCACAAAGCGCTCAACGCCAGGGTTGAGGCGCAGGTGCTGCTCGTAAACGGCCTCCAGCGCCGATTCATTGACGCCGCGCAGCAGGGCCACGCGCTGGCGCAAGCTATCTTTGAAATCGGTGATCTCGCCGCGCATGGCCGCCTCGGTGATGGCCGCCACCTCGGCGCGGCGGCCCGCCATGGCGGCGATTTCGTCCACGCATTCAATGTTGATGAGCGTGGAGTCCATGTCAAAAGCCACCAGTCGGTAGTGCGACAGGGGCAGTGGTGGCGTGAAGCTGCGAATAAACAATCCGGGGGCGAATTCGTGGGCAGGCATGGCCTGGGCATGTTACCCGGGCGCCTTGTTCCGGATTCTGGAACTGCCCTGTTTGCGGCGCTCTTCTCGGCGCTTTGGAGCGGCCACAATGTGGGTCTCGCGGCCCGTCGGGCTGTGTTGCTGGAGGCTTGAGCCCATGTCAGATCCCCTCGTGCTGGTGACCACCGCCGGTGCCGTTTGCACCCTCACGCTGAACCGGCCAGCCGCGCTGAACAGCTTTACCGCCGCGCTGCACGCCGAGTTGCGCAGCGCGCTGGACGCCGCCGCCCTGGACGCGGGCGTGCGCTGCGTGGTGCTCACCGGCGCGGGCCGGGCGTTTTGCGCCGGCCAGGATCTGAACGACGAGGGCATGGGCAATGACGGCCAACCCGCCGACGTGGGCGGCATCGTCGAGCGCCTCTACAAGCCGCTGGCGCTGCGCTTGCGAAGCATGCCGGTGCCGGTGGTCGCCATGGTCAACGGCGTGGCGGCGGGCGCCGGGGCCAACATCGCCCTGGGCTGCGACATGGTGATCGCGGGCCGCTCGGCCAGCTTCATCCAGGCGTTTTCCAAGATCGGCCTGGTGCCCGATGGTGGCGGTACCTGGCTGCTGCCGCGACTGGTGGGGCGCGCGCTGGCGCTGGGGCTGGCGATGACGGGCGACAAGCTGCCGGCTGAAGAGGCCGAGCGCATCGGCTTGATCTGGCGCTGCGTGGACGACGCCGCGCTGCTGGACACCACCACGGCCTTGGCGCTCAAGCTGGCGGCTCTGCCCAGCCGTGCCTTGGTGGCCACCCGGCGCATTCTTGACGAGGCGGGTCAGCTGGGTTACGCCGATGCCCTGAGCCAGGAGGCCAGCGTGCAGGGCGAGATGAGCCGGGGCGCGGATTTTGCCGAAGGCGTGGCCGCGTTTTTGCAGAAGCGCGCACCGGTGTTCACCGATCGCTGAGCTGCCAGCCTGCTTTCAGCCGACACGCGTCGGTCGAGGAAGTTTGATTCAAGTTGTAGGGTTGTCTGGACGATATGCCAGCGTGAGCTTGCCGCAGTACCACGCCATGTCGGCGCGGGTGGTGGGCCGATCAGGGCGCCGATGCCCACCGCTCTGCCAGACATCAGCGCTTCAAGCTGGCGGGGGCGCGGCCAGCGTCGGCGGCGGCTTTTGCCTGAGCACGCCAGCGTGAGCCTGGGCCGCTTGATGCGGCCGCTAAACTGGCCGCATGTCCCTGCTGCCGCGTCCGGCCACGCTTCCGTCCAATGCCCAACTCTCAGCCTTGCTCGACGGCGTCGACGAGGTCTTGCTGCTGCTTGACGCGCGGCATCGCGTCAGTTTTTGCAACCGTGCGGCCCACCGTATGCTGGGCTGCGAGGCCGGCCAGGCTGCGGACGCCGCGCTCGCCCGCCTGAGCCCCGAATCACGCACCGATTTGCTGGCCGCGCTGGCCAATGGACACGCTGACGGCGGCCTCAGCCTGCAACTGGTGGACGGCCACGCGGCAGGCCAAAGCTTGCCGCTCAGCCTGTCGCGTGGCGCGGGCAGTGGCTGGCTGCTGCGTGCCCCCGCCACGCCGCCGCCGCTGCCCGCGCCGCCGCTGGCCGCGGGCGCCACCAGTGAGTTGGTCAAGCTGCTCTGGGATTCGCCGCAGCCGCTCATCGTGCAAGACACCCGCTACGTGATGGTGGCCGCCAACCGGGCCTTTTTTGAGTCCATCGGCAAGCCGCCTGATCAGGTGCTGGGCCATGACCCGTTTGACGGCCTGCCGCCCGACGACCACGCCGAGATCCGCCAGACCCGCGACGCCTGGACCGCCGCGCTGGCCGAGGGCCGCCAGCCTGAGCGCCAGGTTGAGCGCCGCTTCATTGACGCCCAGGGCCGCGAGTGCTGGTTCCGGTTTGCCCCGCGCTGGGTGAGCGCCGACGACGGCTCGCCGCTGCTGCTGTCGCTGCTGCAAGACGTTAGCCTGGAGCACCAGGCGCGCCACCAGGCCGCCGATTCGGGCCATGAGTTGGACCACTGGTTTGACCTCAGCCCCATCGGCATGCTGGTCTACGACAGCGCCGGGCTGGTGGTGCGCAGCAACGCGGCCTTTGAGGCCTTGGTGGGCCGCGCGCCGGTGATGCTCAGGGATGCGCCCGACGACCTGTGCCAGTTGCTGGCCTGGGAGGTTGACGCGCCACATGCCGACCTGCAAGCCGACGCCCAGCCGCTGGAGGTGCGCGCCAGCGTGACCTTGCCGGACGGCCGCCGCACGCGCTTGTGCGCGCGCTTGCGCGCTTTCCGGGGCGAGCAAGGCGCACTGCGCGTGATGGCGGTGGTTGAAGACCGCAGCCTCGAAGACGAACACGATTTGGCGCAACTGGAGATTGGCGCGTTGATGGACACCGCCAGCGTGGGCGTGGCCACGTACGAGGCCTCGCGCGGCTGGCTCAAGAGCCGGCCCGCGCGGCCCGCCCGGGCCATTTTTGAGCCCTCCGCCTTGGGCGGGCCGGGCACGGCAAAAACGGGCATGACGGCGGGCTTGACGGCGGGCTTGGCGGCGGGCCTGCAGGGCATACGCCGCGAGCAGGTTGAACCGCAGTCGCTTGATGAATTCGACCGCCTGCAGCGCGCCCTGCGCGAGGGCCAACGGGCGCAGGTGCGCTACGCCGTCAAGGTGCCCGAACTGGGCATCCGGTGGCTGCTCACCCGGGTGGAGCCGGGCGAACTGACCGGTGGGCGCACGGCTTTGTCGGTGGTCACGCTGGATGTCACCGAGCAAGAAGAAACCCACCGCCGCAGCGAGCAATTGCTGCGCGAGCTGTCCACCATCCTGGACGGCACCAGCGCGGGCATTGCCTACCTGCGTGGCGAGCAGTTGGTGCGTTGCAACTGGCGATTTGAAGCCATGCTGGGCTTGGGCCAAGGCCGCGCCGCCGGGGCATTATTGGACGACGTGCTGGCCGACCAGCCCGCCGCCCTGGCCTTGCTGCGCCGCGCCCTGGCCGAAGAAGGCCGGCACGAGATCGAGCTGTCGCGCCGAGGCCCGGATGGCGGCACCGTGTGGTACGCCTTGTCGGCCAGCCGGGCCCCGGTGGGGGGCGCGCCCGAGCTGGTGGTGGTGCTGACCGACGTGTCCCGGCTCAAGGCCCAGCAGACCGAGCTTGAAGCCCTGGCCCGCGAGCGCGAGCTGATGTTCAATTTGTCGGACGTGGGCCTGGCCTATTTGCACGGCGGGCGCATCGAGCGCGCCAACGAGGCCTTGGCCACGCTCACCGGCTATGCCGTGGGCGAGTTGTTGCGCATGCACCTGTCGGCCTTGTTCGAGGACGAATCAAGTTATGGCCGGCTGTGGCAACAGCAGCAGGGCGCCTTGCTGCAACTTGGCCGCTGGAGCGGCGAGCGCCGCCTGCGCCGCCGTGATGGCCGCATGATCTGGGTGCAGGTCAGCAAGCGGCGGGTGGACGACGCCGACCCCGAATCAGGGCTGATCTGCTCGTACGTGGACGTGGACGAGCGCCGCCGCGCCCGCGAGGCCGTGCAGTTGCAGGCCGAACGCACGCGCGCCATTCTGGATTCGGTGTTGGTGGGCATCGTCACCGTGGGCGACGGCGGCATCGAGTGGATGAACCGCTCGGCGCGCCGCATGTTTGGCGGCGAGCTGGCTGATTTTGTGGGCGAGCCGATCTCCATCGTGGCCACCGCCGAGCCCGACCACCCGCTGCGCGCCACGCACTACCGCCATGACCTGGCCGACGGCCAGGCCGAGACCTTCGAGTGCAAGTTGCGGGGCCGTGACGGCCGCGAGTTCTGGGTGGTGGGCAATGCGGTGGTCACGGGCCGTGGCGAGTCATCGGCCACGCAGATCACCTTTGCCTTGCTGGACATCGAGCGCCGGCGCCAGGCGGAGGTGAGCATCGCGCAGGCGCAGGCGTCGCTGCAACGCATCATTGAAACCGCGCCACTGGCCATTGCGCTGTTTGACGCGGTGTCGGGCCGGGTGCTGCGGCTCAACCACATGGCGGGCCTGTTTTTTGGCCGGCCGGTTGAAGCCGTGCTGGGCCGGCCGCCCGAAGAATGGTTTGGCGTGGCCGATGCCAGGATGTTGCGCTGCGACCTGGATGCCGCCCTGGCGCAAACCGAAGGGCTGCGACGCGAGCTGCGTCGGCCGATGGGGGCTGGCGGCGGCGACGAGGGCAACGATGGCGCCGACCTGGGCGGCGAGCGCCGCATGTGGGACGTGCGCATCGTCTCACTCGAGGCCACGGGCGAGCCGCAACTGCTGCTGGTGGCCAGCGACGTGACGGAGCAGCGCGTGGCCGAGCAGGCGCGGTTCGACGCGGCCGTGTCGCAGCGCGAGATGCTGGTCAAAGAGGTGCACCACCGCATCAAGAACAACCTGCAAGGGGTGGCCGGCTTGTTGCAGCAAACAGCGGCGCGCCGGCCCGAGGTGGCGTCGCTCATCAGCGAGGCCGTGGGCCAGGTGCAGGCCATTGCCCAGGTGCACGGCCTGCAGGTGGGGGTGACGGGGCCGCTGCGCATCCTGCCGCTGATCGAGGCCATCACGGCGTCGGTGCAGCGCACGTTTGGCCGCACGATCACGGTGATGGTTGAAGGCACACCGCCGCACCGTTTTGCGCTGCCCGAGGCCGAGTCGATCCCGATCGCGCTGACCATCAACGAGTTGCTCACCAACGCCATCAAGCACAGCACGCCGGGTGACATCAGGTGCGTGCTGCACTGTGATGAAGCGCGCCTGTCGATTTGCATCCACAGCCCGGGCCAGTTGCGTGCCGGGTTCAGCCTGGCGCAGGTGCCACCGGGCGTGTCGGGCCTGGGTTTGGTGCGGGCCTTGCTACCCCGGCGCACGGCCACGCTCACGCTGGCGCAGATGGGCATCGAGGTGGAGGCCCGCGTGGTGCTGGTGCCGCCCAGCATCACCTTGCTGGAGCCGCTGTGACCGTTGGCGTGCCGGACGTGCGAGACGCTGGGTAACAATCGAGCAACAGAATGGATCAAGCAACCATGGCCGACAAAGGCAAGATTTTGGTGGTCGACGATGACCGGTTGGTGCTGGCCACGCTGAGCCACGGCCTGGCCCAGGCCGGCTACGACGTGATCGACGCGGACAACGGCGACGACGCCATCTTGTTGGCGCGTGAGCACAAGCCCGACCTGGCCTTGCTCGACATCCGCATGGAAGGCATGAGCGGCTTTGACGTGGCGGCCTACCTGCGTGATCACCTGCACATGCCCTTCATGTTTTTGTCGGCGTTTGCCGACGACGAGACGGTGCAAAAAGTCAAGGAGCTGGGCGCGGTGGCCTACCTGGTCAAGCCGCTGGACATTGGCCAGATCGTGCCCACGGTGGCGGCGGCCTTCGCCAATTTGCCAGCGCGAGCGCGGTCAACGGGCGAGGTGGGCGCGCTTGCGGGTGCGGCTGTGGGCGTGCCTTCCGGGTTGGGCGTGGTCACGGGCGCGGGCATGGGCATGGGCCTGACGCCACAAAACCCCGTTCCCGGCGGCGCCACGGCGCTGGCAGCCGTGCAGGCCTCAACATCCTTGCCCGTGCCGCCCAGCGCGCAGGCCAGTGAGCTGGTGGCCATGGCCGTGGGCGTGTTGATGCACCGTTATTCATTGCAACGGGGCCAGGCCCTGCAACGGCTGCAAAAGTTGGCGTCTGACGAGCGGCGCGGCCTGGCCGATCAGGCTGAGCGCCTGGTGGAGGCCGTGGAGCTTTTGGCCCGCCCGGGCGCGGCCTGAAGTCGCCTTCCCCCCCGAGGGGGATTAGTCAAGTGGCCAAGCAACATCCTGATTGGCCCTCAACCTCAGTCAATGGTTTGCGACCTCGATCTGACTGCTCCCTCGCCCCCGTACCCGGGTGAGAGGGTTGGGGTGAGGGGGCAAGGCGCCTTGCTGGCTTTTGTGCTCGCTTTCTGCACGGCGCCGGGTATTCGCCCCGGCGGGCGACTGGCGTTCTTTTCGGGCCGAAAAGAAAGTCAGCAAAGAAAAGGGCCTGCAAGACAGTTTCAATGGGTTTGCCCTTGACTGCTTCGGGCACGACGCGATGGACTCGCCTGCGTGCAGGCTCAGACATTCGGCGCCTGTCACCACCGAGTTGGGATCTGGTTGCGGCTCGTCCAAGACGGTTGTCCCGGGCTACAGCACGGCGCGGGTTCGAGACCCTCTCCCGCGAGCCGGTGAGGGGGCAATACTGGCCGCGTCTCGTCTCGTCTTGTCTCAACTCACGCGCTCGACCTGACTGGCTCCCTCGCCACCGTACCCGGGGGGGAGGGTTGGGGAGAGGGGGCCAGGCGCCGGCCAAGCAGTGAACCAAGCCATGCGCAGGCCGAATTGGACGCGTACTGGCGGAGTTACTCGATGGCCATGAAAGACGCCGAATGTCTGAGCCTGCACGCAGGCGAGTCAACAACACACCGTGCTCGAAGCGGTCGAGGTCAAAGCCATTGAAACTGGGTTCGGGCCCTTTTCTTTGCTGACTTTCTTTTCGGCCCGAAAAGAAAGTTAGGCGCCCGCCGGGGCGAATACCCGGCGCCGTGCAGAAAACGAGCACAGCAGCCGGCAAGGCAGAAAATCAAATCCCCGCACCCGGGCGGTAGGGCTGGGTAGAGGGGGCATTCGTTCGGTGCGAGGGTGGTGGATCACATTGCTGGCGGCCGGGATCAGGTGGCGCTGGCGGATCTGCCGTTGGCCCGGTCGGCGGGCCAACGCGGGCCGCTGGGTTTCATGAACTGACCACGGCCCGGCCCGGGGTCACCCAGGGTCAGGCCGTGGTCACCAGCGCGGCTGACGCATGGCCCCGGCGCAAGGTGTGCCGGCCCGACTGCTTGCCGGCGTACATCGCGGCGTCGGCGCGCTTGAGCAGATCTCGGGGATCACGGCCATCCTGGGGCGCCAGCGCCAAACCTATCGTCAATCCGACGCAACATTCCTGGCCCTCCAGGTCAAACGGCTGGTTGAAGGCATCAAGCAGCTTGTGGCCCAGGTCCATCGCCTCGGCATCATTCGCCAGGCCCGCCGCCAGGATCACAAACTCATCGCCGCCCAGCCGGGCCACCACGTCATCGCGGCGCAGCTGCTGGCGCAGGCGCTGGCTCACTTGCACCAGCAGCTCGTCGCCGGCGTCGTGCCCCAGGCGGTCATTGATCGGTTTGAAGCCGTCCAGATCCAGCATGAAAACCGCTAACGCGCTGTTGGCGCGACAGCGTGGCAGGCCAAGATCCATCGCGTCTTTCAGGCCACGCCGGTTGGGCAGGCTGGTGAGCGGGTCGGTATGGGCCAGCGACACCAGCGCCAGCTTTTCGAGTTCGGTGCGCTCGGCGGCGCGGCGCACGGCTTCAATGTGCAGGCCCAGCACGCTGACCCAGGCCAGCATCTCCACCAAGGTGGCCCACTGAAACACATGCAGGGTAAAAAACGTGGCCGGCAGATGCCCGGACAACAAGGC